>NZ_QOSC01000014.1:0-458649 GCF_008368845.1 Bacillus sp. BB51/4
GAAAGAGAGAGGGAGTTTTAAATAGAAGATAGAGTAAATAAAAAAATAAGACCATCGCATATGAGATGGTCAAAGGAAGGGGACAATTTATGTCAATTTAATTAGGATGGAAAGCTGTTCAAGACACTGGGGAATGTCTTATAAATTAGGGAGGAACAGCTCCGATACATATACTATAAAAGTTGGATGTGACCTTGATGTGAACATAGAGTGAAAGGTATGAGAATTTGAGAAATGATACATATAAAATGATTGTTGCGAGAGTTGTAGAGTACGAATAAATATAATAGAAAGTTTCTTGTCATAAAATGAAGTGGAGTTCGAGTATAAATAAAAGTTGAAATCTTTAAAAAAAAGGATTATGCTCAACTATATTATAAGAATATAAGGTTTATCCCGCTATGTAAGGTTTCTTATAAGCCTTTAGTTATGAGGGGAAAAGGGAGTTAGTGAATATGGAAGTAACAAAAAGACAAGGGCTGTATAATCGTTTTATACGATTAAATCCACCACAAATATTAGCACTAGGTTTTTTCTGCTTAATTGTGGTTGGCGGTTTGTTATTAAAGTTACCATTTGCAACGAAAGTACATATTAGCTGGGTAGATGCTTTCTTTACGGCAACATCAGCAGCAACTGTAACGGGATTGGGAGTAGTAGATACTGCAAGTACGTTTACGATGTTTGGCGAGATTGTTATTATGTTTTTAATTCAAACGGGTGGTTTAGGTCTTATGACAATTGCCATTTTAATTGTTTGGGTATTAGGTAAAAAAATCGGATTACGCCATCGATTATTAATCGGAGAGGCATTTAATCAGACAAATATAGGTGGTCTTGTAAAATTAGTAAAACGTGTCTTTATATTTTCTATTTGTATTGAGCTTATTGGAGTCATTTTTTTATCGTTTCGCTTTATTCCAGAGTTTGGTTTTGGAAAAGGTGTATATTATAGCATTTTTCACGTTATTGCATCTTATAATAATGCTGGATTTGCTCTATGGCCGGATAATTTAACAAGGTATGTAGGAGATCCTATTATTAATATTGGGATTTGCTCATTAATCGTAATAGGAGGTCTCGGTTTTACAGTATTAATTGATATATGGTATAGTCGTAGCTTTCGAAAATTATCACTTCATTCCAAAATCATGATTGTCGGAACAGTAGCGCTAAATGTTATAGCGATGATTGTGATTTTTGTATTGGAATATAATAATGTGAAGACGTTAGGGAATTTACCTTTAAATGAAAAGTTATGGGCTTCTTTCTTCCAAGGTATTACTCCTCGTACTGCTGGATTTAATACAGTTGACTACGGGGGAATGGAAGAATCATCTATATTATTTACGATGGTTTTAATGTTTATTGGTGCAGGAAGTGTATCAACGGGTGGAGGGATTAAATTAACAACGTTTGTTATTTTAGTTACATCTGTCCTTTCTTTCTTTAGAAAAAAAGAGGAAATCGTTTTATTTCAGCGCACAATTAAAATGTCGACAGTAACGAGAGCGTTAGCGATTGCTGTTGCCAGTCAAATACTCATTTTTGCAGCGGTATTTGTATTAATGCTTACAGAAAACTTCAGCTTTATTCAGTTACTATTTGAAACAATTTCAGCGTTCGGCACAGTAGGGTTAACGATGGGGATTACTGCAAAGTTATCAGCGTTTGGAAAATGTATTATTATGTTTGTTATGTTTTGTGGATTAATCGGACCGTTAACACTTGTCTTTTCTTTAGCACGACCAGCAAAACAAAAAATTAAATATCCATCGGAAGATGTATTTACAGGATAAGGTATCCCGCATAAGCGAGATACCTTTTTCTTTTTAAAAAAGGGAGAACAATAAACCGATAAGCGCTACTCGGAATAAAATTGCAATGAGTGCTGCAATTCCGCCGACAATCGCAGCGATACCACCAGTTACAGTAGCTCCGCGATTATAAGCGTAGATCCCTAGTAATACAGAAACAAGACCAAATAATGTTGGGAAGGTAAATAGTGATAAGATAGATAAGGCAAGAGCGATAAAGCCAGCCGTTGATCCAGCGGCGGACGATCTTACATCATCTTTATTATCTTTCTCATCGTAATCATAATCAATGCGCTGTGGTGCAACCTCAGCTGCATATTCTTCTTTGTAGTCACTATAATCACTATCTATTCTATCTCTTTTTTTATACTCATCAAATTTCTCAGTCAAAGTCATGACTCCTTTCATAACAAGGTTCAATAGTAGTATGCATCTCTTGTTCTTTTTTATCCCGCTATTTGTGGCCCGCAAACGCCTGATTGCTGAAGGCTAATAATCAGTGGGTGATGAACAAAGCCCTGCTGATTAAAGTTTCACTTTATCCGAGCGAGTACAAGGCGTAATTCCATTTAGAAGAGTGGAATTGTTTTTTTGAAATAGGAAAAGTTAGTATGACTTCCTCTATTTTGGAAAGTATAAAAAAGAATAATGAGGAAAGGGTGCAATACATAATGGAACATCCAATTGAAAATTTAATGAAAACAGCAATGACAAATTTAAAAGAGATGGTAGATGTAAATACGATTGTTGGAAGTCCAGTTTCAACGGCTGATGGAAATGTAGTATTAACAGTATCTCAAGTGGCTTTTGGTTTTGGTGCCGGCGGAAGTGACTTTAAAGGTGATTTTATTTCCGAAAAGCATAATAACGGACAAGGGCAGCATAAAGAGAACAAGCAAAGCCATCCGTTTGGAGGCGGAAGCGGGGCTGGGGTTTCCATTAGCCCAGTTGCTTTTTTAGTAGTTGGTTCTAACGGTGTGCAAGTATTACACCTCAATAGTAGTACACATTTAATTGAGAAGGCTTTAAATACTGTACCAAGCACTGTAGATAAATTTGTAAATGGTCGCCAAAAGTGAACTTGCATTTTTTAGGAATTGTGATATATTAGAAAAAGTGCGCTTTATGATGATCGGAATAATTGAACTGTAAATATATATGATGTGTGGAATAAGGGAGAGGAATTTATGATTAATATCAAAAACTTAGTAGTTGGCTTATGTATGTTAGTAAGCGGTTTTGTTGTATATGTAATAAAAGAAAAAGCTCCATTCTAAAACAGACAAACCGTTACTGTCTGTTTTTAATTTGTAAAAAATGTTGACAAGTTATTGTATTGGTGTTAAAATTTTAATTCGTGTCTCGGTTACAGCTAGTGTAAAGTAAATAAACCTTATAAATATAATACGAAAAGTTTGCGAAAGATCGGGTAGTCTTACCAACAACTTTTGTGAACAAACCCTATAAATTATTATTGTAGGCTTTATATGTATACTAGTGAATCAAGGAGCGGTCAGTGGAACCGTAATGATGAGAGAGAGGTAGGGCTTTCATCCAGTATATGTTACTTTCCCGTTAGGTGAATATAAAAAAGAGGACTCCTTTTCAAAAGGAGTCCTCTTTCTTTTTGTATATTAAATTTAAGTGCGGCTCTCAACTTGCTGACAAATTTCATCTGTTGTTAAACCATGAGCTGTAATTACCGATCCCTTAATTGATGCATCTGCAATACCCATCATATTAGAATCTTGCCCAGTTACAATACAACAATCGCACCCTTGTGCATCATGTTCGGAACCCAGGGTAACAACTTCATGTCCCTGTTGCTGAAGAGCTTGTTGAACATCTGTTAATGAGTTTTCAACACCAATTCTAGCCATAATTCTCACCTCCTACCATCTAGTTGCTAGTATGCTCAAGTCCACTGCATATATTTATGAAAAGACGGTAGGAAGTAAATCTTTGTTTAGTCGTTATATACACCAGTAAGCATTTGACTTACGAATTGATCGTTTAAAGTATCTTGGCTGGAAGAAGTATTTGAGTGAATGTCAATTGAAGCAATAAAATTATTATGTTCTTTATTATTTGGTTCTACCTCTACATAATTATCGAATTTACAAAAACCTTTCGTATCCATTAGATCAAATAGTTGAAGCATTTCTACTACCTCTTGTCTCGTTCCTTTAATTTGTACACACGCCATATTGTTTTCCTCCTTCATTTTGACAAATTGTTTTTTAAAAATAGGATTATGATTACGAAATGAAAAATATGAATGTTATTTTTAGACAGCGTTATTTTTATTATTTTCCCCCTTTTTCAGCAAAAGTCGTTATATATTCCCGAATTTATAAAAACGGACGTCCGTTTATTGAATACAATAGATTCGTATCAATTGATGAAAATCCTTCTTTTAAACAAATATTTTTTTTAGTGAAAATTGGCGAAAAAAATTTTTTGACTTTTTGTAAACGTTAACAATGCTGTTAAATCAATATAATCAAAGATGTACGTACGATTAAAAATTATAAATTTTCTAAAAATTCACTTGATTTATTTAGAAAGGAGAGTAAACTAGGAAACAATAAAAAATTCATAGAACATAGGAGGCGCTTTCCAGTGAACGAGCAATGGATTTTCTTAAATGGAGAATTTGTTCCAAAAGACGAGGCAAAAGTTTCAGTATATGATCATGGTTATTTATATGGCGATGGAGTATTTGAAGGAATTAGAGTTTATAGCGGTAATGTTTTCCGTTTGAGAGAGCATCTTGTCCGGTTATATGAATCAGCAAAATCCATTATGTTAGAAATTCCATATTCTTTAGATGAAGTAACGAATATTGTTGTTGAGACGATTCGACAAAATAAATTATCTAATGGATACATTCGCCTTATTGTATCGAGAGGAGCAGGAAATCTTGGATTAGATCCTGATTCTTGTAAGAAACCGAATGTAGTAGTAATTGCAGAACAACTATCTTTATTCCCGCAAGAATATTATGAAAAGGGGATTCCGGTTGTAACAGTTGCAACGCGCCGAAACCGTCCAGATGTTTTGTCGCCTCAAGTAAAATCTTTAAATTACTTAAACAATATTTTAGTTCGTATTGAAGCGAAATTAGCTGGAGTACAAGAAGCACTTATGTTAAATGATCAAGGATACGTAGCTGAAGGCTCAGGAGATAACGTGTTTATTGTAAAAGGAAATAAATTAATTACACCACCAAGTTCTGCTGGAGCGTTAGAAGGCATTACACGAAACGCTATATTAGAAATCGGTGAAAAACTTGGATATGACGTTAGAGAAGAGTTATTTACAAGACATGATGTATATGTAGCTGATGAAGTATTTTTAACAGGAACGGCTGCTGAAGTAATTGCTGTTACGACAGTAGATGGTAGAACGATTGGTTTAGGGCAAACAGGTCCACATACGAATCGTTTATTAGAAGAATTCCGAAAGTTAGTTATAGAAGATGGAGAGAAGATTTACGAAGAAAATAAAGTTGGATAGCAACTTTTTATAACATAAGAAAGCGTTGAGAGGGAGGAGTAGTTGATTGTGAAGCCTCACAGAGAGTCGGTGGTTGCTGAAAACCGATGGTTCACGTCGACGAACATCGCCCTTGAGTGCTAAGCTGAAGCATTTGTCTAGGCTTAGACGGTAGCTCCGTTATTAGCTAGACTCATTTATGGGTCACTGAGGCAAGAGTATTCTTGCGAAGAAGGGTGGTACCGCGAAATCTTTCGTCCCTTCAGCACATAGCTGGAGTGTGGACGTAGGATTTTTTTTATTGATAAAAGTTTTCAAAAAGGGGGCTTATAAGAACAATGTCTTCAAAAACGGAAGAGAAACTGGCAACTGGTGCACAGCTATTGTTAGAAGCGTTAGAAAAGGAAGGAGTAGAAGTGATTTTCGGTTATCCTGGTGGTGCTGTTTTACCTCTTTATGATGCACTCTATGACTGTGAAATTCCGCATATTTTAACAAGGCATGAGCAAGGAGCTATTCACGCCGCGGAAGGGTATGCCAGAATTACTGGCAATCCAGGGGTTGTCATTGCAACGAGTGGGCCAGGTGCTACAAATGTTATTACCGGTCTAGCAGATGCGATGATTGATTCATTACCACTTGTTGTATTTACAGGGCAAGTAGCAACGACGTTAATTGGAAGTGATGCTTTCCAAGAAGCGGATATTATGGGGCTTACGATGCCAGTGACAAAACATAACTATCAAGTGCGAAAGGCTTCAGATTTACCTCGAATTATTAAAGAAGCATTTCATATTGCTAGAACAGGAAGACCAGGCCCAGTCGTTATTGACCTTCCGAAAGATATGGTAGTAGAGCAAGGAGAACGATGTAATGACGTACAAATGGATTTACCAGGATACAACCCTAATTATGAACCGAATTTACTCCAAATAAACAAATTATTACAAGCAATTAAGGCTGCAAACAAGCCGTTAATTTTAGCTGGAGCAGGTGTATTGCATGCGAAGGCTTCGAAAGAGTTAACAAGTTTTGCTCGTAAATATGAAATTCCTGTTGTGCATACATTACTTGGTCTTGGTGGGTTTCCGCCAGATGATGAACTTTTTCTAGGGATGGGAGGAATGCACGGTTCTTACACAGCCAATATGGCGTTATATGAATGCGACTTACTTATTAATATAGGTGCAAGATTCGACGATCGTCTTACTGGGAATTTAGCTTATTTTGCTAAAAAGGCGACTGTTGCGCATATTGATATTGATCCAGCAGAAATCGGAAAAAATGTGCCGACTGAAATTCCAATTGTTTCAAGTGCTAAGCGAGCGCTGGAAGTATTACTTCAACCAGAAGGAAGGAAAGAAAATCATCATAAGTGGCTCTCTTTATTAAAGAGTAGAAAAGAAAAGTATCCACTATCTTATAAAAGGAATTCGGAAAGTATTAAGCCTCAATACGCAATTGACATGTTATATGAAATTACGAAAGGAGAAGCGATTGTAACAACAGATGTTGGGCAACATCAAATGTGGGCAGCCCAATATTATCCGCTCAAAACTCCTGATAAATGGGTAACTTCAGGAGGATTAGGAACGATGGGCTTCGGATTTCCAGCAGCAATTGGTGCGCAAATTGCAAAGCCTGAGGAACTAGTTATTGCAATTGTAGGTGACGCTGGATTTCAAATGACCTTGCAAGAATTAAGTGTGTTAAAAGAACACTCATTGCCTGTTAAAGTATTTATCTTAAATAATGAAGCTTTAGGAATGGTAAGACAATGGCAAGATGAATTTTATAATCAAAGATACTCGCACTCTTTACTGTCGTGTCAACCAGATTTCGTCGCTCTTGCGAATGCGTATGGCATAAAAGGAGTTCGTATAGATGATCCACTTCTTGCAAAGAAGCAAATACAGCAGGCGATTAAATTACAAGAACCAGTCGTAATTGATTGCCGTGTACTTCAATCAGAAAAGGTAATGCCGATGGTTGCGCCAGGGAAAGGTGTTCACCAAATGGAGGGAGTGGAAAAAAGGTGAAGAGAATTGTTACAGCGACAGTTCGAAATCAAAGTGGTGTGTTAAACCGAATTACGGGTGTTATGACACGAAGACATTTTAATATTGAAAGTATTTCAGTAGGTCATACGGAATCATCAGACATATCGCGGATGACGATTGTTGTACACGTTGAAAATGAACAGCAAGTGGAACAGTTAATTAAACAACTTCATAAGCAAATTGATGTTCTGAAAGTATCAGATATTACAGAAGAAGCGATGATCGCAAGAGAACTTGCACTTATTAAAGTAGCAACATCAGTAGCAAGAGCAGAATTATATAGTTTAATTGAACCGTTTCGAGCCGCTGTAATAGATGTTGGGAAGGATTCCATAGTTGTGCAAGTAACTGGTACGCAGGAGAAAGTAGAAGCATTAATTGAATTACTTCGTCCGTATGGTTTGAAAGAGATTGCTAGAACAGGTGTAACAGCATTTACGCGTAGTATGAAAAAACAAGATAAGCAAGTTATGTTAATTCAATAACCATTTAAATATAGGGGGAAATGAAAATGACAAAAGTTTATTATGAGAAAGATGTAACGGTAAATGTATTAAAAGAAAAGAGAGTAGCAATCATTGGATATGGCTCGCAAGGTCATGCACATGCACAAAACTTACGTGATAACGGATTTGATGTAGTAGTAGGTTTAAGAAAAGGGAACTCTTGGGATAAAGCGAAAGAAGATGGATTTTCTGTATATACAGTAGCAGAAGCAGCGGAAAAAGCTGATGTAGTAATGATTCTACTACCGGATGAACTCCAGCCAGAAGTATATGAAGCGGAAATTGCGCCAAATTTAAAGGCAGGAAATTCTCTCGTTTTTGCACACGGATTTAATGTTCACTTTGATCAAGTGAAACCGCCAGCTAATGTAGATGTATTTCTAGTAGCGCCAAAAGGGCCAGGTCATCTTGTGCGCCGTACATTTGCTGAAGGCGGAGCTGTTCCTGCATTATTTGCAGTATACCAAGATGCAACAGGAGTTGCGACTGAAAAGGCACTTTCTTATGCCGATGGAATTGGAGCGACGAGAGCTGGTGTATTAGAAACGACATTTAAAGAAGAAACAGAAACAGATTTATTTGGAGAGCAAGCTGTGCTTTGCGGCGGAGTAACTGCGCTAGTAAAAGCTGGATTTGAAACGTTAGTTGATGCTGGTTATCAACCGGAACTTGCATATTTTGAATGTTTACATGAACTAAAACTAATCGTTGACCTTATGTATGAAGGCGGACTTGAAAATATGAGATATTCAGTTTCAGATACAGCGCAGTGGGGCGACTTCGTATCAGGACCACGCGTTGTAACGGAAGATACGAAGAAAGCGATGGGTGCAGTGCTAGCAGAAATTCAAGATGGTACATTTGCAAGAGGCTGGATTGCAGAGCATAAAGCAGGAAAACCAAATTTCCATGCGACAAATGAGAAAGAGAATGAACACGAAATTGAAGTAGTTGGACGTAAATTACGTGAAATGATGCCGTTTGTACAGCCGCGAGTAAAGGCAGGGGTCAAATAATATGAAGCAGATTTTGTTCATGGATACGACGCTACGTGATGGCGAACAATCACCAGGAATAAATTTAAATGAACAAGAGAAATTGCAAATTGCAAGGCAATTAGAGAGACTAGGTATTCATGTCATGGAAGCTGGTTTTGCAGCAGCTTCCGAAGGGGATTTTCAATCGGTAAAACGCATTGCAAATACCATTCAAAATGCTACAGTTATGAGTTTAGCTAGAGCGAAAGAAAGTGATATTCGAAGAGCATATGAAGCGGTGAAAGGTGCTGTATCTCCTCGTCTACACGTATTTTTAGCTACAAGTGATATTCATATGAAATATAAACTTTGTATGTCAAAAGAAGATGTATTAGATAGTATTCACCGCTCGGTTACACTCGGGAAATCATTATTTCCGACAGTACAATTTTCTGCAGAAGATGCGACAAGAACAGCAAGAGATTTTTTAGCTGAAGCAGTTGAAGTTGCGATTCGTGCAGGAGCGAATGTAATTAATATTCCAGATACAGTTGGATATACGAATCCAGAAGAATATTATTCTCTTTTTAAATACTTACAAGAATCCGTTCCTTCATATGAAAAAGCAATTTTCTCTTGTCATTGTCACGATGATCTTGGGATGGCAGTAGCAAATTCATTAGCTGCGGTTGAAGGCGGAGCGTTGCAAGTAGAAGGAACAATTAATGGAATTGGAGAAAGAGCAGGTAATGCGGCGCTAGAAGAGGTCGCAGTTGCTCTTCATATTAGAAAAGATCTCTATAAAGCGGAGTCTTCTATGACGTTAAAAGAGATTAAGGCGACGAGTACATTAGTAAGCAGATTAACAGGTATGGTTGTACCGAAAAATAAAGCGATTGTTGGAGCGAATGCATTTGCTCATGAATCCGGAATTCATCAAGATGGTGTTTTAAAAGAAGTGACAACATATGAAATTATTGAACCAGCGCTAATAGGCGAATCTCAAAATCTATTCGTACTTGGAAAACATTCTGGACGTCACGCGTTTACAGAAAAAATGAAAGAGCTTGGCTATGAATTTACAAAGGAAGAACGAGATGCGGTGTTTGAAGCCTTTAAAAAATTAGCTGATCGTAAGAAGGAAATTACTGAGGAAGATTTACGTGCACTTATGCTTGGGGAATCAGCATTTGCGGCTCAGCAATATAACATTACGCAACTACAAGTACATTTTGTCTCAAATAGTACACAATGCGCGACAGTTGTGCTAAAAGACGAAGAAGGAAATGTATACGAAGATGCAGCCACTGGTTCTGGTAGTATTGAAGCGATTTATAATGCAATCCAAAGAATTTTAGGATTAGAATGTGAATTGGCGGATTATCGCATACAATCTATTACACAAGGTCAAGATGCACTGGCTCATGTTCATGTTGAATTAAAAGAAGGAACGCATCAAGTATCAGGTTTTGGTGTTGCACAAGACGTATTGGAAGCTTCGGCGAGAGCATATGTCCATGCAGCAGGGAAATTGAAATCTTTTATCCAGCTTGTGAAATAAGTGTTTGATAGGTGAGAGAAGCTTTCCTCACCTATCAAAATAAAGTTCTGAAAATTCAGTTAAAAGGAGTGTTGAAATTGGAAAAACGTATCGTTTGTTTAGCTGGTGATGGTGTTGGCCCGGAAGTTATGGAAAGTGCGAAGGAAGTATTGCATATGGTAGAGAGGTTATATGGGCATCATTTTCATTTGCAAGATGAGTATTTTGGCGGGAGTGCTATCGATTTAAATGGGCAACCATTACCGCAACGAACGCTTGCCGCTTGTTTAGCAAGTGATGCGGTTTTACTTGGAGCGGTTGGTGGATCAAGGTGGGATAGCGCGAAAGAAAGACCGGAGAAAGGATTATTAGCTCTAAGAAAAGGACTTGGAGTATTTGCAAATGTTCGCCCTGTAACGGTAGAAAGCGCAACGGCACATTTATCGCCATTAAAAAACGCTGATGAAATTGATTTCGTTGTCGTTCGTGAATTAACAGGCGGAATTTATTTTTCTTATCCGAAAGAACGAACGGACGAAGTAGCAACAGATACACTTACGTATCATCGTCATGAAATTGAACGGATCGTTTCTTATGCCTTTCAATTAGCGAGTAAGCGGAAGAAGAAAGTAACATCTATTGATAAGGCGAATGTTTTAGAATCTAGTAAACTATGGAGAACTGTTACGGACGAAGTAGCACTTCGTTATCCAGACGTTGAACTAGAACATATTTTAGTAGATGCAGCTGCGATGGAGTTAATTCGGAATCCAGGACGGTTTGATGTAATTGTAACGGAAAATTTATTTGGGGATATTTTGAGTGACGAGGCTTCCGTATTAGCGGGATCATTAGGAATGCTTCCATCAGCAAGTCATGCGGAAAAGGGACCTTCATTATACGAGCCTATTCACGGATCAGCACCGGATATTGCGGGGAAAAATAAGGCAAATCCAATTGCAATGATGCGCTCTGTTGCAATGATGCTTGGGCAATCGTTCGGATTAACGAGAGAAGGGTGTGCAATTGAAGAAGCAATTTCAGCAGTCCTTAAATTAGGGAAATGTACAGCAGATATCGGGGGAACTGAAACGACAACTTCATTTACGAAGGCAGTTATACAAGAGATGGAAGAGCAAGCGTTAGTAGGGAGAGGGAGATAATGGGAAAAAGGCTGCTAGATAAACTTTGGGAAAGACACGTAGTTACGACAAACGAAAATGGATTAGATTTATTATATATCGATCTTCATCTTGTTCATGAGGTAACGTCACCGCAAGCCTTTGAAGGCTTGCGGCTTACAAATCGAACGGTTCGCAGATCTGATTTAACATTCGCAACGATGGATCATAATATTCCGACGAAAGATGTTTGGAATATTACAGATCGTATTGCGAAGCAGCAACTAGATACACTCCGGGAAAATTGTAAACAATTTCAGGTGCCGTTAGCGGATATCGGAGATGAAGAGCAAGGGATTGTTCATGTTATCGGACCAGAACTCGGACTTACACAACCAGGAAAAACAATTGTTTGTGGTGATAGTCATACAGCAACGCATGGTGCGTTTGGCGCGCTAGCATTTGGCATTGGTACGAGTGAAGTGGAGCACGTATTGGCAACGCAAACGTTATGGCAACGAAAGCCGAAAGCGATGGGTATTGAGTTAAAAGGAAAATTACAGAAAGGTGTTTACGCAAAAGATATTATTTTGCATTTCCTTTCAAAGTACGGTGTAGCAGTTGGAACTGGGTATGTAATGGAATTTTACGGAGAGACGATTGAGGCTATGGAGATGGAAGAGAGAATGACGCTTTGTAATATGGCAATTGAAGGAGGAGCAAAGGCTGGTATTATAGCACCAGATGAAAAAACATTTGCTTATGTAAAAGGACGTAAATATGCACCGAAAGACTTTGAAACATTCGAGAAGAAATGGTCTGAACTTTATACAGATTCAGATGCAATTTATGATTTGCATATTTCGATAGATGTGACGGATTTAGCACCGTACGTTACATGGGGAACAAATCCGAGTATGGGTGTTCGTATTGATGAAAAATTGCCAGAAAAGCAGGATGCAAATGACGAAAGAGCATTTTCTTATATGGGATTAAGCCCTGGACAAAGCACGTATGACATTCCTGTTCAGCATGTTTTCATTGGATCTTGTACAAATTCCAGGCTTTCTGATTTAGAAATTGCTGCATCTGTTGTGAAAGGGAGAAAGGTAAAAGAAGGTGTGCGAGCGCTCGTTGTGCCTGGATCGAAAAGAGTAAGAGAAGCTGCGATGCAAAAAGGGCTACATCACATATTTGAAGAAGCTGGATTTGAATGGAGAGAACCTGGATGTTCAATGTGTCTTGGAATGAATCCAGATCAAGTACCTGAAGGAGAACATTGTGCTTCGACTTCAAATCGTAATTTTGAAGGAAGACAAGGAAAAGGGGCACGAACACATTTAGTTAGCCCAGCAATGGCGGCAGCAGCTGCGTTATACGGTCATTTTGTTGATACTAGAAAGGAGAGTTATGATGGAGCCATTTCGTATTCATAAAGGTACTGCTGCAGTACTGATGAATAATAACATTGATACAGATCAAATTATTCCGAAGCAATACTTAAAGAGAATTGAAAGGACGGGATTTGGAAAATATTTATTCGATGAATGGCGTTATGATAATAACCGCCATGAAAACCCTAATTTTTCGCTTAATGCACAAAATAGAAAAGGAGCAAGTATATTAATTACAGGTGATAATTTTGGTTGTGGTTCTTCAAGAGAACATGCTCCGTGGGCGCTTGCTGATTATGGTTTTCGCGTTATTATCGCCGGCGGGTTTGCGGATATTTTTTATATGAATTGTATGAAAAATGGTATGTTACCAATTGTAATGGATAAAGAAATGCGAGAACAACTTGCCAAAACGGATGCGAGAGAACAAATAGAAGTAGATTTAGAGAATGAGGTAATTAAAACAAGTACGCACAGATTTTATTTTACAATCGAGAAAATGTGGAAAGAGAAATTATTAAATGGTCTAGACGAAATTAGTATTACGATGCAATATCATCAAGAAATTGTAGAGTATGAAAGGAAAGTAGCTTTATATTTAAAAAACGGAATGTTCAAAAAATATTTACATTCAGAATGAAGTATTATATACTATGTAAAAATCAGAGGAGAAAGGGAGTAAGTATTATGAATATCATGCAATCTATTAAAATGCTTACACAACTACATCATCATACATAAAGCCCTTGAACCTAGCGTGAAAACGTGTAGGCACAAGGGTTATTCCCGTTGTACCTACACTCTACTAAAGAGCCTTGTAGGTATTTTGTCTACAAGGCTCTTTTTATTTTCGGTTTAGGTGAATGAAATGGGCATACATTAGAAAGGGAAAGGTGTGAGAATTTAGATGACAAAATGGAAACGGGCAAACCCAAATGGAACGAGAGACTATTTATTCGAAGAATGTACGTTAATTGAAGAAGTGGAGCAAAAATTAAGACGTACTTTTTTAGGGCGAGGTTATGAGGAAATAAGGACACCTACAATTGAATTTTATGATGTTTTTGCCTTTCAAAATAGACCGATAGATGAAGAAAAGATGTATAAATTTTTTGATGAAAAGGGACGGATTATCGTGTTACGTCCAGATATGACAATTCCTTTAGCGAGAGTGATGGGAACGCAGAGGTGGGATACGCCGCTTAAACTGACGTATGGCGGGAATGTATTTCGGGCGAATGAGTCCCTTACTGGAAAATATAATGAAATTGTACAAAGTGGTATTGAAATTATAGGGATTGATAATGTAAGAGCTGAAATTGAATGCGTCATAAGCGTCATTCAATCGCTTCAAAAGGTGAAGGTGCAATCTTTTACAATAGAGATTGGGCAAGTGCAGTTATATAAATGTATTGTAAAAAAACTCTCCATTCATGAGGAAGAAGAGAGAGTACTTAGGACATACATTGAAAGTAAAAATTATGCGGCTCTATCAAATTTTATTAGAGAAAAGAAATTAGATCGATGTGATGAAACAGTAAGATTACTTGAGAAATTACCAAGGCTATTTGGGAATTTAGAAGTGATTGAGGAAGCAGAAAAACTCGCCTCAAGTAATGAAATGAAAATGGCGATTGCAAGAGTGAAAGAAATATATGAAGCAATTGAAAAACTAGGGTATGGATCTTACATATCAATTGATTTAGGTATGATCCAACATTTAGATTACTATACGGGAGTTATTTTCAAAGGGTATATATATGAAATAGGAGAAGAAATTGTTAGTGGCGGAAGATATGATGAGTTAATTGGAAATTTTGGAGAGATGCTGCCAGCTGTTGGACTCGCGGTGCAAGTCAATCAAATTGTGAAGGCACTGCAAGAGCAACAAGAACCATATGAACGAAAGGGAATAGATATTATTATTCATTATGAGTTAAATAGATTAGCAGAAGCGGAAAGATTACGAAATTTACTTCAAAAGGACGGGAAAAAAGTAGAGCTATCCTTATTCTCTAATGTAAAAGACACCTTTCAATTTGCAAGAAAAAACCAAATAGTAACGGTCGTTGAGGCAAAGAACGAATCATTAGTGGAATATGTATGGAAAGAGAAATGGATAGTCCAGAAAGAAGGAGAAAATCCATGCGTAACATTCAAATTGCGTTAACGAAAGGAAGATTAGAAAAACATGTGATTCCGCTCTTTGAGCAGATTGGAATTGATTGTTCGGAGCTCAAAAATAAAGGACGAAAGCTTGTCTTTCAAAGTAAAAATACAGATATCTCATTTATTTTAGTGAAAGCAGTAGATGTTGCTACTTATGTAGAACATGGAGTAGCTGATATTGGGGTCGTTGGAAAAGATATTTTAATGGAAAACGAGAAAGATATTTATGAAATGTTAGATTTAGGAGTAGGTGTGTGTAAGTTTTGTGTTGCTTCTATTCCTACTTATAATCCGAAGAGCTACCGGAAGAAACGCATTGCGACGAAATATCCACATATTACTTCTAACTATTTTCATGATAAAGGGGAGGATGTAGAAATTATAAAAATAGAAGGTTCTGTAGAAATCGCTCCTATTCTTGGATTGGCAGATGCGATTGTTGATATTGTGGAAACAGGAAAAACATTACAAGAAAATGGGCTCATTGTATTTGAGGAAATGTGTTCTATATCTGCTCGAATGATTGTAAATAAGGCTGCATTAAAAACTAAAAAAGACGAAATATTCAGTATTGTAAATATGATGGAGCAAGAAATTTTGTCAGGAAAATAGGGGGACTTGTAATGGAGATAGTTTTTGAAGATTTTCAAAAGGCGTTATCGAAAATAAAATTGCTACGAGAAAACGCTAATATAATAGAAGAAACTGTTCAAAGAAGTGTAAGCGAAATCGTTCGAAAGGTAAGGAAGAGTAAGGATGAGGCTCTATCTTTTTATACAAAAAAGTTTGATGGTGTGGAGATTAAAGAGTTTCGTGTAAGTGAGGAAGAAATAAAACGAGCAGGTATGTTTGTAGAGAATTCATTTTTAGAAGCGTTACAAGAGGCGAAGAAAAACATTATTTCTTATCACGAAAAGCAAAAAAGGCAATCCATATTCGATTGCACGAGTGAAGGCATTATTAGAGGGCAAATCATTCGGCCGTTAGAAAATATAGGGGTATATGTGCCGGGCGGAACTGCTTCGTATCCTTCGTCAGTATTAATGAATGTATTGCCAGCAAAACTCGCTGGTGTGAAAAAGATTGTAATGGTAACACCACCAAGGCAAGGGGGGATTGATCCCCATATTTTAGTTGCTGCAAGCCTTGCAGGGGTAGATGAAATTTATACGATAGGTGGTGCGCAAGCAATTGCTGCTTTAGCATATGGGACGGAATCGATTCCAAAAGTGGATAAAATAGTTGGACCAGGAAATTTGTACGTTGCTCTGGCGAAACGAGAAGTATACGGAATAGTAAATATCGATATGATTGCTGGACCGTCAGAAATTGTAGTTATTGCTGATGAAACCGGTAATGCAAAATATATCGCTGCTGATTTATTATCACAAGCAGAACATGACGAGAGAGCAACAGCAATTTGTATTACAACGAATATAGAGTTAGCAAAAGAAGTAGAAAGAGAGATAGAAAGACAGTTAGAAACATTACCAAGAAGCGAAATTGCACGTGAATCGATAAATAGAAATGGAGCTATCTTTATCGTTCCTTCTTTAGATGAGGCGCTACAATTATCGAATGAAATCGCTCCAGAACATTTAGAGTTACATATAAAAGAACCGATGAATGCTCTAGCTTATGTGAAACATGCAGGATCTATCTTTCTTGGTCCATATGCACCGGAACCACTCGGTGATTATTTAGCAGGACCGAATCACGTGTTACCGACAAGTGGAACGGCAAGGTTTTTCTCACCGTTATCAGTCGATGATTTCGTGAAAAAATCAAGCTTTCTGTCTTATACGGAGGAAGCGTTAAGAGATGTACAACATCATATTGTAGAACTTGCCAATAAAGAAGGATTACATGCGCATGCGAGAGCAATTCAAATAAGATTTGAGGAGGAAGAATAATGCGTGAGTGCAGTCAAATACGTGAGACGACAGAAACAAAAATCAAATTAAGTTTGCAGCTTGATGAAGGCAAGAACGTTTCTGTACAAACGGGAGTTGGATTTTTTGATCATATGCTAACTTTATTTGCAAGGCATGGAAGATTCGGTTTACAAGTGGAGGCGGAAGGCGACGTATTCGTTGATTCGCATCATACAGTTGAAGATGTTGGAATTGTACTCGGAAATTGTTTGAAAGAAGCATTGCAAAATAAAGAGGGGATTAACCGTTATGGCTCCGCATATGTACCGATGGATGAATCTTTAGGTTTTGTCGCAATTGATATTAGCGGGCGCTCATATATTGTATTTCAAGGAGAATTAACGAATCCGAAGCTAGGGGATTTTGATACAGAACTAACAGAAGAATTTTTTAGAGCAGTTGCTCATGCTGCCAATATTACATTACACGCTCGCATTTTATACGGAAGCAATACACATCACAAAGTTGAAGCGTTATTTAAAGCGTTTGGTAGAGCGCTTAGAGAAGCAGTCGAAAGAAATGCCAGCATTACTGGTGTAAATTCCACGAAAGGGATGTTGTAATTGATTGCTATTATAGATTATGGAATAGGAAATATTCGCAGTGTGGAACAAGCATTACAATATATTGGAGCAGAGTACATCGTAACGGGTGATAAAGAAAAGATTTTTAGAAGTGATGGAGTAATCTTACCAGGAGTAGGTGCATTTCCGAAAGCGATGGATGTATTGGAAGAAAAAAATTTAGTGCGTGTGTTAAAAGAAGTCGGGAGTTCAGGAAAACCGCTTCTGGGCATTTGCCTAGGGATGCAGCTTTTATTTGAAAAAAGTGAGGAACTACAAGACTGTAACGGATTAAGTTTATTGCCAGGTGTTATTCGAAAGTTAAAGGTTCCTTATAAAATTCCACATATGGGATGGAATGAGTTAAAGAAAGAGGGAGAAATAGCACTTTGGAATGGAGTAGAGGACGGTTCTTTCGTATATTATGTTCACTCTTATTATGCAGATTGTCCAAATGAAATTGTGTATGGAATAAGTGAATATGGAGTGAAAGTACCTGGTTTTGTAGCAAAAGGAAATATATACGGCGCACAGTTTCATCCTGAAAAAAGCGGTGACATTGGAATGCAAATGTTGAAAAATTTCAAAGAGGTGGTAGAGGCATGGAAATCTTCCCAGCTATCGATTTAAAAGAGGGGCGATGCGTTAGACTTTATCAAGGAGAGTTTAGTAAAGAAACAGTAATGAATGAAGATCCAGTTGCGCAAGCGATTATATTCGGAAAATTGGGAGCGAAAAAGTTGCACATTGTTGATTTAGATGGCGCAATTGCTGGTGAGTCAGTAAATTTGCTCGTTATTGAAAGGATTTGCAAGGCAGTACGTATTCCTGTGCAAGTTGGAGGAGGAATTCGATCACTTGTAGCGGTAGAGAAGTTATTGTCAGTAGGTGTAGATAAAGTGATTTTAGGAACAGCTGCTCTTTATGATAAGGAATTTTTAGAAGAAGCAGTTCTTCTATATAAAGAGAAAATTATTGTTGGAATTGATGCGAAAAATGGTTTCGTAGCAACGAGAGGTTGGCTTGATGTGTCTGAAATTTCTTATATTGATTTAGCAAAGCAAATGGAGAATGTAGGTGTTCAAACGATTGTGTTTACAGACATTTCGAAAGACGGGACACTTGCAGGGCCGAATTTAGAGCAATTAGAGTTACTACAAAAAAGCGTTGGTATTCGTCTTATTGCTTCTGGAGGAGTGGCATCTATTCAAGATGTGAAAAAATTAAATGATATGAATATATACGGCGTCATAATTGGTAAGGCTCTTTATGAGAAAATGATTGATTTAGAAGAAGTGTTAGAGGTAACAAAGTTATGTTAGCGAAACGTATTATTCCATGTCTAGATGTGAAAGAAGGGCGAGTCGTAAAGGGTGTAAATTTTATAGGATTACAAGACGTCGGTGATCCTGTTGAAATAGCAGCTTTATATAATGATGCGGGAGCGGATGAAATTGTATTTTTAGATATTACAGCAACGCATGAAGGACGAAAAACAATTATAGATGTTGTAGAAAAAACAGCTTCGAAAGTATTTATTCCTCTTACAGTTGGCGGGGGGATTTCAAGTGTTAAAGATATGTACAATTTACTAAGAGCTGGAGCGGATAAAGTTTCAATCAACTCAGCGACAGTGCGAAATCCAAAGCTAATTGAAGAAGGGGCAGAACACTTTGGCTCACAATGTATTGTCGTAGCAATTGATGCTAGAAAAGTAGCAGAAGAAAAGTGGAATGTTTATGTGAACGGCGGAAGAGTTGATACGGGTATGGATGCAATCGGGTGGGCAAAACGCGTTGCCGAGCTAGGGGCAGGCGAAATTTTGTTAACGAGTATGGATGCAGATGGAACGAAAAACGGGTATGATCTTCGTTTAACAGAAGAAATTTCAAAAAGCGTTTCCGTACCAGTCATCGCGTCAGGCGGATGTGGTCACGTTGATCACATTATAGAAGTTTTTCAAAAGACAACAGTTGATGCAGCACTTGCGGCATCCATCTTTCATTATGGTGAGGCGACAGTGCAGGACGTAAAGAGAAAATTAAGAAATGCAAATGTTGAGGTGCGGTTATGAAACCTAACTTTTCAAAAGGATTATTACCAGCAGTTGTAATTGAAGAAGGGACAAAAGAAGTTTTAATGCTAGCTTATATGAATGAAGGAGCATATGAAAAAACGCTAGAAACGAAAAGAACATGGTTTTATTCTCGTTCAAGACAATCGTTATGGAATAAAGGAGAAACATCAGGAAATGTCCAATATGTGCAATCTCTTTATTTAGATTGTGATCAAGATGCAATTGTTGTTGTCGTAAAGCAAGTGGGACCTGCTTGTCATACAGGAGAGAAAACATGTTTTCACTACCAAATTATATAGGGGGATACATATGGAAAATGCCTTTAAATTACTATTTGAAACAATTGAAGAACGAAAGGGAAATCCACTTCCTGAATCGTATACAAATTATTTATTTTCAAAAGGAGAAGATAAAATTTTAAAGAAAATTGGTGAAGAATGCACGGAAGTAATTATCGCATCTAAAAATAATGACAAAGAAGAATTAGTGAAAGAAATGGTTGATGTATTGTATCACTGCTTTGTTTTATTAGCTGAAAAAAATATATCATTAGAAGATGTTATGGAGGAAGTGACAGAAAGAAATGGGAAGCTTTCGCGAGTAGGGGACAGAAGTGAAATAGATACGTTATAAGGGGGAAATGTAGATGAAGGTGGATTATCACATTCATTTAGAAGAAGGGCCATATTCAATAGGATGGCTAGCTAAAATAAATGAAGTGTTACAACATTATGAACCACTTAAAGAAGAAAAACATTCTATGGAATGGCTTGTGAAAACACAAGAACGCCTGCAAAGACGTGTGAAAGAAGGGCCATTTACAACGAAATGGATTGATTTATATTTAGAAGAAGCTTTGCGAAAAGGTATAAAAGAAGTTGGTATTGTCGATCATTTATACCGTTTTTATGAAGCGAAAGAATACTATGAAAGATATGTCGATATAAGTGATTCAGGGCTTGGTCGTTTACAGAAGGGATGGTTAGACCAAGTGAGGGTAACGTCACTGCATGATTTTACAAAGGCAATTGAAGAGGCGAAAGAACGATGGAGTAAACGAGGCGTGACGCTAAAACTTGGAATTGAAGCGGATTATTTTATTGGTGGTGAACAAGAATTACAATCTTTACTCGCATTAGGAGATTTTGATTATGTAATTGGCTCTGTTCATTTTTTAAATGGATGGGGATTTGATAATCCAGATACGAAAGAATATTTTAAGGAACATGACTTATATGCTTTATATGATACGTTTTTCAAAACGGTTGAGTGTGCAGTTCGCTCTAATTTATTTGATATTATAGCTCATCTTGATAACATAAAAGTATTTAATTATCGGTTAGATGAAAATGAACAACTTTCTTATTATAAGGAAATTGCGCGTGCGTTAGTAGAAACAAATACGGCAACGGAAATAAACGCGGGATTGTACTATCGCTATCCTGTGCGCGAAATGTGTCCGAGTCCGCTATATTTACAAGTACTAGCTAAGCATGGCGTTCCGGTTACTCTCTCCTCAGATGCTCATTATCCGAATGATTTAGGAAAATATGTGGCAGAGAATATAAAGATGTTACGTAATCATGATATTTCTCACGTAGCTACATTTACGAAACGAGTAAGAACGATGAGATTACTGGAAGAAGAAGTAACAATTTCAAAATGATCACGATTTTTTGATGAAAACCACCCTTTTTGTTCAAAATAAGAAAGAATAAAAAGGAGGGTAAGAAATGGCGAAACAACAAAATAAACAAAATGTACAAGATGCACAGCAACAAGCTTATACTTCTGAAACGAATGCTACATCTCAATCAGTTATTGAGGAACAAATTAGCGATACAGTTGCAGAAGGAACGATCGATGCAAAGCTTGGACAAGAATCGCAAGAGAAAGCGTAAGAAAAGGGGAGAGATGAATCTCCTCTTTTCTTATGGGTAAAAAATGTCGATTTTCAAAACTATGATCAAATTCCTTGGTTTTTATAGGTGGATTTCTTACAATGAAAGATAAGAGATATCTTATTTTTTATAGAAGAGGTGTTAGTAGTGGCAAAAATATTAGTAGCAGGGAAAATTCCAGCAATCGGATTAGAACTATTAAAGGATCATGATGTAGAAATGTACGATAAAGATGCGTTAATTTCTTTAGATGAATTAACAGATCGTGTAAAAGATAAAGATGCATTGTTAAGTCTACTTTCTACAAAGGTGACAAAAGAAGTTATTGATGCGGCACCTAATTTGAAGATTGTTGCAAACTACGGTGCTGGTTACGATAATATTGATTACTCGTATGCCGGAGAAAAAGGGATTGCGGTAACGAATACACCGAAAGTATCAACTGAAGCGACAGCAGAATTAACATTTGCACTTCTTTTAGCAGCTGCACGTAGAATTCCTGAAGGCGATACATTATGTCGTACAACTGGATTTAATGGATGGGCACCATTATTTTTCTTAGGCCGTGAAGTACATGGTAAAACAATTGGAATTATTGGCCTTGGAGAAATCGGAAAGGCAGTTGCAAAGCGTGCGAAAGCGTTTGGAATGAATGTTTTATATACAGGACCAAATCGAAAGCCTGAAGCTGAAAGTGAACTGGAAGCAACATATGTAACATTGGAAGAATTATTACAAACAGCAGACTTTATTACAATTAACTGTGCTTATAATCCGAAATTGCATCATATGATTGATGATGAACAGTTTAAAATGATGAAGAAAACAGCGTATATTGTAAATGCTTCACGTGGACCAATTATGAATGAAGCGGCACTTGCTCATGCATTAAAAACGAATGAAATTGAAGGAGCAGCTCTTGACGTGTTTGAATTTGAACCGAAAATTACAGAAGAGTTAAAAGGGTTAAAGAATGTAGTACTTGCTCCTCACGTAGGAAATGCAACATTCGAAACTCGTGATGCGATGGCTGAAATGGCAGTAAGAAATATTTTAGCCGTATTAAACGGTGAAGAGCCTGTAACACCTGTAAATCAAAAAGTAGTAGTTACAAAATAAAAAGAAACCTTCCGGAATCGGAAGGTTTCTTATTTTTCTTTATTTGCTCTTTTAGATGGTCTTTGTCTAAGAAATTGAGATAGCATATACAAAATATATAGTGGAATAGCAATGAATAAGAAAACAGAAAAATTACCGAACCCTGTTTGGTACATTGTTATAATGATTCCGACTAGAAATAGTGTAATAATGATGCTATATCGTGGAATTGGTACATCTTTTAAACTTGGGATACGAATGCGGCTCACCATTAAAAATGCGAACGTTACAAATACTGTAATAAGAACGATTTTGGGAATGGTATGTGAAAATAATGTTAAGAAAGCAACAAGCCCTCCCGCTGCTGTAATCGGTACCCCAGTGAAATATTTCATTGAAGTAGAAGATGGTGTTACATTAAATCTTGCTAAACGGTATGCTCCGAAAAGAGGGAATAGTCCCGCTATGTATAGTCCGATGATTCCGTAATTGGAGAAAGATGTGTAATACATGAGAACAGCAGGTGCTGCACCAAATGTTACGACATCCGCCAGCGAGTCAAGCTCTTTTCCCATTTGTGAATCAACACGTAATAAACGAGCAACACGCCCATCAAGACTATCTAACATCATCCCGATAAGTACTAAAATAGCAGCTGATTTATAATATCCTAAAGATGCATAGCCGATTGACAAGAATCCACTATATAAATTTCCGAGCGTAAATAAGTTTGGAATAGCTGCTCTATACAAAATCTGATCCCTTGCTTTCTGTAATAAATTCTTAATTAGTTTATGAAATTTTACTTATTTTATCATACCATAAATTTCTTCCTCATACGAAAAAAATTCCCAATTTGTGAAAGATTTCATAGCGAAATGATTTGAAAAATAAGTAAAAAAAGAAGCAACTTTTATAAAAGTTGCTTCTGGCGCTATTCAAATTTCGTTGTCATTGTTCCGGTTTTATAACGATTGTTAGGGTCGAAACGTAATAAGTCTCCATAAATGAGTTTGTCGGAGAGTTTCAATTCAGTTTTTGCTTTTTCAATATTTGGTTGACATAATGAAATGTCCGCTTCTTCACCTGTATTTCGTTTATAGCACATGTTTTTTGTATAAACATAGTTTTCCGAAACGAAGCTACCATCACGCATTACCATAAGTGGATCTTCTTCTTTAATAAATAGGTCAGTCCCAAATTCAACTGATTGATTTGTTTTAATACCAAGTAAATGAAGTAGCGTCGGTTTAATATCAATTTGACCAGATACTTTAGAAATGACTTTTCCTTCTTGACCAGGTACATGAATAATGAGAGGGACGCGTTGTAATTGCATAGAATCAAACGGTGTAATAGCGTCTTTCCCAAGGAACTGAGCCATAGCTGCATTATGGTTTTCAGAAATACCGTAATGATCTCCATAAATGACAATAACGGAATTATCATACAGTCCTTCCTCTTTTAATTGTTTAATAAATAGTTTAAGAGCTTCATCCGTGTAACGAACGGTTGGGAAGTAGCGGTTTACAACACCACTTTCCGAATTAAACTCATCAACATATTGATCTTCTGGATTTAGAAGAAATGGAAAATGATTTGTTAAAGTAATAAATTTTGTATAGAACGGTTGTGGTAAAGATTTTAGCTTTGGAATTGATTGTTCAAAGAACCCTTTATCTTTTAATCCCCAACCGACAGACATTTGTTCTGTGCCTACGTAATCATTTAAATTAAAGTAACGATCATATCCAAGTGCAGGATACATTACATCACGATTCCAAAACGTTTTATCGTTTGAATGGAAGACAGCAGAAGAATATCCGTATTTTTTTAATTGTTCTGGTGTAGCTGTATATTCATTTGTTGCGTGAGTAAAGAATACAGAACCGCGGTCTAGCGGATAAAGTGAATTTTCAACGATAAATTCAGCATCAGAAGTTTTACCTTGTCCCGTTTGATGATAGAAGTTATCGAAATAAAAACTATCTTTAATAAATTCATTTAAAAATGGAGTGATTTCTTTTCCATTTATTTTTTTATTAATAACAAAACTTTGTGTAGATTCCATTGAAATCAAAATTACATTTTTACCTTTTGCAGCTCCAAATAAGTTTTTATCAACTTGCTTATCTTTTGAGTCTGTATAGTTTTTAATTTCAGAGAACCCGTCACCACTTGCAAATACACGTTCAGCCGAAGATTTAGATTGAAGTGTAATATCAAATAGATGATATGTGTATAAACCTAAATTTTTCACGACAGTTTGACGATCAAATGAGCGTGAGAACATTTGTGGCTTATAAATAACTGAAACGACAATTTGTAATGCTAATAGAGCTGTTACACCGCTAAAGAAAGTTCGCTTCTCAGAGCGAGAAAGTGGCGTCTTGTCGCAAAATGCTGGGAATTTACGTGAAAGAAACATTAAAATAATTGCATCTGCAAATAAAAGTAATGTTTTGTACGTAAAGAGTTCTTTTATACTTGTCCCTAAATCAGCCATATTATTTGTTTGAAATAAAACTGGGAACGTAACGAAATCGTTATAAAACCCATAAAACATTGCATTTCCAAATAAAATAAAGGACAGTATAAAACTGATTCCAACTATAATGCGGTTTCGGTGTTTAGATGCAAGTAAAGCAAAACCGAAAAATAAAAGTAACGCAGCTAGTGGATTAATAAAAAGCATAAATTCTTCAAAGAAGTTATCAATTTTAATATCAAATGCTAGCTTGTACACAATATATGTTTTTATCCATAATAAAACGACTGCAACGAGTGCAAATCGCAGTTTTGGAAACAGATGTTGTAGCATAATATACTCCTCTCCTAAAAAGCATGACAGTTCTTGTGAGCCGGTTTGATTAGCGCCTCATTTTATATATACGAACAGTCCTTTGTTATTATGTTTATTATACTATGAGTATCATTATACGAAAATAAAAGAGAGTTGTGGACTTTTTTATAATAATTGAGTAGAAAAAGGGCAGTGGGAGACAATAAAACGGAGTTTCTATGTATGATAATTATCGTGCGCAGAAAGAATCGTGTAATAATACGGAGGTTATAATGCGAAAATTATTATATTTTATAGTATGCAGTAGTGTTATACTTTTTGCTTCACCGAGTGTGTCGGTAGCCCAATATGATGCACCTCTTATGGAAGATGCCCTTTATTCTGTTTTATTTCCGAAAATAAATAAAGCAATTGAAAAACAATATGGGAGCTTGAAGCCTTATCAATGTCCTAAAATTATTAGTTTAAAAAAAGTGTATAGCGGTACATATTTATTTCAAGCAAGTATTGAAGTAACGAAGTATGAACGAGTTGCTGGGAAAATTGCTCCACCATTTGAGAAGGTAACGATTACATTTAATAATGAAGAAGGGGAATGGGAAGTGTCAAAGATTTCAGTAAAGCGCTTACCAAATGATACGAAATTAAACTGTAAAAAAACAATATAAAAAATTGTTTGACAAATAAAATGGTCCTTTGGTATTGTTAATAGCAACAATTAGATGTTTGAAAATTAAATAGACTTACCTCATCTACTCTCAAAGGTAGAGGCCGCGATAGGAAAGAGTAAGCTATGGGAGATTTAATGGAATCTGTGATCATAGGTTGAAAGGGACTATTGCCGAAATATACGAATAACCATCTTATTCATATATTGGGACTGCATTGAATAAATGTAGTACTGTCATAATATTTATTTTATGGAGAGCTATTTGGAGATGTTGATGCGGTTTCTTATTTTGAGGAGATAACAACTCGTTTATTTTTTCAATATATATTTTTCCTAATAAGAAACGCGTGTGAACATTGTTCCGCGCGTTTTTTGTCTATCTAAAAGCGTGCTGCAATGAATAGAAGATTGGGGTTATGAGTTTTAGAGGAAATAAGGGAGGAATTCAAATGTATTTACACGGCACAAGCCGAATCAATGGGCAAGGACACTTAGAAATTGGAGGGTGCGATACGACGCAGCTAGCAAAACAATACGGAACACCACTTTATGTATACGATGAAGAGTCAATTCGAGGAAAGTGTCGCGCGTTTCATCGTGCGTTTAAAGAAAGTGGTTTCTCTTATCAAGTAGCATATGCAAGCAAGGCGTTCTTGTGCATGGAGATGTGCCGAGTGGCTCGTGAAGAGAATATGTCATTAGATGTTGTTTCTGGAGGAGAATTATATACTGCGCTGCAAGCAGGATTTCCGGCATCACGCATTCATTTTCACGGCAATAATAAAACAGAAGAAGAAATTGTGATGGCTCTTCAGGCGAATATTGGTTGTTTTGTCGTAGATAATTTCTTGGAATTAGAAATTTTGCATGATTTAGCAGTGCAACATGGGAAATTTGTGAACATATTAATTCGTGTAACGCCCGGAGTAGAGGCGCACACACATGAATATATTACAACAGGCCAAGATGATTCGAAATTTGGATTTGGCGTGTCAAATGGTCAAGCGATGCAAGTGATTGAGATTGCTTTACAAAAATCAAATTATAATGTGTTAGGAATTCATTCACATATCGGATCACAAATATTTGAAACGGCCGGCTTTGTGCGAGCGATTGAAGTTCTTCGTCAATTTTTAGAACAAGTGAGAGAGCGAACAAACTATGTAGTAAAAGTGCTAAATGTAGGCGGAGGATTCGGAATACGCTACACAGAGTCAGATACACCATTAACTCTTGAGACATATGTGCGAGCTGTAACAAGTGCTGTGAGGGAACAATTTACAGTATGTAATTATCCCCTGCCAGAAATATGGGTTGAACCAGGCCGTAGTATTGTAGGGGATGCTGGAACGACAATTTATACAGTCGGATCTGTGAAAGACATTCCTGGTATTCGGAAATATGTATCAGTGGATGGTGGGATGACTGATAATTTAAGACCTGCTTTATATAACGCTCGTTATGAAGCGATGTTAGCGAATCGAGGGAATGATGAGAATGAGGAACTTGTTTCGATTGCTGGGAAGTGCTGTGAGAGTGGAGATATGTTAATTTGGGATATTACTCTACCGAAAGTTGCTTCTGCCGATTTACTAGCAATTTCTTGTACAGGGGCATACGGGTACTCGATGGCGAATAATTATAATCGGATTCGTAGACCAGCTGTCGTCTTCGCGAAAGGCGGCACATCACAAATTGTTGTAGAACGCGAAACATATGAAAATATTATTGGGAACGATCGCATACGTATTAAAGAACTTGTTTAAATAGAGAAAAGGAGTTGTTCGGATGGGCAATTCCTTTTTTGTAAAATAAAATAATTAAAATATATCGGAAAACTAGGATTGAAAAAAATCAGAATTGTGATAAAATACAAATACAAAGCTTATCAAGAGAAGCGGAGGGAACTGGCCCGAAGAAGCTCGGCAACCTGCTTATAGAAAGCAAGGTGCTAAATCCAGCAAAATGGAATCCATTTTGAAAGATAAGGTAAAATATATTACCGAACAGTCTTTTCGAAATGGGAAAGATTTTTTTTATGAATAAAAAGGGGGGCTGTTCGCGTGAGTGTACGGGAACATTTTGAGGAAGTATCTGAGAAAATTCAAGCGATGCTTGCTGATATGAAATATGGTTCAATTACAATTGTTGTGCAAGATGGGAAAGTCATTCAATTAGAGAAAAGTGAAAAGGTACGTTTAAAGTAAAAAGCGCTGACTAGAAAAACTAGAGGCGGTTTTAACCTATTATATTAGGTTAAAACCGTCTTTTTGCTTTTACAGGGGGAAAGAACATGTTGACGTATGAAACGTGGGAAGAAAATAATGTTTCATTTTCAGAAGAAGATGAAACGAAAGGCGCGCTATCAGTATTAAGTTGGGCTTATAAAGAATATAAAAGTGAAATTGTATACGCATGTAGCTTCGGAGTGGAAGGGATGGTATTACTGCATCTTATAAACCAAGTAAATCCATCTGCTAAAGTTGTATTTTTAGATACAAATGTTCATTTTCGAGAAACGTATGAATTAATTCAAAAAGTGCGGGAACGATTTCCTACATTAAATATTATAGAAAAACAGCCGGAACTTACGCTTGATGAACAAGCGAAGTTAAATGGTGAGAAATTATGGGAAAGTAATCCGAACCTTTGTTGTAAAATTAGAAAAATTTTACCGTTAGAAAAATCATTAGCAGCGGAAAAAGCGTGGATTTCTGGCTTAAGGAGGGAACAATCAGAAACACGTAAGCATACAAAGTTTATAAATAAAGATCATCGTTTTCAATCGATTAAAGTTTGTCCACTCATTCATTGGACGTGGAAAGAAGTGTGGCGATATGTATACAAACATAGCTTGCCGTATAACCCACTGCATGATATTGGATATCCAAGTATTGGTTGTGAGAAGTGTACGTTACCTGTAGGTGAGGGTGGCGATTCGAGAGATGGTAGATGGTCTGGGAAAGTGAAAACAGAATGTGGTCTTCATTACCAATAAGGTGAATTTGAAAATAAAGCTAAGAGAGGGTATAGAAAATGAGTATAAGAAACGAATTAGTAAACCGTATAGACGAGACATACGACGTATCACAAATTGAAAAAGAAATTCAACTAGACAACATTGCGTTAAGTGATTTAGAGCTATTAGCGACAGGGGGATATAGCCCGCTTATTGGTTTTTTAGGAAAGAAAGATTATGATTCGGTCGTAGAAACGCTTCGCTTAGCAAACGGGAGCGTATGGAGTATACCGATTACATTACCGGTAACAGAAGAAGTAGCAGAGAGTCTGAAAGCTGGAGAGGAAGTAAAACTTGTTAACGCTGAAAATGTATATGGTGTCATTCAAATAGAAGATATTTTTGTGCCTGACAAGGAAAAAGAAGCGTTACTTGTGTATAAAACGACGGATGAGGCTCATCCAGGAGTGAAAAAATTATATGAACGACCGAACGTTTATGTCGGGGGAGCTATTATTCTTACAAAACGCTTTGAAAATAATCCGTTTCCTTCTTATCATTTAGATCCAATTGAAACGAGAGAAGAATTTAAAAAGCGTGGTTGGAAAACAGTGGTTGGATTTCAAACGAGAAATCCGGTACATCGTGCCCATGAATACATTCAAAAATCTGCCCTTGAAATTGTAGATGGTCTCTTTTTAAATCCGCTCGTTGGGGAAACGAAGTCGGACGATATTCCTGCTGATGTAAGGATGGAAAGCTATGAAGTATTACTTCAAAACTATTATCCGAAAGATCGTGTCTTTTTAGGTGTATTTCCTGCAGCAATGCGTTACGCAGGACCGAGGGAAGCGATATTCCATGCATTAGTCAGAAAGAATTTTGGATGCACCCACTTTATCGTAGGGCGCGATCATGCAGGAGTAGGAGATTATTACGGGACTTATGAAGCACAAGAAATTTTTACAAACTTTACAGTGGAAGAGTTAGGGATTACACCGTTATTTTTTGAACATAGTTTTTACTGCACGAAATGTGAAGCGATGGCTTCGACGAAAACATGCCCACACGGAAAAGAGGATCATGTCATTTTATCAGGTACGAAAGTAAGAGAACTATTAAGAAACGGTGAGGTTCCGCCGAGTACATTTAGTCGTAAAGAAGTAGTGGAAGTGCTAATTAAAGGTTTGAAAAAAGAAGTAGTAACCGAATAGGGAGAGAATGACATGGATACGAATATTACTTGGCATACAGCATCTGTTTCAAAAGATGAGAGAAGAGTAAGAAATGGGCATCATAGTTTTGTAGTTTGGTTTACTGGTCTATCAGCTTCAGGTAAATCTACGGTGGCGAACGCGGTTGCTCGTAAACTATTTGAAAAGAATATTGGAAACTATGTACTAGATGGAGATAATGTACGCCACGGTTTAAATAAAGACTTAGGTTTTTCTGAAAGTGATCGTATGGAAAATATAAGACGGATTGGTGAAGTGGCGAAGCTATTTGTAGATCAAGGTACTGTTGTTCTTACAGCGTTTATTTCACCGTTTCGAGTAGACCGAAAACAAGTTAGAGATCTATTAGCGGCAGATGAGTTTATAGAAGTGTTTGTAAAATGTCCAATTGAAGAGTGTGAAAAACGTGATCCAAAAGGGTTATACAAAAAGGCAAGACAAGGTGATATTAAAGAGTTTACTGGTGTTGATTCACCGTATGAGGAGCCAGAGAAAGCAGAGTTAATTGTAGAAACGCACAAGTATTCTATTGAAGAATGTGCAGAACAAATCGTGAAGTACTTACAAGAGCGTAGTTTTATATAGGGGGATTAAAAAATGAGTTATGAAAAAGTATGGGCTAACAATGAAAAATTAAATCAGACTGAGAAAAATAAATTAAAAAAAGATGGATTGGAAATTTTTAATGATATTCCTTACTATGCGGAGAATGGATTCGAATCTATTCCGAAAGAAGAGTGGGACGCATTCAAATGGGCAGGGTTGTATTTACAACGTCCGAAAGAAGCTGGTTATTTTATGATGCGTGTAAATATTCCATCAGGGATTATTACGAACGCGCAGGCAGAAGTGCTTGCTTCTATCGCTGAAGATTATGGGCGTGACGTAATAGATATTACGACAAGGCAGGCGATTCAGTTTCATTGGTTAGAAATTCATCAAATTCCAGATATTTTTAAAAGATTAGCAAGAGTTGGGTTATCTTCAGCTGGGGCTTGTGGTGATATAACGCGTAATATTACAGGGAATCCACTTGCTGGTATTGATGCAAATGAACTGTTTGATACAACTGGTATTGTGAAAGAGGTATATGACTATTTCCAACATAATGAAGAGTTTTCTAACTTACCACGTAAATTTAAAATGTCTATTAGTTCTAACATTTATAACTCAGCAAACGCAGAGATTAACTGTGTTGCATTTACACCTGCTACGAAAGAAATAGATGGTGAGAAAAAAGTTGGTTTTCATATAAAAGTAGGTGGTGGATTATCAGCTCGTCCATATTTAGCTGATGAATTAGATGTATTCGTTTTACCAGAAGAAGTGAAGGGGGTAGCGATTGCTATTGCTACGATATTCCGTGATTTTGGATACCGTGAAAAACGTCATTTAGCTCGTTTGAAATTTCTAGTTGCAGACTGGGGAGCAGAGAAATTTAAAGAGAAACTAATAGAGTATATAGGACCTTTGCAAAGTAAAGGAGAAAGTGCTCTCAAAGGATGGAATGCGGGATACTTTTATGGTGTTCAAGATCAAAAACAAGATGGACTAAAATATGTAGGTTTTAATGTGCCGGTAGGACGTCTACATGCAGAAGAAATGTTTGAGATTGCAAGAATTGCTAAGCAGTATGGAAATGGACAGATTCGTACATGTAATTCGCAAAACTTCATTATTCCGAATGTTCCGCCAGGAAATGTAACAGGTTTACTAAATGAGCCGTTGTTTGAAGCGATATCAGCAAGTCCGAAATCATTTATTGGTCATGCGGTTTCCTGTACCGGTATTGAATATTGCAATCTTGCTTTAGTAGAAACGAAAGAAAGATTACGCAAAATCGCAGAGTACTTAGATACACAAATTGCACTCGATGTTCCAGTTCGTATTCATATGGTAGGATGCCCGAATTCATGTGGACAACGTCAAATTGCTGACATTGGATTACAAGGGGTGAAAATGAAAACGAAGGAAAAAGGAATTGTTGAAGCATTTGAAATATACGTAGGTGGAACGTTGTTAGATGGCGGTGCTTACAATCAAAAGTTAAAAGGGAAAATAGATGGCGAGGATCTACCTGAAGTACTTGCATCATTTATAAGTTATTTCAAAGAGAATAAATTACCAGCTGAAACGTTTTATGATTTTGTCGGTCGTGTTGGTATAGAGACATTACAAATAGCGTTAAATACCGTGTTAGAAGAAGTAATAGCGTCTTAGGAGGGACAATATGGATTTATATCGATTTGAAGCTGTGTTAGTAAATAGTATTGTTCCGATTGTTGTCGTTGCTCAAAGTGAAGAACAGGCATTTAAGCTCGCGGAGATAGAGCTTGAAAAGCATTTTTTACCGTTACCAGAAGTAAAGGAGATTTCCCTGTTTGAAAAAAAGAAGATTCGAAAAGGTGCGGCATTTGTTATTCATGAGTAGGGAAAAGGTAATACGAAATAATGAAAACTTCCATTCGTATATAAGGATGGAAGTTTCACTTTAATAGTAGAAATGAGGAGAGATGATGGGGAAGGTTTATATCGTTGGTGCAGGTCCTGGTGATCCAGATTTAATTACTGTGAAAGGGTTGAAATGTATTGAGAAGGCAGACGTTATTTTATACGACCGTCTCGTGAATAAAGAGTTGCTTTCCCATGCAAAGCCTGAAGCGGATTTAATTTATTGCGGAAAACTACCAAATTATCACACGATGAAGCAAGAGACGATTAACACGTTTCTTATTAAATATGCGAAAAAGGGAAAAGTTGTAACGAGGCTAAAGGGCGGGGATCCATTTGTATTTGGTAGAGGAGGGGAAGAAGCTGAAGCGTTAGCAAAGCAAGGGGTACCATTTGAAATCGTTCCTGGTATTTCAGCTGGAATAGCTGCTCCTGCTTATGCTGGCATTCCAGTGACACATCGTGATGCAAGTGCGAGTTTTGCTATTGTGACAGGGCATAGGAAAGAAGGTGCTGAAGAAGAAGTGAAGTGGGAAAATTTAGCGAAAGGTGTAGAGACTTTAGCTGTATATATGGGGGTTAGCAATTTACCCTACATATGTGAACAACTGATGAAGCATGGAAAAGACAAAAGTACACCTGCTGCTATTATTGAGCGGGGAACGACATCAATGCAGCGCACAGTTGTTGGGACGTTAGGAACAATTGTGGATGTTGCAAAAAAAGAACAAATTCAAAATCCAAGCATGATTGTAATTGGAGAAGTGGTCCGTTTTAGAGGGAAAATCCATTGGTTTGAGAAACAGACAGAAAGTACCTATCAAGTAAGCGGAGTGTTATAAAATGAAAGCCATCTTATATATATGCCATGGAAGTCGTTTGAAAGCAGCTAAAGAAGAAGCGGTTGCATTTATTACGTCATGCATGAACCGTGTAGAGGCAAGTATTCAAGAAGTTTGTTTTTTAGAGTTAGCGAGTCCAACGATTGATGAAGGGTTCCATACATGTGTGAAGCGTGGTGCTACAGAGATTATTGTTATTCCAGTTTTTTTATTAGCGGCAGGTCATGTGAAAAAAGATATACCGTTTGAATTGGAAAAGTTAAATAATCAATTTTCGAATGTTAAAGTGACCTACGGTAACCCGTTTGGTGTATCAGAAACACTTGTGAAATCGGTGTATAGCGGAAGTGGCATTGAACAGGAAGATAAGAATGAAGTGACGCTACTTCTCGTTGCAAGAGGGAGTAGTGATCCTGAAGTATTAAGAGATATAAACTGGATCGCTTCTTTATTTCAACATGAAGAGAAAATTAAAAAAGTAGAGGTTTGTTATTTAGCGGCTGCCGAGCCGAAATTTGAGGAGAAGTTAAAGGAAGTTGTTGAACGAAAAGAAAAAAATATCGTTGTACTTCCTTACTTATTATTTACAGGTTTACTTATGAAACATATTGAAAAAGAAGTGCGCCAATATGAGTTGGATGAGATAAAAATAAGTCCGTATTTAGGAAAGAATAAAGCGTTTCAATATATGTTAATTCAGAAAACGAAGAAATTATTGAAGGGAGATCAATATGTATCCACTTACAGTGCGAGTTGAGAAGAAACGTGTTGTTGTCATTGGTGGAGGGAAAGTCGCGGGATTTAAAATTATTCCTTTACTAAAACAAGGTGCGGATATAATTGTGATAAGTCCTGAATTGGATGCGAATTTAGTGAAACTAGTGGAAGAAAAGCAAATTCGTTGGTATCAAAGGGAGTATGAAAAAAATGATATTCAAGGTGCTTTTTTAGTTGTTGCAGCGAGTAGTGATGCCGTATTAAATGAACAAATTGCTGAAGATAGCACAGAGAATCAATTAGTAAATGTTATTACGAACCCGGAAAGTGGCAATGTTCATTTTCCGGCGGCGATTCATCGTGGATTACTGAATGTGGCTGTTTCTACTGGAGGAGCAAGTCCGAAACTGGCAAAAAAAATCCGTGATGATATCGCAAATAAATATGATGAGGCGTATGAATCGTATCTTGATTTTTTATACGAAGTTAGAATAAAAGTGAAAGAATTACAAATAGAGAAAAGAGAGAGAAATACATTGTTGCAAGAAGTATTAAAGTCGATATATGTTCAAAATGAACAAAAAAGAGAATTGTTTTTACAAGAATTAGAGAGAAGAGTTCATATAGGATAATGAATAAATTGTACTTTACAACTATAAAAATATAATTTATAATCACAAGTAACTTCAATAAATGAAATCGATGAGCAAGAAGAGTATGTATATTTGATACGTTCAGAGAGCTGGGGTAAGGTGGGAGCCCGGTACGATAAAATATACAGAATGGGCTTGCGAGAGGTATGTTGAACATTGTAGTAGGCAACCCGGGTTCCGCCGTTAAAAGGATAGAGTATCGGAGTTTTCCTGTACTTGAACAAGTGGGATTTATCAATCCAATTGAGGTGGTACCACGGTATTTACATTACATATATCGTCCTCTACATGCATATTTGCGTGTAGGGGACTTTTTTATTTTCTAAAGGAGGTGTGCGAGTATGAAATGAAAGTGTATAATTAATAAAAGTTTTAATATTCAGAAAAGGAGAATTTATGATGAAAGAAACACAGCAATGGACGTCGAAAATAGGCTTTGTACTCGCAGCAGCCGGAGCCGCAGTAGGTCTTGGTGCCATATGGAAATTTCCATATGTTGCAGGTAATGGTGGGGGAGGCGCATTCTTCCTTGTATTTTTACTATTAACTTTATTTATAGGTATGCCTTTACTATTAGCGGAGTTTGTTATTGGACGTAGCACTCAAAAAGAGGCGGTTACAGCTTATAAAGTACTAGTACCAAATAGTAAAGTATATCCTTGGATTGGTCGTATGGGAGTTGTAACTTGTTTTAGTGTACTCTCTTTTTATAGTGTTGTAGGTGGATGGATTTTACTGTATTTATACTATAGTATTACAGGAAGCTTCTGGAATGGTGTTGTTGATTACGGGAAATTGTTTGGTGAAACGATTTCAAATCCAGTAAGCGCGATTGGAGCGCAATTTATCTTCATGCTTTGCACTATTTTTGTTGTAAGTAAAGGTGTCGAGAAAGGAATAGAAAAAGCAAGTAAGTATATGATGCCGCTATTATTCATTTTATTTATTGCTATCATTATTCGTGCGTTAACACTTGATGGTGCTATGGCTGGGGTAGAGTTCTTCTTAAAACCAGATTTCTCAAAGCTGACAGCAGATACGATTTTATACGCGATGGGACAATCGTTCTTCTCACTAACAGTAGGTGCCTCAGTAATGGTCACGTATAGTTCGTACTTGAAGAAAGAAGAACATTTAGCGAAATCAGCAACATCTATTGTAAGTTTAACTGTTTTTGTTACAGTACTTGCAGGATTAGCAATTTTCCCAGCGATTTTCGCATTAGGCGTTAAGCCGACTGAAGGGCCAGGATTACTGTTTATCGTCCTTCCGGCAGTATTTGCAAAAATACCATTTGGACAATTTTTCTTTGTTATGTTTTTAATTTTATTCTTCTTTGCGACTTTAACATCAGCAATTTCAATGCTTGAAATTGTAGTAGCATCTGTTGCGAAAGGTAATGAGAAGAAGCGTCCGTCAGCATCATTATTAATTGGTATTCTTATTTTTGCAGTTGGAATCCCGTCAGCATTATCGTTTGGAATTATGAGTGATGTGAAAATATTTGGTAAGACATTCTTTGATTTCGTCGATTTTTCGGTAAGTAATGTATTACTGCCGCTCGGAGTACTAGCCATTTCGCTATTCGTACCAAATAAAATGAGTAAAGAGATGTTAATGAAAGAATTAGAAGTTACGGAAACGAAAGGGAAAACATTATTTAATATTTGGTTCTTCTTGCTTCGTTATGTTATTCCAGTAACTGTAATTATTGTATTTTTAAATGCGATAGGCGTATTTAAAATGTTTGCATAATAAAACGACGGAGAAATCTCCGTCGTTTTATTATGTAGTAGGTGTATTTAATAAACGATTATACGCTTTATAGGCTGTGACGACTGCGATAAATGATCCGATTAAAAATAATGCTGAGCCGCCAAATGTAAATATTCGGCCAATGTAAGTTTCTCTAGCTTCTTCTATTTCTTGTTGTAATTGTGTATTCATATGATTCACCTCATAAAATATAGGCATGTAGTTGTAGTCTATGTGGAATGCCTATAGTGTGTGAAGTGGAAATAAAAAAACTCGGTATGCACCGAGTTTTTTTATAATCCGATATAAGGAGATGGATCAACTGCATTTGTCTTGCCGACATTCCATTCTCCAAGGTGAAGTTCGAAGTGTAAATGTTGTCCATATGATTGGCCAGTGTTCCCCATAAATCCAAGTTGAGTGCCTTGTTTTACGGTTTGTCCATTTGATACAGAACGGCTACTCATATGAGCATATACTGTCGTATATGTTTTTCCGTTTATACGGTGAGATAAGTACACAACGTTTCCGTAACTAGATGATAATTCCGAGCGGATAACAACGCCATCAGCAGCGGCAATAATTGGAACGGTTCCTGAAGCTGCGATATCGATTCCCTTATGGTTATCTATAGAGCGCACGCCAAACCCAGAAGTTTTTGATCCAGCTGCCGGCTTAATAAACCCGCCAATATTTGTATCGTGTGGTGTTGGAGCTGCTTGAGCTGTTTGAGCAGATGTAGTAGCTTGTTTACGAGCTTCTTCTGCCTTGCGAGCTTCCTCAGCTTTACGAGCCTCTTCGGCACGCTTTTCTTCTTCAATTGCTTTTTGAACAGCTTGACGCTGGTTTTCTAAAATACCTTTGGATTCTTCTAATCCTTCAATCTCTGAATCTACTTTTGCTACTTTCGTATGTAGATCGCTAATAAAGCTTTGCTGCTGTTGTTGGTTATTTTGTAATTCTTGCTGTTTTTGTTCTAATTTTTGCTCGGATTCTTTTAATTGTTGCTCTTTTTTCTCAACAGCCTCTTTTTCAGTTGCTACAGCATTTTGGTCAGTTGTTTGCTTTTTCACAATATCTGTATCGTTGTTTAAAATTAAACTTACAGAGTACATATTATCAACAAGATCAGCAATATTTGTAGAATTTGTTAATACCTCTGTAATGATATTTGTACGAGGTTTTTCTTGCATAGATTGTAAACGTTGCTTAATAACTTCCTGACGCGTATCTATGTTTGTTTGTAATTGCTCTATATGTTTCTTTTTTTCAGCGATTACTTGTTGTGTTTTACTAATTTCTTTTTTTGTATCGTTTAATTCAGCTTCGTTTTTATTAATAGAAGTAGTTAGGTCGTCGATTTTCTTTTGTAATTCTTGAATTTCCTTTTCTATTTGTTCTTTCTCGGCTGATTTATTTTGTAAGTCATTTTGTTTTCCTTCTAATTCAGATTGAATATTAGATAATTTATCTTGATTCGTTTCAGCGTATGCGGGTGAAAGAAACGGAGAAACAAAAATCGTTCCTGCTGCTAAAACACTGAACGCTGCAAATTTCTTTTTCATGGTTGTCTGGCTCCTTTCCCTATGAATGTTATATATCATAAGAAGAAGGGTGTCTATCGTTGTAACCATAATGTAAAGAAAATTTTATAAAATTGCTAAGTTTTGTCGGAATTTATCATTTTTCAACAGTATTTGTAATGGTGATTTTATTTTTTTAGTTTGTGCAACAAAGCTGTATTCTAGATTTTATCTGTAAAATAAAGGGAAACAATCGTGATTTTATATAGTGAAAATCAAGTTGAAAACCCACTAAAATACTAGTGAGGAATCGTTCTCATGTTAGGTTTTCTGACATGGGTTTTATTTTTGTCAAGAAAATTATTTGTGTTCAGGAAAAGTTATTTTGTTGTCAGATTTAATTTTTTGATTTATGATTTTTAACAGGGACAAAATGTAGTGAATTGTCGAATAATATGTAATACTCTTAATTTCAAGTTTTATAGATATAGAATGAGAGGTAGAGTGACACATCGAAGAGGGGGTTACAACAAATATGAAAAGAATAGGACTTGCATGGCAAATTTTAATTGGACTTGCCCTAGGTATCGCGGTGGGGGCAATTTTTTATGGCGATAGCACAGTTGTAGGGTACCTAAAACCAATTGGTGATATTTTTATCCGATTAATTAAAATGATCGTTGTGCCGATTGTTGTAGCAAGTATTGTTGTTGGAGTTGCTGGTGTTGGCGATGTTAAAAAACTAGGCCGATTAGGCGGGAAAACAATTCTTTATTTTGAAATTATTACAACAATTGCAATTGTTGTTGGTCTACTGGTAGCGAATATTTTCCAACCAGGAAAAGGCGTGAATATGGATCAATTAACAAAGACTGATATTTCTAAATATGCAGAAACAACAGCTCAAGTACAAAGTCATTCGTTTGCAGATACATTTGTGAATATCGTTCCAACGAATATTATGAAATCATTGGTTGAGGGCGATATGCTTGCGATTATCTTCTTCTCTGTACTATTTGGTTTAGGAGTTGCGGCGATTGGTGAAAGAGGAAGACCGGTTCTGCAATTTTTCCAAGGTGTAGCAGATGCGATGTTTTACGTGACTAACCAAGTTATGAAATTTGCACCGTTTGGTGTATTCGCATTAATTGGTGTAACAGTTTCGACGTTTGGTTTATCTTCATTAATTCCATTAGGGAAATTAGTCATAGTTGTATATGGTGCGATGATTTTCTTCGTTGTAGTCATACTAGGACTTACAGCGAAAATATTTGGAATTAACATTTTCCAATTCTTTAAGATTTTAAAAGACGAACTGATCTTAGCATACTCTACAGCAAGTTCAGAAACAGTTTTACCGAAAATCATGGAGAAAATGGAGAAGTTCGGTTGTCCGAAGGCAATTACATCTTTCGTTATTCCGACAGGTTATTCATTTAACTTAGATGGATCAACTTTATATCAAGCAATTGCAGCTATTTTCTTAGCGCAAATGTACGGTATTGATTTATCCATTACACAACAAATTACATTATTACTCGTATTAATGGTTACATCAAAAGGTATTGCGGGTGTACCGGGCGTATCATTCGTTGTATTATTAGCGACACTTGGTACAGTAGGTATTCCAGCTGAAGGTTTAGCCTTTATCGCTGGTATTGACCGTATTTTAGATATGGCTCGTACAGCAGTTAACGTTGTAGGTAACTCTTTAGCAGCTGTAGTTATGTCTAAGTGGGAAGGTCAGTATGACGCTGAAAAAGGACAAGCTTATTTGAAAGAGATTTCTGAAAAAGGTCAAGCAGCTTAATTATAATTTGAACAAGCTCTCACATAATATGTGGGGGCTTTTCTATATAGAAGGGGAGCGGACGTAATGAAACGTAAATATGGTGACGGTTCTTCGTGGAAGCGACTAATAGAGAAGGATTATGTGGTTAAGCAAGTGGAAGAAGGAATGCTAGGAATATTAGAAATAAAAAAGGTAAGAGAACCTAGTTGTAAAGAATATGATGGTAAAGAACTTTGTATCGCAGGGAATCAATATACGTGGATTCAATATTTCATAGACGGGAAAAATTTTGCGATTACAGCTATGTTAGATGATCAGAAAAAATTAGTGCAATATTATATCGATGTGGCGAAAGAATATGAAATAGATGAACGTGGTTTACCGTATTTTGATGATTTATATTTAGATGTAGTGTTATTACCGAACGGTAAAATGTATATATTGGATGAAGATGAGCTAGAGGATGCTTATAAAAGTGGCGATGTTACAAAAGAAGAGTATGAGTTAGCTTGGTACACTACGAAATGGATAATAGATGCAATAAAAAATAGCGAATTTTATTGGATTTCAATATTGGAAGAAGAAATCAAAAAGTTAAAATGATTGTTGTATTCAAATTTTTGTATAATTACCAAAAAAATCTATACAAAAAATAATTGACTTTTGTTTTGTAAGCGAGTAAAGTTAGGGGAGAAATTATTATTAAAAAATAAATATGAAACCTTCTTATAAAGAGAGGCGGAGGGACTGGCCCTACGATGCCTCGGCAGCGGACTCGATTTCAGAGTGCTGTGCCAAATCCAGCAAGCATTGTGCTTGAAAGATGAGAAGAGCGTTCCTTATAGATGTATAAGACCTCTTCTCATTGGAAGAGGTCTTTTGTTATTCATTAGAAAAAGGTTGAAACTAGGGAGAGATGGTACTTTGAAAGAAACGAGAGGAAATGGTTTGGCTTTATTACCACTTGGGATATTTTTGGCGCTATTTATTGGTTCTGGAATTATTACAGGTGATTTCTATAAATTGCCGATACTTGTAGCAATTTCAATTGCTGTAGGAGTCGCTTTAGCAATGAATCGTAAAGAAAGTTTTAATGTAAAAGTAGAACGATTCGCTAAAGGTGCAGGGAACCCGGATATTATGATTATGGTTTTAATTTTTGTACTGGCAGGAGCGTTTTCTGAAACGGCAAAAGGGATGGGTGGCGTTGATTCTACAGTTAACTTAGCGTTATCCATTTTACCGCAAGGATTTATCGTAGCTGGAATTTTTGTTATAGGGGCATTTATTTCATTAGCAATGGGAACTTCAATGGGAACAATTGCTGCATTAGCACCAATTGCTGTAGGTATTAGTGGACAAACTGATATCTCAATTGCACTTACGATGGCTACTGTTGTTGGCGGGGCGATGTTTGGTGATAATTTATCATTTATTTCAGATACAACAATCGCAGCTGTACGTTCACAAGGAACGGAAATGAAAGATAAGTTTAAAACGAACTTTTTAATTGTATTACCAGCAGCTATTATTACAATTGTACTATTAGTAATCGTTACTTTAGGAAGCGACACGCAGATTAAAGCGCATAGCTTTGACTGGATAAAGATTTTACCGTATGCAGGAGTACTTATTACAGCATTACTTGGTTGGAATGTACTTATTGTGTTAACTGGTGGAACTGTACTATCTGGCGTTATCGGTCTTTTAGATGGGAGTTACACATTAGAGAGTTTCTTTAAAAGTGTAACGGCTGGAATGGGCGGTATGATGGAGTTAGTATTACTTGCTATTTTAATTGGCGGTATGGTCGAACTGATTCAATATAATGGTGGCATTCAATATTTAATGAATATTTTAACGCGTAACATTCGTTCAAAAAAAGGAGCAGAGTTCGGTATCGCTGGCTTAGTGAGTATGACGAATATGTGTACAGCAAATAATACGATTTCTATTATCTTTACAGGTCCGCTTGCGAAAAACATTGCAGATCAATATGAAATTGATCCTCGTAAATCAGCGAGTGTATTAGATCTTTTCTCATGCTGTGTGCAAGGATTAATTCCGTATGGTGCGCAAATGTTAACGGCAGCAGGATTTGCGGCGTTATCTCCGATTGAATTGTTACCATATGCGTTTTATCCGATTTTAGTTGGAGTATGTGGAATTATTTCTATATTAATTGGTTTCCCGAAGTTTTCTAAAGTAGCGGGAAAGAAAGAGTATCACAAAACAGCATAATTTAAAATGAAGTTTATGAATAATAACGAAAGCCGTACAGAGAATGTTCTCTGTACGGCTTTTTTTTGCGATAAAAGAGTGAATCATCCTATCCTACCGCATATTTTTACAAAAGGCTGAATGCAACTCAGTCTTAAGTCTGAGTCGAAAACGGTTCTTAAGCTCGTTATGGAAAAGTGAAAAAATAGTTAAGATAAGAGTATCAAATCGAAGGGAGGCAAGCACAAGATGAAACAATTTCTAGCGTTTATCGCGGCTGGTATTTTAGCTTTAATTGCTCTTGGCAGTCTTGCTGGTATTATAGGATTCGCAATTGGAGCAGGAGTTGTGTACTGGAGCTATAAATCATTTGTGCGAGCACAATCATTTTTTGGAAAGTTAGCTTGGGGTATTGTTGGTTTGATCGGCTTGTCCATCGCCCTTTCTCATTCCCCAGCATTAATCGGTATCGCAGCATTAGTAGTTTTATACTACGGATACCGTGAGTGGAAAAAAGAAAAAAATGTAGTTGTTGATTCTGCAACAGAAAGTTCTAAACCATATAGCAACTTTGAAGATGAGTGGAACAAGTTAATGAAAAACTAATAAAAAATTAATAAAAACCAAATCAAATTGATAAAGTAGAAGAGAGGAAGATTATAATGAAACAATCTTTATTCGGACGTGTACGCGATGCAATTTTAGCAGATTTTCATAATGTGTTAGATGAGAAAGAAAGAAAAAATCCAATCGCGATGTTAAACCAATATTTACGCGATAGTGAGCGTGAAATAACAAAAATTGAGAAGTTAATTGAGCGCCATAAAACATTAAAATCTAATTTCGCTCGTGAGCTTGAGCAAGCACGTTATTTCGTTAATAAAAGATCAAAGCAAGCGATCGTCGCTCAAGAAGCAGGCGAATTACAACTACATGAGCGTGCGTTACAAGAAGTAGCGTATTATGAAGGGCAAGTAACTCGATTAGAAGAAATGTATGCAGGTGTTGTAGATCAAATTGATGAGTTAGAGCGTCGTCTTGCTGAGATGAAAAATAAATTAAAAGAAATGCACGCAAAACGTATGGAATTAATGGCACGTGAAAATATGGCACATGCAAATCGTCGTATGAATACAGCGATGCATAAAATGGATGAAAATAATCCGTTCTTACGCTTTGAAGAAATTGAAGATCATATTCGCGACTTAGAATCTCGTATAAATGAGGAGCATGAACGTGACACATTTGATATGAAGATTGCAAAGCTTGAGCGTGAAATGAAAGAGAAGAATGATGTATCGTTAACGAAAGAGTTAACAAAATAATAGTAGTATATTATAAAACAGGCTTATGATATAGTGATAGGAGAAAAGGTGTTGGAAAGCAATGCCTTTTCTTCTATGTATATGTAACAAGAAGGGGGGAGCTGAAATGAAGAAACAATTTTCAAAAACACAATTAATGGGGATGCTCCTCATCATATTTGGATTCGGTCTTTTTCTTGATATGATACTTGGACATTTTGAACCAGGTGGTCTCATTTTTGCATTTATTATGCTTATGTTTGGAAGGCATTATCGTAAGAAGAATCGTTATGTAAGGGGAAATGTCTTTTTATTTGTTGGTGGTATCGTATTTTTATTCTTCTTATTTTCATCAGCAGCATTTGTTCTTGTCGTCTTTGCTTGTTTAGCTTTAATTGGTTATCAATTGATTCAACAAGGACATCAGAAAAAAGCAATGAAGGTTGAAATTAAAGAAAAAGGATATATAGATGAAGAGAAGCAAATTTATCGTACAGAACCATATTTAAAAAACATGTTTGTAGGTAATGTGCGAATGATGGATCATATTTATGAACTTGAGGATATTAATGTTCAATATGGTGCTTGTGATGTGGAAATAGATTTAACAACTGCTATGATTCCAGAAGGAGAAACGGTAATTGTTATCCGAGGTATCGTTGGTAATATTCGTTTATACGTGCCATATGATATTGAGCTGTCTTTAAATCATTCTGTTATTGTCGGACGTGTGCTCCTGCCAGGACATGAAGAGACAGGATTTAATCGTAATGTTACATTTAGAACAGAGCAGTATAAAGAAGCTCCTCGTCGTATTAAAATTATTTCTTCGCTTGTCGTAGGCGATACGGAAGTGAGGAAAGTATAATGAAGAAACAAAAAAATATTTCGTGGATGTATATTCGTTATTCTATGTTGTCTTCTGTTAGTATCGCACTCATTTGTACAATTGTATATGTATGGAAAAGCGAGCAACAAGTGTATGATTTATTATGGAAGGAATCCATCGCTTCTGTTCCAATTGGCTTGTTTATTATGACTACAAGTTTACTTATCGGGGGAATTGTAGGGTATGCAATCGGTTACTATATAGAGCAGCGTATACAAGGATTAAATACTTTTCTATTTGAAGTGGAGCGAGGGAATTTTCCGAGCGATGTTTCGTTTACTGCAGATGATGAATTTCATGAAGTAGAACGAAAAGTAATCGGTCTTGCTCGTCGATTAGAGGAGCAAGCTGGACTCTTTCAAAAAGTAACGAATGAACGAGCTCATTGGAATGAAGAGATGAGACAAGAAGCGATATCCCAAGAAAGGCATCGATTGGCGAGGGAGCTGCATGATTCTGTAAGTCAGCAGCTTTTTGCAATGTCGATGATGATGTCGGCTATTAATGAACAAGTAGCTGAAATTCCAGAAACGACAAACAAGCAGTTGCAGCTCGTTGAAAATATGGTTGTAAATGCGCAATCAGAAATGAGAGCATTGCTTCTTCATTTACGGCCTGTACAATTAGAAGGTAAGAAACTGACACAAGGTATAGAGGAATTATTGACGGAATTATCGCGAAAGCAACATATGAAAATTGAATGGCTAATCGAGCCAATAGAATTGAAAAAAGGTGTAGAAGATCATTTATTTCGTATTGTGCAAGAAGCTTTATCCAATACTTTACGACATGCGAAAGCGAAGAAAACGGAAGTACGTCTTCGGAAAATTGATCAATATGCAATTCTAAAAATTATTGATGATGGCGTTGGATTTGAAGTCGGAGTGAATAAGGCTGGTTCATATGGTTTAAGATCAATGCAAGAGCGTGTTCATGAAATTGGTGGGACATTAAAAGTACTTAGTTTCCCGGCTAAAGGGACGCAAATAGAAGTAAAAGTACCGATTATGATTGAGAGAGGGGGAGAATCATGATAAAAGTGTTACTTGTTGATGATCATGAAATGGTTCGAATGGGTGTATCAGCATATTTATCAACGCAGCCAGATATCGAAGTAGTTGGAGAAGCTGAAAATGGAAGAAAAGGTTCAGAGTTAGCACTGCAATTAAGACCAGATATTATTTTGATGGATCTTGTCATGGACGAGATGGATGGGGTTGAAGCAACACGTGCTATTATTCAGGAATGGCCAGAAGCGAAAATTGTAGTTGTAACGAGCTTTTTAGATGATGAGAAATTGTACCCTGTTATTGAGGCTGGAGCGACAAGTTATTTATTAAAAACATCAAGAGCAAGTGATATAGCAGACGCTGTACGAGCTACTTATGATGGAGAAACGGTATTAGAGCCAAAAGTTACTGGTAAAATGATGTCTCGTATGCGTCAGAAGAAAGAACAACCTTTGCACGAGGAGTTAACAGAAAGAGAGTCTGAAATTTTGTTATTAATTGCAGAGGGGAAAAGTAATCAAGAGATTGCAGATGAATTGTTTATTGCCCTCAAAACAGTAAAGACACATGTGAGTAATATTTTAAATAAGCTAAATGTCAGTGACCGGACACAGGCGGTTATTTATGCGTTTAGACATCAATTGACGAAATGATAAAGTGAAACTTTAATCAGTGGGGGGCTATCCCACTGATTATTAGTTTACGCCAAATTTTTTTATTGACGTTAATAAATGTAAGCGTTATCATTAAACTGTTAACAGTACATACAAAGGGGAGAGAGTGTATGTTAGTTCAAACGATATTTGGCATGGATAAGTCTAAAAAATTAGGGGATTATGTGAACGCATTACAAGCGCTTTGTGAACAATATAATGTTGAAACAGATAAAATTGCAATTGTTGAGGCGACAGAAGAGTACTATTTATTTTTAGTAAAGCAAGAAGATTGCTACGATGTTGTCAAAGTAGAAACAGTGGATACAAATATCGACTATTATACGAAAGCGTATAAAATAAGCAGTTTTAATCATACTGCTTATCAAAAGTAAAAAACTCCCTTTCGGGAGTTTTTTTAGGATGCTTTTACTTCGCGAGAATCGGTTATTAAGGGAACTTTTTTCGCACCGCTTAACTTAGCGATTGTAAGGCCGATAATAGCCCCGGCTAATGCTGGTATTAGCCAGCCAATTCCTTCATTATATAAAGGGATAAATTCAAAATATGGTGTGATAAATGAAACTGAAATGCCACCTTGTTTTAATCCGTCAAATACGCTTACGATTGCTGCTCCAATTAAAGCACCTACATAAACAGAGCGATATCCACCGAAATATTTATGAAGTAACGATAGTAGAACGAGTACAATTGCAACTGGATATACAACAAGTAGAATTGGAACAGAGATGGCAATAATTTTCGTTAAACCTAAGTTGGCAACTAATAATCCTAACGCACAAATAATAATCGCGAACATTTTGTATGAAAATTTAGTCAATAATGTTGAGAAATATTGACTACACGCAGATACAAGTCCAACACAAGTCGTTAGACAAGCGAGTGTAACGATTAGAGATAATAGAAGTAAACCGTATGGACCGAATAATTGCTGTACGATAACAGTAAGTAATTGTCCGCCATTTTGTGCATATCCGAGCGAGACGCTAGTTGCACCGAGCCAGCCAAGTGCACCATATACAAGTACGAGACCAGTAGCGGCAATAAGTCCTGCTTTCGTTGTTGCGATGGCAATGGATTTACGATCACTCACACCTTTAGAGCGAATGGCATTTACAACGATAATTCCAAATGCAAGCGCAGAAATGGTATCCATCGTTAAGTATCCTTCCATAAAGCCTTTGAATATTGGAGAAGTTTGATACTCTTGCATCGCTGGTCCTGATTGCCCGAGTGGTGTAAATACACTTTTAACAAATAGTAAGAAAATAGAGAGTAATAAAATAGGTGTTAAAATATTTCCGATGCGATCGACAAGTTTAGATGGATTTAAACTAAGCCAAAATACGATAGCGAAGAAGACGACTGTGTATAAAAATAGTGCTAGGTTACTAGAACGAATTGTTTCTGGTAAGAAAGAACTAACACCCATTTCATAAGCGACATTTGCAACGCGTGGAATTCCCATAGAAGGACCGATTGCGATGTATACAACTACAGTAAAGAAAATTCCGAATAATGGGTGAACATGACTTGCGAGTTGTTGCATGCCGCTTCCTGATAAAGAAATTGCAATAACAGTTAATAATGGTAAACCGACTCCTGTTAGTAAAAATCCAATCATTGCCGGCCAAAAGTTTTCACCTGCATTTTGTCCAAGCATGGGAGGGAAAATTAAATTACCTGCCCCAAAAAATAAAGAAAATAGCATAAGACCCGTGAAAAAAATATGTTTTTTTGATACAGTGTTCATTGTTTTTCCTCCTTTTTTAAATTCATTTGTAAGAACACAAAAAACTCGTCCCTAAAGAAAGGGACGAGTTATATTTACCCGCGATACCACCCTAATTTATACATGTAGAAATGAGTCTATATGTATACGGCTTTACAACGTACAACATGATACGTGTTCCTTGTAACGGGGGACAGCCGGTAAGAACTTACTGTAACATTCGGTTCTACTTCTCGGAGATGATTTTCGGTTACGCACTGAACGTTGGCTTTCAGCAAATCGCCAACTCTCTGGGGGACAGTCCTATAACGTACTCGTTCTCGTCAATGAATTTTTATTCAAGTATTCTGACAGTATTGTCACATGTTTTTTTTTGAAAGTCAACATTTTTTTGAAAGATGTATTTATATATGGAAATATCGAATGTGATATTCGTTATTGTAAAGGGAATGGTGAATTGTAAAACGGGAGTAAAAAGTTGTAGAGAATTGTAAAACTTATAGAGAAAGTTGATATTTATAGGAGTAAAGAAGGTATTGTTTGAATTTACAGAGAATAATACAACAATCCACTTGCTGGAAAGAACAAACCAAAAGAGGTGACTGGAATGCTTGCGATGGGAGTATTATTTGGCATTATTGCTATAATTGGTTTTATGTGGTTATATTATTCGCGTTCGTTTAAACAAGCAGAAGTTTTACTCTTTCAAAAAGGTAGTTTGTTGACAAATCAGTCTAGATATTTAGTATGTCCGAAGTGTGGAAGTGCACAGGCCAGAAGTGGAGGATATCAAGAGTGTTGCAAAATTAGATTATGAAAGAAGGAAGCCTCACATTATGTTGTGAGGCTTCCTTCCTTACAATTTCATGGCGCTCCAAATTGTCCACCGATCTCTTTCGATAATAGGAGAGATACTTTGTAATGCGGTCTGGATCTGTTGTAGAAGTTGAGAAAGTTCATGATCTGTTAATTCATATAGAATGGATCGACCTGTTCGAGGTGATAAATCTTGTAGCAATGCTTCTACAGAATCATGTATTTTTCGTACTTCCCATTGTGTTTGAGAGGGGAACACGTGAAGAAAATGTTTTTGTAATTCTTGCTGTATCGTGGTGGTTTTTGGCCGCCTTTTTGATTCTATTTCAATGAGTTTTGGAAAGGTAGAGAAAAAATATCCACGAATGTGTTCGGGGCTTCCAGGAATTGTACAATCTTCAATAGTTCGGTCTTGTACAATAAGTACACCGTTTTTCTTTAATATACGAGAAGCTTCACGTAGAAATGTAGGAATGTCTTGTAAATGATGAATCACTGCGCGCGAAATAACAATGTCGAATGTATCATTAGGATATGGGACGCTATGTGCATCACCGTGAATGAATGAAATATTTGGAAAGCCGCTACAATTTTCTTTTGCAGCTTGTAATATTTCTTTTGAAAAATCAAGTCCAATGACATTTTTGGCCCCCATAAGAGCAAGTTCTTTCGTATAAATCCCGCCACCACAGCCGATATCAATTATTTGCTTGTTTTGTATATTTGTAATACTTGTTATCATTTCTCCCCAAGAAATATGGGCGTTTCGCTGTGCGTATGTGTATTTATTATTTGCATCGTGAAAATTAATGGACATGAAAAAGACCTCCTTTCAATACTTAGTATAGCGTATTTTATAGTGTGTCACGTTTTTGTTTTTTATATGAAGAGTATAAGAATTTCTTATTGTAAAAGGAGGATTAAGTTGAAAAGGAAATATGTATTATTGTTATTTGCTATGTTACTAGCGTCTTGTGGTCAAGTAGAGCAAAAAAAAGAAACAAAAAAAGTGGAAGAGACGGTGAATGAAGTGAAAGAAACGATAGGGGTAACCGTTATACAAAAAAAACATAAAGAGAAAAAGTTACAGGAATCAGAAGCTAAGTTAGTAATAGACATTATAGATAAAACGGAAAAACAAGAAGTAACAGGTAGTTTTGGTGAACCGGAATATGAAATACAAATTAATAGGGGTGGAAAAAAAGAAACATATTATGCATGGCTAAGAGGAGAAGACAGAAGAGGATGGATACAATATAAAAAAGCTATGTATATGCTGAATAAAAAAGATACAGAAAAGCTTTTGGCTATATTTCCAAATGTTTTAGAACAAAAAGAAGATGAGATGCAGGTAGGTCCTTTAACGGAAGTAACAAAAAAAGATTTGCAGATTACTGCGTTTCATATTAAAGCAGGCGATCAAAAAGTGAATTATACGGTGCGGTATACGATTTCACAATCACTATACAACAAGTTAGAGAAGGAACAAGAGTATTATTTACAAGTCGTTTTCCCAGAAAAAGTTCAAAAATTAATTGGAGCAAAAGAGAGTGAAAAAATTTCAGGTGAAAAGGTAAAGGAAGGGTATAAACAATATGAATTGCATGCTACTGTTCCGGTAAAAGATGCTTCAGAATCACAATTAAAGTCATTAGAAACATATTATGAAAATTATGATTTGAAAATATTAAATAGCAAAAAAGAAAAAATAGGTGTTTTTCAAAATATCATTCAAATTGTTAAAGAGTATGGTGAAAAAATGGATTTACAAAGATAAAATGAAACTTTAATTAGCCCTTACGGATCGGGATGAAGGTAATTAGTAAAGTTTATATGGCCTTTCCTAGGAAATGATAATAGAGAGGGGGTTTTTCCCCCTCTCTATTACTTTGCTTTTGCAGATGGCTCATTCATTGATTTTCGTGTAATAAGAAAAGAAATCATAAGAGCGGAAAGGATGACAAGGGCAATAAATACGTGATTGGGCAACAAATCTAATAATAATACGTAACTAACGGTATAAAAAATAAGAGTTGAAGCTAAAAACGATAGAGCGCCTATTATGAGAGATTGTAAATTCATTTGCAAACACCTCCTTATATTTATATTTTTGGCTAAAAATGGATTAAATAAACATTATTTCTAACGATAGAAAAAAATATGTCATAATAGAGAAAAGAATAGTTTTGATGAATAAATATGATTCATTAATGAGAGATAAAGGAGAGGAATATGAAAAATAATAAAAAAGGATTATGGGGAATTATTGTTGCAATAGGGCTATTTTTACTTTCTAAGTTAAAGTGGGTATTTGCAATTTTTAAACTAGCAAAGTTTTCAACGGTATTTAGTATGTTTCTATCACTTGGAGCATACGCGGTTATATATGGTTGGAAATTTGGGGTAGCGCTCATTTATTTGTTGTTTATTCATGAAATGGGCCATTTATGGGCTGCGAAAAGAAAAGGTATACCAACATCGCCAGCAATATTTATTCCATTTATGGGCGCTCTTATTGGGATGAAAGAGATGCCGAAAAATGCAAAAGATGAAGCTTACATCGCCTTCATGGGACCTCTTTTCGGATTGTTGTCATTTTTACCTGCGATTCCACTTTATATAATAACGAAAGAGCCATTTTGGGCATTAATTATTTTACTTGGAAGTATGATTAACTTCTTTAACTTGATTCCGGTTTCTCCATTAGATGGTGGACGAATTATCTCAGTTGTAAGTACAAAGATTTGGGGAGCGGGTCTTATTGTATTGCTCTGTTATGCCATTTACTTTAAAAGTATTTTGGGAGGATTTATTTTTATTATCGGCTGTATGGAATTATATAGAGTAATAAAGAGAGATGAGCCAATTAAGGAATTAGGATATAGAATTGATGGAATGAAAGAATATGTTGCAAGACTTGAAGAGGAGTTAAAAGAAACAGGTGCGGTGCATCGAAATATATATATGATGCAACATGAAATAAATATATTAAGGCAAAAAGAAAGAGAGAAAGAATTAAAAGTAGGAGAACTTCAAAAGATTGAAGTGTTAGAGCATCTTTTACCAAAGTTTGAGCCGCTTGATTACGTTCCATATGAAGATGAAAAAGAAACGCATACAATTCATATAAGAGAAGCATTTGAAATGTCAGAAAGAAAATTACAGGAATGGGAGACAGAAAAGAGACAACAGGAAAACTATTATAAAGTTGATATGAAAACAAAATGGACAGTCTTTGCTTGTTATATCGGATTAATGGCTATACTCGGTTACACAGCTTATGAAGGGTACATTGTTTTACAAGAACATTTACCAACGAGAAATGTATAGAAAAATATTGTCGAAATGATAGGAAGAATTTATACAGGAATTATATTTCTACGAGAGAATGTTACAAGTATAGTCATACATTGTAATATCTTTAGTAGAGAAGGAGTTCTGTATATGAAGAAATTGTTAATTGTATTCGGGATTATTATCGTAATGATCATTGCGAGCTATAGTCTTATGAAATTGCTATTACATTATGCGAATAAGCCTGCTGAGGTAAGTACAATAGCTCAAATAGAAGATGTGCAAGAAGAGACAAAAGTGCTAGATTTTATTCGTATGACGCATGAAAGTTATAATAATTTCTTAAATTACGGTAAAGCAGAGAATTATACAGAAGGGGACTGGAACCAATTTAAACAATGGTTTCAACAACAAGAATCATCTTTAAAAAATATACATACAGAAATAAAGAATGAAAAAATAAAACGTGATGTAAATAGAAGCTATGAAATTGTAAAAAAAGGTGTGGAACTTCAAAATATTGAGTATGTAGTTTATGCACATCGTGTATACCATGACTTAGATATTATAGTAAATAAATATAGAGGTGAAACGAACATCTGGGGGTATACAGAGTTTGGAGATGGAAAAGATATAAGGGTAATTGAACAAGCTATACAGTCCAAATAATAAGCTAGCTAGAAATTCTAGTTGGCTTATTTTCTTTTGTAAGTGCAATGTTCATATATTATTCACAAAAACACCGTGTTAATAGTGATTAAAATCACAATATGTACTATACAATTCAGTTAAACTAAAAACAGTTAAGGAAATAGAGGAGTGGGATACAATGTTAAGTGCAAAAACAATTGAAATCGTAAAGTCAACAGTACCATTATTACAAGAAAAAGGCGTTGAAATTACAACGAGATTTTATCAAATTTTATTTTCGGAACATCCGGAGTTATTAAATATTTTCAACCATACAAATCAGAAAAAGGGAAGACAACAACAAGCGCTAGCGAATGCTGTTTATGCAGCTGCAACGTATATTGATAATTTAGAAGCTATTATTCCGGTTGTAAAACAAATTGGTCATAAGCATAGAAGTTTAGGTATTAAAGCAGAGCATTACCCGATTGTAGGTACATGTTTACTACGTGCAATTAAAGAGGTTGCAGGTGCACCTGATGAAGTTTTAAATGCATGGGGAGAAGCTTATGGTGTCATTGCTGATGCATTCATTAGCATTGAAGCAGAGATGTATGAAGAAGCGGCACATAAAGAAGGGGGATGGAAAGATTTCCGTAACTTTGTGGTTGTTAAAAAAGTTACGGAAAGCGACGTTATTACATCATTTTATTTAAAACCTGAAGATGGAGGGCAAGTTTCTTCATTCATCCCAGGACAATATGTAACGATTCAAATAAATATAGAAGGTGAAACGTATACACATAATCGTCAATATAGTTTATCAGATGCTCCTGGAAAAGAATATTATCGTATTAGTGTAAAGAAAGAAAAAGGTGTAGATACAACGGACGGTAAAGTATCTAACTACTTACACGATCATGTAGCAGAAGGGGATATGTTACCAGTAAGTGCACCAGCAGGAGATTTCGTATTAAATATGGATTCAACATTACCAGTTGTGCTAATTAGTGGTGGAGTAGGTATTACACCAATGATGAGTATGCTAAATACATTAATTGAACAAAACTCAAAACGTAATGTATGTTTTGTTCATGCAGCGATAAATAGTAATACACATGCAATGAAAGAACACGTTGAGGCAGTAGATAATGAATACGAACAAGTTAAAGCATACACTTGCTATTCTGCACCAACTGAAAAAGATTTGGAAATGAAGAACTTTGATAAAGAAGGTTTCATTGAAGCTGAATGGTTACAAACTATTATTCCGACAACTGAAGCAGAATTTTATTTCTGTGGTCCCGTACCATTTATGAAGCATATAAATGCTGCACTAACTAATTTAGGTGTGGAACAAGAGCATATTCATTATGAATTTTTCGGTCCAGCAGCAAGCTTACAATAGATGAAGTTTGAAATAAGTAAAAAACGAGGTATTATTTTACCTCGTTTTTTATTTGTTCTCGTAACAGCCGATTTACCGTTTCACGGCGTATACCTATGAGTTGACCGATTTCAGTTTGTGTTAATATTTCATATATAGGAATGTCACCTAAATATAGTGTGAACCATTCTTGTAAACGATGTAGACGTTCTTTCGGAGAGACGGTTGTCAATTGATCGATACGCTGTTGCATCATTCTTAATTTTGATTGTAGTTGCATAGCAATATTTGCATATGATGCAGGATTTGCCTGAAGTTGATCGTACCATTCATTACTAATTATAGGTTCAACTTCTGTTTTCATTAAAGCGATTGCTGTACCGTGATATTCCTTCGGTGAAATTAAAGAATGGTGAGGTATCGTTTCACCTGGAACGATAATGTTGAATAGAAATGGTGTTCCATCTTTTTCTATCCGTACTACTTTTAATAAACCTGTTTTTATAAAATATAAAGGACCGTCCTCGCCTTGACGGAATAGTACATCTCCTTTGTGTAGAATCAATGTTAGCCCCCCATTTAAACATTTCTATTTCTTCTATTTTAGCGTATATGTATAAAGACAATATGCTTTTAAATAGCAATTTCATTGACGAAATATATGCTATTACAGTAGTATACTATTTAGTGTGTAATAGTACTAGCAATGAATACGCTGTAGGGGGTTTAGTATATTGTTAGATGCGATAAAAATGACGGATATGAGAATTCCGGCGAATGCTATCATTCATGTAGAAGAGATGAAAGGTGGAGTCGTGTTATCCGTTGAAGTAGACGGCCAAATTATTTATACGATGGCTTATGATGAAGAAACAGATAGTTATGCTGAATTATATGATCGAAACGATAAGAGGGCGTGCCAAGTACATGAGGATTTTATGGGATGGTCACTTCTTCACTAAAAAAGATGTCAATATGACATCTTTTTTTATTAAAACGATAGAATATACAAAGAAATGAAATATAAGGATAAAATTTGTAATAAATGATTTTGCATTGTTAGCACTTTGTAACTGCAAGGGAATTATTTTTTCGCTATCATAAAGATAACAGTCGCAGTTATAGGAGTGGTCAACTTGAAGAAAGTACATATTTCCAACTATATGTTATTATGTGTTTGTTTAATTTTATTTGTTCTCTTAGGAGGATTTTTATATTCATGTGTATAAGAAAAACGCATTCTAAAAAGAACGCGTTATAAAAAAGAAGTAATGATTAATCTAGTTCCGAGAATAATTAATGTGATACGTAATAAATTAATTACGGCATTACCACTTAATTTTGTATTAATATAAGCCCCGATTTTCCCGCCAATCCATGCACCAGGAATAAGAATTAATGCGTAAACCCAGCTGACATTTCCAAGGGAGATGTGAGTTGCAGAACTTACAATTGCTGATAAAAATACGATAAACATCGAAGTTGCTACAGCAATATGTGCTGGGAATGCAAAAAGTAGCATCATTGCTGGAACAAGTAAGGCACCGCCGCCAATTCCAAATAATCCAGATATAAAACCAACTATAAAGGCGATAAAGATTGCGAGAAGCGGTGGAAATTGATAGTGTACAGTGTTTCCTTCGTTATCTGTAAAAGAACGCTTAATTACCGTCATATTTGATAAAGAAAGGGGGTTTAATTTGTCTCGTAACATAAGAAGAATGGAGACAAAAATAAGGAAAATCCCAAAATATAAAGAAAATGTATCTTGGTTTAAAAATTTGTTTGCCCACGAGCCGATGATACCACCAGGGCCACTCCCGATAAATAAAATAAGTCCACTTTTGTAATCTACTCGTTTATGCTTCATATAAGTAAGGGTGGAAGATAGTCCTGTAAAAACGACTGTTACCATTGAAGTTCCTACTGCAAGTTGTGGTGATAGACTGTGTAATCCGATTAATAACGGAACAATAATAATTCCGCCACCAAGCCCGACTAGACTCCCGACTGTCCCGGCGATTAACCCGATGAAAAGTAACATGATGTATTCCAAAATTGCCAACTCCTCTATATAACTTATCCACCAATTATTATACACGCTTTTTAATAAGAAAAAGGTTTGTTCACAAAAAAGTCGTCTTCCTAGAAAAATAAGGAAGACGACTTTTAATTAAAAGATTAAGTGTAATAAAGCGAAAAATAATGCAGCTAACGAAGCTGAAATAGGAAGTGTAATAACCCATGTAATTAACATGCGTTTTGCAGTTCCCCATTTTACACCTTTCACACGATGTGAAGCACCAACCCCTAAAATAGAAGAAGAGATAACGTGCGTTGTACTAACCGGTAAGTGAATGAATGTTGCGCCGAAAATAACAAGTGATGATGATAAATCAGCAGCTACACCATTTACAGGACGAATTTTCATAATTTGTCCACCGACAGTTTTAATAATTTTCCATCCGCCAACAGAAGTACCAAGACCCATTGCGATTGCACAACATAATTGTACCCAGAACGGGATGTCGTCAGAAGTATGATAGTTATTGGCCATAAGAGCCATCGTAATGATTCCCATTGCTTTTTGTGCATCATTCGTACCATGTGTATAAGCTTGTAATGCTGCAGTGAAAATTTGGAATAAACGGAAGTTTTTGTTCGTTTTCGTTAAATTAAAGTTTTTAAAGACCACTTTAAAAATACTGTATACGATATAACCAATAACAAAAGCGATAATCGGTGAAATGATTAAAGCTTCAAGAATTTTTATGAACCCTTTAAGATTTAATGAGCTAATACCGGCAGCAGCGATAGCTGCACCTGCGATTGAGCCGATAATTGCATGCGAAGAACTACTTGGAATACCGTAGTACCAAGTAATTAAATTCCAAGCTATTGCCGCAAGCAAAGCAGCTAAAATTACAAGAGAACCATTTTGCAAGGCAAATGGATCAACGATATCTTTTGTAATCGTTTTTGCTACACCTGTAAATGTCATCGCACCTAAAAAGTTCATAATAGCTGCCATAATAATTGCATGTCTAGGCTTTAGAGCTTTCGTTGAAACAGCCGTTGCAATAGCGTTTGCTGTATCGTGAAATCCATTGATAAAGTCAAAAGCTAAAGCGCAAATGACTACTAAAACGGTCAGTATCAAGAGTGTATCCATGATCAAACTCCTTACGCGTTCTTCATAATAATTGTTTCTAATACGTTTGCAACGCTTTGGCAGCTATCCGCTACTTCTTCAAGCTCTTCGTAAATCTCTTTGTATTGAATAATCTTAATCGGATCTTTCTCACGAGAGAATAAGTGCTTAATTGCATGACGGCGAATATCATCACATTGTGATTCGTAATCCTTAATCTTAATTGCGTTCGTACGAATGTCGACTAACTTCTTTTTAGACAGTAGTTCAACAGAATTTGCAATCTCAATCGCACATTGATTAATTGCTTCAACGAATTTAATCATGTATTCATCAGCTTCTGTAATAGAATACATTTCGAATAGACCAGCACTATGATCTAATCCATCTAATACATCATCCATACTCATTGCAAGTTGTAGGATGTCCTCACGTTCAATTGGAGTAATAAACGCTTTGTTTAGCTCCATAATGATTTCGTGAATAAATGTGTCACCTTTTGACTCATACTCTTTCATGCGCATAGAAAACTCTTTTAAATCGCTAGCATTTTTAATTTTATACTCCACGAAAAACTGCGCGCCTTCTTTTAAATTTTCGGAAACATTCATTAACATTTCAGAAAATTTATCTTTTTTTGATTTAAATACCATTATTAGTTACCCCCACAAAAGTAATATATGTAAAATATATTGGCTAGTCAATTCTAACAAAAAACTGTCGTTTTTTAAAACATTTTATCGAAAAGTTTACAAAAACTTAACATAACTCTCATTGTTGTATTAATAATATTAATAATCAATAGTGAATATCTTACTTGTAGAATGTCCTTTTCTTGCAAAAAGTATGAATGTGAAAGAAAAGCTTTACACTATAGGAACGACTACGTTATTATAATAAATTTAAAAGGAGGTATATTCTTCCTTTTGAAAAGAAGAGTGTAAACAAACGAAGGAAGTGAACGAATGAAATTGAAGAACACTCACTTGAAAAAAATGCAGGAGTGGTTCAACAAGAGGAAGAAACTTCGTAATTCATTAATTGTATTAGGGAGTTTACTCGCTACTATATTTATTGCTATAAATATAATAATTTCCATTCAAGACATATCTGAATTAAAACAAGCTGTTCCGCAACCGACCTTAATTTATGATGCAAATAATGAAGTTGCGACTAAATTAGCTTCTTCTAAAACAGAAGGTGTTAAAAGGAAAGATATTCCTGACATTATGGTTCAGGCAATTGTTGCAGTAGAAGATAAGGAGTTTTTTAACCATCACGGTATTTACTATAGTGGAATTATAAGTGCAGTTTTTAAAAATATTACAGCAGGAGAAGTTGTAGCAGGGGGAAGTACAATTACACAACAACTTGCGAAAAATGTATTTCTGACACAAGACCGCACATACTCTCGAAAAATAAAGGAATATTTTTTAACAAAAAAAATAGAGCGTACGTATACGAAAGATGAAATTATTGAAATGTATATGAACCAAATTTATTTTGGTGAAGGGGCTTGGGGTATAAAAAGGGCAGCTAAATCTTATTTTGATAAAGATGTAAAAGATTTAACGGTTTCAGAGGCTGCAACGATTGCTGGCTTGATTAAAGCACCGTCTGCGTATTCGCCCTATAAAAACTTTAATAAGTCAATCGAACGACGTAATGTTGTATTAAGTTTAATGAAAGAGCAAGGATATATTTCTGACGAACAGTATAATAAAGAAAAAGAGAGCGGTCTTGTGTTAAAACGTGGTGTGGATGATAAATACAAGGGGAAATACTCTCAATATGTAGATTATATTGTTAGGGAAGCTATGGACAAGTACGAATTAACACAAAATGAAATTTTAGCAGGTGGTTATCGTATTTACACAGAGCTTGATCCGAAAAAACAACAGGCTGTAGAAGACGTTGTGAATAATGAGAGTTATTTCAAAGATAATGGCTCAGACCAGCTTATGCAAACGGGTGTAGTTCTTATGAATCCAAAAACAGGTGGTGTACCAGCTTTAGTTGGAGGTAGAGGACCGTATCAGTTTTTACAGTTTAACCATGCAACCCAATTAAAAAGACAACCTGGCTCAACGTTAAAGCCTCTGGCTGTATATGTACCAGCTTTAGAGCAAGGGTATGAAGTATACGATATATTAAAAGATGAACCATTTAATATTAAAGAATATAAACCGCAAAATAGTGATCACACTTTTCACGGTGATGTGACAATGTATGAAGCCGTGGCAAAGTCGTACAATGTTTCGGCTGTTTGGCTATTGGAACAAATTGGATTGGATAAAGGATTGAAATCTTTAGAGCGATTTAGTATTCCATTAGTGCCAGAAGATCGTACGTATCCAATTGCTTTAGGCGGGATGCATGTTGGGACCTCTCCATTTGTAATGGCTCAAGCATACAGTACATTTGCAAATGATGGTGTCCAAGTGGAAGCTCATGCGATTAGAGAGATACAAAATGCTGAAGGTGAAACAATTGGAAAGTGGTATAAGAAAGAGACACGAGTGACGAGCGAGAAAATTGCTCAAAAGATGACATATTTATTAAAAGGTGTTGTCGAAAAGGGAACGGGCGAAAAGGCGAAAGTTAATAATGTTGATACGGCTGGTAAGACAGGAACTACTCAAATTGTAAATGGACCAAGCACCGGTGCAAAGGATTCATGGTTTGTTGGATACACACCAGATTTAGTAGGTGCGATTTGGGTAGGGTTTGATAAAACAGATAGCGATCATTATGTTCCAGGGGGGAGTCAAATTACGACGACAATGTTCCGGGATATTATGAAAAAAGCGAATGCCAATCCAGCTCAAAAAGCATTCCAGTTATCGCTCATATCTGAGGCTGATTATAAAAAACAATTGAATACAATAGAAGAGGAAAAACGAAGAAAAGAAGAAGAGAAGAGAAGAAAAGAAGAGGAACAGCAAAGAAAAGAAGAGCAACAAGAGTGGATTGATAAAGTGAAAGAATGGATTCCTTCATTTTGGTAAAAGAAAGAGGCGAATAACGAAATTCGCCTCTTTTTCGTATGAGAAATTAAGTGAACTTTTAATCGGTGGGAGGAGCTGTATCTATCTCTACGAGTTGTTAGCCCATATCAATTGGGATAAATAGTATTACTCGTTAAGTGTAACATTTGTACTGCCAAAGGATTGAGAATCGTATGTGACGATTATTTTTCCTTTACTAATAGGCTCGTAAAGTAATTCTTCTTCGTAATTACCATTGTTTTCATTGTGGATAGAAAGTGTGATTTCATCGATTTTTTTATTTGTATACTGATCTTTAATCGTTTCAGCAATTTGAAGTAACGCTTCGGAACTAGAAGCTTTCGTAATAAGCATTCCTTTTATAACCTTTTTTTCATTCTTTGTGGTATTGGAATAAGGGATGTTGCTTTGTTTTGTATACAAAAGTTTGTATGGAACAGTTTTTCTCTCTGCTTTTGATATAGTGGAATATTTTAGAGTTAAAAAAAATCCTACACATAAAATAATGCATACCATAAGAGAAAACCAAATGCGTATTAGTGACATAACTCTCATTTTCATCCCTCTTTCATATCTTTGACTTCACTATTTATCATACAAAATGAGGATTAAGATAGAGTAAATTTGAGGTAAAGAAACGTAAAGAAGGAGCACTTATCCTCCCAAATAAGTGCTCCTTTCTATATAAAGAGAGATTTAATGCACGGTTAAACGATACATATTATTATAAATATACTTATTGATTGAAAATTAGTAAATTCGGAATACGGATAGTGTTGCAGTTGTATCGCCTGTGTTAGGAATAGAAATAGTGTTTGCTGTAGGCTGTACAGCAATCGTTGTACCAGCTTGTAAAGTAACGATTGTAGAGAAAGAAACAGCACTACCGATAACGTTAGTTGAGAAGTTACGATTAGGTGGTTGGCCATTGAATGAAATACCGAATCCGAATGGTGAAGATCCTGGGAAAGTTGTAGACGCTGAGAAACTAATATCATATACGCCTGTTTCTAAAATTGTTAAAGTATCTGAAGTATCGTTGAAAGAGATATTAGTTAATTCAAAAACTTGATTGAATTGGATGTTTGTTCCAGGGGATATAGTTTGTGGATTTGAGTTTCCGATAGCTGCGATAGTTACAGGAATTGGAGTACCCGCGGCACCTGTTGCGCCAGTAGCCCCAGTAGCGCCAGCCGGACCTTGAGCCCCAGTAGCGCCAGCTGGACCTTGAGCACCAGTAGCCCCAGTAGCGCCAGCCGGTCCTTGAGGTCCAGTAGCCCCAGTAGCTCCTGTTGCTCCTCCTCCAAGGCAACCTGACCCGTATTGAACTAGGATAGTTTGGATCTCTGTTATGAGTTTAACTAGTTTGTCGATAGTGCAGCAATCTACTTTGAATAACTTAGCGATATACAATAAATAATTAAGCAAGCTTTGTAGCTCAACGTACAATGCTCCGCATGAGAAAGGTTTTGTTTTTAAAATAGTTAATAGATTAGCGATAATAGAATTTCCAATTTGTTTTTGTGCTGGAGATAAATCTAAGCAATTGAGGAATTTTTGTAGGTTATTTAGGGCAGCAATCAAGTTATCGATATTATTTTGAGAAGGGTTTTGAAAGACAGCTTGAATAGCTTGGCCAAGAGATTGAAGAAGTCTAACGAATTCTGTAAGTTCGGACTTAGAGATGTTAATATAACTACAAGCTCTGACTTCGCAACAATCATTACCATAAAATACTTTTCCTTTATTTTTATTGTTCCTCTTTTCATTCCTTTCTTTCATAGAATCAATAGTCGTTACTATATATTAAAATGAAATTTATACTAAATTCGTGATGGACAAACTACCATTTCTAAAAAAATAAGACGTTGGCCCTCTTAGTAAAAATAAGTAAGATAAAGAGAAGGTTTATATAATGTAAAGACGAAAAGTTCAACATAAAAAACTGCATGCTAATTGTTGTAGGTATTTAACAATTGGCATGCAGTTTGTGGAGGAGTACCTCATTTGTAGTCATTTAATCTTTCAAGGGTTGTTTTGGGCAAAATTGGAATTGAAATAGTGAAAGTTGTACCATCTTGATTACTGGTCATTTTTAATGTACCGTTATGATTTTGAATAATTTTCTTCGTTACTGACAAGCCCAGTCCTGTGCCCGAATCTTTTGTTGAGAAGAATGGATCAAAGATATACTCTTGAATGGCTGTTGGAATACCAATTCCATTATCAGTGAAAGTAATACGAACAAAATTATCTAGACGATAACTAGTAATTTGGATAGAAAGTTTTTTTTCACCTTGAGCATCGACAGCATTCTGAAATAGGTTTAAAAAAACTTGTACAAGTTCATGACGATCAATATGGACTAATACATCATCTAATTCGGTAGAAAAATTATAATCAATTGAAATATTATGTAAAAAGACTTCACTAGCTAGTAACTGTTGAATATACTCACGTAAAAATGTATTAATAGGAAACGGTTCTCTTGTAAATTCGCGTGTTTTTGAAATAGCTAAAAATTTTGTAATAATACTATTTGCGCGGTCTAATTCGGGAATAAGTAAGTTTTTAAATAATTCTTTATTAGATGGAGAAACAGTTTCTTGTAAAAATTGTAAATAACCTCGTACGGTTGTAAGAGGATTACGTACTTCATGTGCAATCCCAGCTGCAATTCGCCCTGCTAAAGAAAATTTCTCTGCATCACGTTCTGTGTTTAAATAATGAAAGACACTAATAACTCTAAAAATCTCTCCGTTATAATCACGAATAATTCGGTTATTTAAAATGCCATAGTTTTTGTCTAAAACTTCTTCATTATATATTTCTGTTCCCGTCCTTAATGTTTCAAGGGCTTTAATTTTTTCTTCTGGCAATTGTAGTAATTGTTGAATTGGCTTTCCAATTATATCATTTCGTACTACACCAAAATCATCTGCTGCAACTTGGTTACATAAAGTGATATTTCCTTTAGCATCAACAAAGGTTACATGATGTGAAAAAGCATCAAAAATATGAATGAAGTATGTTTCAAGTTGCTCAAATAAAAATAATGAATCGCAAGTAAGTTGAAAATCAGCCTCTTTATTCTCTTTTTTTATGTTTTGAATGGAATGAGTCGTTCTCGTTTTCTTTATTTGTAAACCAATATGTGGATTTTTGTATGTGAAATGATGTGGTAATTGATTCACAAGTTCTTCATAAAAACGTACTTTATTTTCTAATTCTTCTATTCGTTTTTCATGAGATACAATATCATCGTTTGGAAGCATAAATAAATAACCCCTCAATTTAAAAATTCTTCCATCTAGTATATCATATTTTTATACGGATACTCTGAAAGAAGGGGCTACTTAATAAAATTGATTAGCTGAAGTGTTCGGGAAGTGAGTAGAATGAATAGAAGGTGAAGTTAAAAAGGGAGGGATATATTTGCTTTTCATTGGAGTGACAGGGTGGGGAGATCATGATTCTTTATATATAGATCCCTATGAAAATAGAAATAAATTACGAACATATAGTGAGTATTTTCCTATAGTGGAAGTGGATAGTTCGTTTTATGCGATGCAACCTGCACGAAACTATGCAAAATGGGCAATGGAAACACCGAAAGATTTTGCTTTTATAGTAAAAGCATATCAAGGAATGACAGGACATATGAAAGGTGAAATCCCTTTTTCTACGTTTGATGAGATGTTTGATGTGTACAAACAATCTATTCTGCCTTTAATAGAAGCTGATAAATTAAAAATGATTTTATTTCAATATCCACCATGGTTTGATTGTAAAAAGAAAAATGTGGATTTTCTTCGATATACGAAAGAAAAAATGGAAGGTTTACCGTGTGCCATAGAATTTCGAAATCAAACATGGTTTTATCCCGAAATGAAAGATAAGACGATACAGTTTCTAGAACATGATAAATGGATTCATACCATTTGCGATGAGCCGCAGGCCGGGATAGGTTCGGTACCGCTCGTATTAGAAGTAACGAATGCAGAGATGGTGTTAATACGTTTTCATGGTAGGAATGTTCATGGGTGGCTTGATAAAGGGGAAAATTGGAGAGCGGTTCGTTGCTTATATCGCTACAACAATAAAGAATTAGAAGAATGGGTAGAAAGACTAGAGCAATTAAAAAAGAAGACAAAGGACATATATGTACTATTTAACAATAATTCGGGCGGAGATGCAGCGGATAATGCGAAACAGCTTATGAAAATGATGAACATTACATATGGTGAGCCGAAGCCTGAGCAATTAAATTTGTTTGAATGATAATAAACAAGAAAGGCACTGTACAAACAGGGGGAATGTACAGTGCCTTTCTATATGAAAAAGAGGGGTAACAATGTTACTGAGCGTTTGGTTGATTCATCAATTGTTGGCTTCGTAATAAATGATAATGGTTATCATTATCATTGTCAATAGTTTTCCGAAAAATAAATAATAAACTTTTTATGAGACATTAACGGGTAGGAAGATTCTTGATAAAAGGTTTGGCTGAAGCAAAGAAGTTTTTCGGGGGAGAATGCTAGTAAACTCCTAATAAAATATCAAAAAAAAGAACAGCAATTAATGCTGTTCTTTTCCAGTGACGAATTGTTGTAAATCAAAAGGAGTTATCGCTTGGATAAACTCTTTTGAGATAAGTGTTTGAACAAGAGTACTCTCAGAAATGGAAGCACCTGTTTTCTTTTCATAAGCTTGTTTTAATAAATCAAGTTTTTCAGCCGTTTCTTTCGGTAATTCAATTGTTAATGTGTTCATAATTTCTCCCCCTTACTATTAGAGTACCACTACAATATAGGAGAGACAAGAAAAGAGAATGTGAAACATAAAAAAGGTTACCATTTATAAATGGTAACCTTTTTTATGTATAAGAGTTATTAAGCAATACCGATATACTTTAAAGTTTTTGATGGAGTACTATGATCAAAGAAGTGTTGTAAAAATGCGATATCAACACCTGATTTGTATGCACAATATCCCCAAGTTTTTCGAAGTGTATGTGAGCTAATCCCTTCTAATCCAACTTCTTTTGCAGCTTTGTTTAAAATGTACCATGCATGTTGTCTCGTAATAGATTTTGTTCCTTTTTGAGACTTTAATAATGGTTCATTACGTTTCCAAGTTTTACGTTCTTTCATGTAGTCTTCGATCGCGTGCTGCAAGTCTTCATTTACAGCAAACCATTTATGTTTCTTTACTTTTTCATTGTAAAATAAAATGGAATGGCGAACATTTTCATGTTCATCGATTACATCACTAACTTTTAATTGTAAGATTTCACTTACTTTTAAGCCAGAATTTACAGCTAATACGAATAATAAGCCATCACGTTTCGAAGATTGTAAAAGTATATTTTTGATAGTTTCTAATTGTTTTTCATTTTGAATAGGTTGTCCTGCTTGTTTCATTTCACGCACTCTCCTCTTTTATGTGTGTAAAGGAAAGGATTAACTTGTTTCCTACTATAAAGGGAGAGTGTGAATTTCATGTGAACTCCTAGTGAAATTAAGACAAATTATTTGACTTCTTTTACTTTTTGTAAATTAAAGTAGAATACAACACTATTAGTCGTGTTATATACACCGTACTCGGCATGGTGGAGGTCTAAAATGTTTTTTACAATAGATAACCCGAGACCGGTACCTCCAGTATGACGGCTACGAGATGCATCTAAACGGTAGAAACGATCCCAAATTTTTTCAAGACTTTCTTCAGGGATAGGGTTTCCTGTGTTTTCGATTTCGACTTTTACTATATCTTCCAGTTCTATAACGGAGACATGTATTTTTTCTCCATCTGGCGTATAGCGAATTGCATTGCTAAGTAAGTTCACAACGACTTGCTCAATACGACTACGATTCGCTTTAACGAATATAGAAGAGTCTACATCTACGTTCACTTGTAAATGCTTTTCCTCCATGCTAAATAATAACTTTGTATAGACTTGTTGAATTAATTCACCGATTGAGAATGTCGTCATATCTAGTTTGTACGTACCAGATTCTAGTTTTGCTAATTCTAACATTTCAACAATAAGTCTGTTCATGTTTTCTGTTTCTTCTAAAATAACATCTGTGTAATACATCGTATCTTTACTAACGCCATCTTTAATTCCTTCTGCGAAACTTCTAATTACACTAAGTGGTGTTTTTAATTCGTGTGATACACCAGAAATGAATTCTTTTCGCGTTTTCTCTAATTGACGTTCACGTTCAATATCTTGTTGTAATTTTGTATTGGCAACATTTAATCGATCGATTCGGTCTTTTAAGTTTACAGATAACGTATTAATACTACCGGAAAGCCCGCCAATTTCATCGTCTGCTGTCACAGGTAATTTTTCACTAAAATCAAAATTGGCCATTTTTTTTGTAACGCGATTCATTTTAATTAATGGTTTCACAATGATTTTTGAGTAGTAGAAGGATAATAAAATAATTACGAGAAATACGATGATTAAGGCATAAACATAATAATCCTTTAAAACGAGCATCGCTTCATTAACAGGTTGTAAAGATGCTATCGCAAAAGCGTATTCTGTAATTTTTCCATTTTCCACAATAGGTTTTACAAAGATACTATTTTTTATATTCTCTCCACCATCTATTATATAAGTGTTTAATTGGTGTGAGTTAGCAGTGCCATTTCTAATAATCTCTGCAAAATATTGAACGGCTTGTAATGTTTCAAAATCATTTGCAAGACGAACATCTGCTTTGGATGGAAGCTGTAACTTAGATACGATACCAGTAAACTCAATTTGAGTCACAGTTTTGGATCGGCTTGTAAGTCTATTTTTAGCAGGGTTTCCATTAATGGATTGAAAATCTGAGTTGACATTTTCGTTTTGCCATCGATTATAGTTTGTTGTCAATTCTAGTGGTGTTATGGTGGAATCTTGTACAAAACCGACGACGTTTATCATCCCATCTTTTTTCAATCCTAAGTTTTCGAATTTATTATATTCTTCTGGCGTTAAAACATTATTGAGTGGAATGGAATATGCTTTATTATTTTTAGGATTAATTACATCAATGTAGAAATTATTGTCACTTTTAATAATGCCGTTCGTATTTAAAAACTGCATTTCAGCATTTGTTTTATCATGAAATTCTTGTTTTAGTTTTCGAATTTCCTCATAAGTTTTACCACTTTCTTCGTAAGTATTTACGAACTTCTCAAAAGCAGTTTGAACTGTTTTTACTTTTTTATTAATGTAAAATTTCTCTAAAAATAGAGATTGTCCTAAGAAAAAAAGGAGGAATATGATTGTAAATAATGTTGATGTTAATAAAAATAGTTTAAAGACTATACTTCTGTTTTTCACTGCGTCACCTCTTGTGAGAAATACTGTAAATGATTTCTTAATTATAACAAACGTTACAAAAAAGTAGAGGAGAAAATCTGTCTCTTCTGAAAGTAGTTTTTAATAAAAAGTCACATAAAAAGAACTCGACAGACGTATGACGAGTTCTTTAATGTATTATTGTTGAATTGCTGCATCTAAAGCGATTTCAATCATTTCGTTAAATGTAGTTTGACGCTCTTCAGATGTTGTTTCTTCACCAGTGAAAATGTGATCGCTTACTGTTAATACAGATAACGCATTTACACCGTATTTCGCTGCTAATGTATAAAGAGCAGTTGTTTCCATTTCTACTGCTAGTACACCATAATCTCCAAGTTTTTTAACCATGTCCATGCTTTCGCGGTAAAATACATCTGCTGTTAAAACATTACCAACACGAACGTGTAAGCCTTTTTCAGTTCCAGCATCGTAAGCTTTCTTTAAAAGGTCAAAGTTTGCAGCTGGGGCAAAATCAAAACCTGGGAATGTTAAACGGTTCATATTAGAATCCGTACAAGCTGTCATTGCAATAATAACGTCACGTACTTTTACGTCTTTTTGAATCGCACCGCAAGTTCCAACGCGAATTAAATTTTTAACTCCGTAGCTTTGGATTAATTCGTTTACATAAATAGAAATAGAAGGAACACCCATACCTGTACCTTGAACAGATACGCGTTTTCCTTTATAAGTTCCAGTGAAACCTAACATACCACGCACGTTATTATAGCAAGTAACGTCCTCTAGAAATGTTTCAGCGATATATTTTGCACGTAATGGATCACCAGGTAATAGAATAGATTCAGCAATTTCGCCTTGTTTTGCTTCAATATGTACACTCATGAAAAGTCCTCCTTATAATGTATTGATAGAAATCAATATCATTTGCATTATACACTATCAATCCTTTCAATTAAAATCTTTTAATTATTTGTAATATGTGCAAAGCAGGAGGATTTCATAAATCATAATCTAGAATATATATGTAAGAAGTTTTGTATGAACAGAGACAATAAAAATGGTAGGTGATGTTTTGAAAAATCTTGTCATTGGACTTGTTGCTTTGCTATTTATTGTAGTAGGCGGATTTTGCATAAAAAAGTATCAGGAAACTACAGAGACTGTAGGTGATGTTCAGGAAGTAAAATGGGATGTGTCAAATGGAAAAGGAAATGAGAAAGTAGATATTTTGTTTCAATTGCTAAATAATAAAAATAACGAAGTTCGTGGTGTGAATGATCAAATTCGGGCAGTTATTGTAGACGGACAATTAAAACATGTACAACAAATGAAACCTACATTTGCAGGGAATGGATCATATAAGGTATCTTCCAAAATAGCGAAAGATGAAAGATATACAATATTTTTATATGAAGACAAAAACAAGTCTGTGAAATCATTTGCGAAGAAAGATTTTGGGAGAGAAATAGAGGAGAAAAATAAGAAAAAAGTAAAATTCCCAATCGATAGTGTGCTTACAAAAAAAATAGGGGAGTATGAAGTTTCTCTATTATTTGGTGCATTGCATCCGAATGAACCAGCGACGTTAACATTTCAATTCCAAGCGAAAAAGGGTGAGAAATTGAAATTACATTCAGAGAGAGGAGAAGTGGAAGCGCTCTATATCGTGGACGAAACGAGAGAAAACTTTTTATACGCAATACCTGTTGATACAGATGAGCAATTACAATACCGTATTACATTTCCTATAGAAGGAACGTATAAAATATGGGGAGATTTCTATATAAATGGTAAGAAATATGAAAAAGAATTTATTGTACAAGTTCAAAAAAGAAAAAACAGCTAAATGTTTAGCTGTTTTTTCTTTTTCCTATTAATTTTGTTACAGAGAGCATTGTAATCGGTAAAGAATGATTCTTTCTAAATGCTAAATATTTACCGCTCCATGCTGGTTTATATTTTTCTTTAAAATGACGTAGCCCGCTGAAGCTATACGTATAACGAACATTATTAAAGATGGCAGCAGCAACTCGTTCGGACCAAAAAGATTGTGTCGATAAACCTACATTTGAAAGTGGTGCCATACCAATATTAAAGGAGTGGTATTCATTTTCTTTTGCCCACTGGAATAGGTGGATGAAAATTGCATCCATAATGCCGCTAGGTGCATCTGGATAATAGCGCATTAAATCAACAGACAATGATCCGTCTTGATATACGGGCATAAAGGTTGTAAATGCAATGATTTTTCCATCAGCATCACATAATGTAGCGATAGGTGCTCGGCTAATATATTCACGATCAAAGTATCCGAGTGAAAAACCTTTCTCTTTTTTTCCGCCGAGCCACGCATCTGAAACTTTTCTTAACTCTTCAAATAATTCGTTTGAGAATGGTGGCTGATGAATAGAGAATGTATAGCCTTCTCGTTCGAAACGGTTGAAAGTCGCTCGCATACCGGCTCGTTTTTTTCCTGTTATTGTAAATGTGTTCAAATCAACGACAGCTTCTTCACCAAGTTTAAAGAAGTTGTAACCAAAATCATGATATAAACTCATCCATTTACTTTCTATTTGGTAGAATACACAAATGTATCCAAATCGATCAGCCTCAGTTAAAAACTCTTGTAACACAGTACGGTAGGAGGAAGGATCCCCAATTGGATCACCTAGCACAACGAGACGTTTTCCAGTTATAGAGAAGAGAAGGAGCGCTTTCCCATCACTACTGAAGAAAAATTGTTTATCTCCTAAAAATCCTAAATGACTAAGTACATTACCATCGTGTTCATCTAAAAAGTTTTGCAACCTTTTATCATTAGCTGGTTGCCCGGGAAATTCATTTCGATAACGATTGGCAATGAGTGAGCCAATCAGTAAAAATGTAGGAACGAAAAAGGCAGCTGCTAATGCACTTCGTTTCACTTGCGTAATATTACGAACGACAAAATCAGGTTTAAAAGCTTCTTTTGCACCTGCAAATAAAATACCTAAGTTTTTATATAAATATAAAGTTATGAGTAAGAATATAAAAACTTTTACCATATCAGAAAGTGAGACTTCCATTTTCTCGCGTACAAATCTTTTACGAAGCATATATAATACAGCGAGTACGATTAATAAAATAAACGTCTCTTCAATATCAATCCCTTTTAGCGTATTAAAGATGGCTGCTCCGATTAAAGAAACAATCGTCATATAGTAAGAACGCTTTGTTCCATAATATATCCCTCGCGAAAGGATCAGGAGGAGAATACCAAATGTTAGTGATAAGCTAAAAGAAAATTGAATAAGATGTTTTGGAGCTAGAATATGTAAGGCGTGTGCTCTGTTTATACTTGTCGGTAGAATGGTTGATAAAATAACCATTAATCCAGCAAATACTGTTAAAGCAGCAGAGGCCCATGAACCTAGTTTTCCTAGAAAATCACGCTGCAAAGTCCATATAACACCAGTTGTTTCTAATGCAGGCGCAATAAAAGGTTTATCTTCAAACTTTTTAATGGCCACGCCTGTCATTTCAAAAGCTGCAAAAATAAGACCAAGGCAGAAAGGTAAAATGTAATAGACGAGGCGATATAATAACATAGCAGGTAGTAATACGCCTGTATCAATGCCGTATTGTCCGAGCCCAGTTAAAAAGACAAGATCAAATGAACCAAGTCCACCAGGAACAAGACTAACAACACCAGCTAAAGCAGCAATTACATACACGCCTAAAAACTTTTGAAATTCGATATCGATACCAAATAATATTAGTATGACGTACATAACAATACCGGCAGATACCCACTCAACTAATGAAACTAATGAGTATAAAACAGTTGGATTTTTTTCTTCTTCCCCTTCTTCTTGCCCTTCGGTTTGCTTTGGTTTTCTATTTTTTAGTTTAGAAAAGCCAATGTATATAGGGACGAAAAGGGCGAAGAAAATAAGAACAGGCCATAGCCACGGTTTTTCATGCAAAATAAAACTTGTGTCTAATATTCCAATAAGACCGAGGAAAGAAAGAATTGCGAGTCCGTTAATAAAAGCAGTTGTCATCCAGGCGATACTTTTAATAAGTTTGCCATTTTCTTTTATGTATGGACGATAAAGCATTGTGCGTACACCAGCTCCAACGAGACCACCAAACCCAATAAATCCATTTAAAGTATTAGCAATCCATGAGATACGAAAAATCTTTTGGACTGGTATATCAGCTTTTAAATAACGAAGCATAACATAGTCATAAAAGAACATTGTTGATACGGCAAATGCACCAAGTGTAATTGCTAAAAAGACTCCTCCGGTTGGAATGTTTTTAATTGTATTGATTGCTTCTAAAAAAGAAATGCCTGCTAATTCTTTTTTTGCTTGAAAGAATACAATTGTTAATACAACAAATGGGAAGATAATTTTCCCGATTTGTAAGAAACGTTTCCATGAAAACGACATAAATACAACTCTCCTTGTATAAGAAAACTGAGACAATAATATTATTATGACAAACTTCAAGAAAAATAAAAAGGTAAATTCCTGTATAGGGAAGCTATTTTTTATATGGGTTATATTTAAAAGAGTATTTCGTTTATCAGAAAGTTAAGTTAAAATGAATTGAAAGAAGGAAGAGAGGGGAAGTAGATGATTATAATAGGTTATGCGGGATATGAGTTAGAGAAAGCGAAACCTAATACATCAGAAGATTTCTTTAATAGATCTGAAGTGACATATATATTAAATAATAAAGAGAGAACTTTTTCCGTTTTATACGTTCGATATTTTGAAGAAGTTTTACAAGAAATTACTCCTTTTGAAGGAAATCCAGTATGTAAAGTAGAAAAACAAGACATATATTTACGGGATATTGTAGCGATATGTTGTTTACTGAAAGAGAATGAGCATCGCATGCAAAAACGTTTATATTTAAATAATATAGAAGCATTCCAACAATATTTTGATGAGGAAACAGTGGTGAAAGTACAAGAAATATTAGCTGAATTACATAAAAATAAAAGAGTAGAAATAGCGTGAAATGACAAAGGAGAGGGAAAAATGTCTAATCTAATGGTTGAAAATCAAACAGAACAAGTTTCTATGTTTTTAGAAGACGTTATTACTTTGATAACCAATTATGTAAATTATCATACGTTGCCTTCTTTATTAGAAGAAAAACCAGCAGGGAACGAGCAATATTATAAAGGGTTATTAGCATCAATAAGACGTCTTCTCGTTTTTTGTGAAGAAGGACATGATGCATGTTTTGTTTTGTTAAATAGCCAGCCATTTCGAAAAACAGCAGCTGAGAAAATTTTATATAAAATTTATCATCAAGTAATTGCAGAGTTTTTCTCACCAAAGGGTGATCATTGGTATGAAAATAGTCGGTCTGCCTATACAGGGAAAAACTCCATCGTTTTTCAACAAACGCCACCAGCATCTATAGAGCAAGTGATGAAGAGTTTAGAAGGAAAATTTCAATTGATGCGTGAAGAACTAGAATATTATGAGACGGATTACCAAACAAAGATGTTACACAAATATTAATTGCGAAAAAGAAGCTAAGGGGACTTAGCTTCTTTTCCTTTTGTAAAGTTATATAAGGGATTTCCTTTGAATATATTTATGGGGATAGCATTAAGGAGGTGTAACATGAGTCAGCAAGGTGTATTTACAGATTACTTTCATGAAGTAGAAAGCTGGTGTGAAAGTGTTCTTCACGTATTAGATAGCCGTGCAATGGAAGTGTATGATGTCCATATGCTTGCCTATAAAATTCAAACGTTATTAGATCGTATGAAAGAGCATGAGTATGATACAGATGCAGAGTTTATGTATGAAATAAGTGATGATGTAGAACATATTCAGCATCATTTGCAGGAAGTATTCGTGCAAGGAGAAGAGGAATATGAACTATATGAAAGAGGGGATAGTGAACGAGCTGTTCCAATTGGAGGGCATACACTTCCACCATTACCTTATCCGTATAATGCGTTAGAACCGTATATTTCTAGAGAAATTATGATGTTACACCATGATAAACATCATCGCAGTTACGTGGAAGGATTAAATAAGGCAGAGAAAATGATGGAAGAAGCGAGAAAAACAAATCAATTTGATTTAATTAAGCATTGGGAAAGAGAAGCGGCTTTTCATGGATCAGGTCATTACTTACACACGATATTTTGGAATAACATGAAAAAAGATGGTGGCGGAAGTCCAAGAGGGGCTCTTTCACAACAGATTGAACAAGATTTTGGGAGTTTTTTACGTTTTCAAAAACATTTCACAGAAGCAGCTTCTAAAGTGGAAGGATCAGGCTGGGCGCTTCTCGTTTGGGTACCACGATCTGGAAGATTAGAAATTTTGCAGAGTACACTTCATCAATTATTTACACAATGGGATACGATACCGCTCCTCGTGCTAGACGTGTGGGAACATGCGTATTATTTACAATACCAAAATCGAAAAGATGAATATATTAAAAACTGGTGGAATGTTGTAAATTGGCCTGATGTAGAAAAAAGATTTGAAAGTGCGAAACAAATTGAATGGACACCGTATTAGACGCAGGTTCTCTGCGTCTTTTTTATTAGAAGGAGAAAGAGATTTCGTTCATATTTTAAAAGGCCAAGCATACACTTGTACAAAAAGTGCCAAAAGGACGTGGGGGGAAATATGAGACGAATTTGTGTAATAATCACGCTTCTTATTATGTATGCAAGCGTTATACCAATTCCTACATATGCAAAGATGAACAGTAATGTCAGTGCTCGAAATGCTGTATTAATGGAGCAACAGTCCGGTCGTGTATTATACGGAAAAGCAGAACATGAGCCACAAAAAATTGCTAGTATAACAAAAATTATGACAGCCTTGTTAGCTGCTGAATCAGGAAAAATGAAAGAAATGGTATCGGTTAGTAATGAAGCGGTGAGAGTAGAAGGATCAGCAATTTATTTAAAACCTGGACAGAAAGTGAAGTTAGAGGATTTAGTATACGGACTCATGCTTAGATCTGGTAATGATGCAGCACAAGTAATTGCTGAAAATGTAGGAGGAAGTATAGAAGGGTTCGTATATTTAATGAATGAAAAGGCGAAACAAATTGGAATGAAAGATACTCACTTTTCAAACCCACATGGTTTGGATGGAGATGGATCTCATTATTCATCAGCCTATGATATGGCACTTTTAACAAAGTATGCAATGGGGAATGAAACCTTTAAGAAGATTTTTGGGACAAAAACGTATAAATCAGATTCGTGGGATTATCCGTGGAAAAACAAACATAAACTCGTGACATCTTATTATGAATTTGCGACAGGAGGAAAAACAGGTTTTACGAAGAAAGCAGGACGGACACTTGTTACAACAGCATCAAAAGATGGACTAGATTTAATTGTCGTAACTTTGAGTGCTTCTAGTGATTGGGATGATCATATGAATTTATTTGATAAAGGTTTTGAACGTTTCAAGCAAACGAACGTTGTAGGACAAGGAGCTCTTGCTGAAATAACTGAAAAGAAATATGCCAATCATGTTTATACGAAAAATAGTTTTTCGGTACCGTTAACTGAAGAAGAAAAAAAGAACGTAGTATTAAAAGTTGAACTCGATAAAAGTGCAAAACTTACGGATGGAGTAAAGGTTGGGAAGACGGAAATTTATGTTGGCAATGAGAAAGTTGGAGAACGGAATTTATTTTATAGTAAACGAAAGTTAGTAGCTACAACGGGAATGTATTGGAATAATGTGAAAGAAATTTTTTCTCATATGATAGGTGTTGGGAGCGATGGTTAATCTCGTATGGGTAGCGATGGCAGTCATAGGGATTGTATATGCCATGATAAATGGAACGATGGAAGCAATAAATAAAGCCGTATTTGACGGAGCAAAAGATGCAGTAACAATTTGTATAGGACTTATTAGTGTATTAGTATTTTGGCTCGGTTTAATGAAAATTGCAGAGGAAGCAGGGTTGTTAAAAAAGTTAGTGTCACTTTTTATGCCGATAGTAAAAAGGTTGTTTCCAGAAATACCGAAAGATCATCCGTCAATGGGATTTATTTTATCGAATATGATGGCGAACTTTTTTGGATTAGGGAATGCAGCAACCCCTCTTGGTATTAAAGCGATGGAACAATTGAAAGAGTTAAATGGAGGGAAGGATTCGGCGAGCCGTTCTATGGTGACGTTTCTCGCATTAAATACATCAGCGATTACTTTAATTCCTACTACTGTCATTTCGATTCGAATGACGTATGAATCAGCGAATCCTACTGAAATTGTTGGGGTAACATTCATTGCACAAGTACTCTCTATGATCGGAGCGATTTGGATTGACCGCTATTTTTACCGAAGAAGGAGTAGGAAGGGGCGGAAAAAATGAGTATTGTCAATACGATATCATTATGGGTAATCCCTTGTGTAATCGGTTTTATCCTTTTATATGGCACGATAAAGAAAGTGCCGACGTATGAATCGTTCGTTGAGGGGGGAAAAGAAGGGATTCAAATTGCGATCTCTATTTTACCGTTTATGGTTGGAATGCTTGTATCTATTTCGATTTTTCGGGCATCTGGAGCGTTAGATGCAATGATATCAGTAATGAAGCCGATGTTAGATTTAATTCATGTCCCAGCAGAAATTGTTCCACTAGCACTTATACGCCCTATTTCAGGCTCTGCTGGTTTAAGTATTACGACCGATTTAATTGCCACATATGGGCCAGACTCGTTTATTGGAAGATTGGCTTCTACGATGCAAGGGAGTACAGATACGACTTTTTATATTTTAACAGTATACTTCGGAGCTGTTGGAATTAGAAAAATGGGAGATGCATTAAAAGTAGGACTTTTTGCCGATTTAATCGGGATTATTTGTTCAATTGTGTTTGTTTCTTTAATGTTTAAGTAAGGCGGCTATTCATTTTTTATGCTATTTCGCTTATAATACGTATACGACCACTATTAAGGTGTTGCTTAATAGTGGTTTTTTTATGCGGTATTTTTGACAAAATGATGAACTTTTATTGTGAGCAATATGAAGAGTATGGACAATAATAAAAGGTAAAAACATGATTTGCCCTTTATATGTTTATTATCATCGCTATGTTGTTTAAGTAAGATGAAGCGAATAGCCGTCAAGCGTATGCGGTTGCCAAGTCTTTCTAATGTAAGGTAAGATAAATTCGAGGTGAAAAAAAGAAATGGAACGATTACAAAAAGTGATTGCGCAAGCAGGTATTGCATCGAGAAGAAAGGCTGAGGAATTAATTCAGCAAGGAAAAGTAAAAGTGAATGGAAAAATAGTGAAGGAGTTAGGAACGAAAGTAACTCCTCAAGATAAAGTAGAAGTAAATAACATCCCTCTTGAAAAAGAAGAACCTGTTTATTTTTTACTATATAAACCAACTGGCGTAATTTCAAGTGTATCAGATGATAAAGGAAGAAGTGTTGTAACAGACTTTTTCCCTGAAATTAGACAACGTTTATTCCCAATCGGACGCTTAGATTATGATACGTCTGGCGTATTATTGATGACAAATGATGGGGAATTTGCAAATGTATTAATGCATCCAAGATATAAAGTTGAAAAAACGTATGTTGCAAAAATTAAAGGACCATTAACAGGTGAGAAAATTCGCATGTTAGAACGAGGTGTTGCATTAGAAGATGGGAAAACAGCACCAGCACAAGTGAAAATTATTTCTTGGGACAAGCGTAAAGAGACTGCGATTGTACAATTAACGATTCATGAAGGACGTAATCGTCAAGTACGCCGCATGTTTGAAGCGTTAGATTGTAAAGTAGTGAAACTAAAGCGTGAACGCTACGCCTTTTTAGAAGTGGGTAGCTTGCGCCCTGGTGATGCGAGAGAATTGTCACCACATGAGGTGAAACAATTACGTGCATTGGCTTCTACAAAGCCGCGCTAATCGATAGTGTGAAACTTTCACCAGTGGAATGCTCCGCTGGTGATTTATTAAAAAATACATATATTTATCACTCGTCGAAGAGAGGGGAGACAATATGAAAAAAAATCGCTTATTATTTCGCGTTATGATTCTACTCATTTTATGCGGTGCTGTAGGATTTACACTTTATCAAGGATATTTCACTAAAGAAGAGAAAATGCAAATCGGAAAAGAAGCACCTAATTTTGTTGTAACAGATTTAGAAGGAAAGAAAATTGAATTAAAAGATTTAAAGGGAAAAGGTGTATTTTTAAACTTTTGGGGCACTTGGTGTAAACCGTGTGAAAAAGAAATGCCTTATATGAACGAATTATATCCAAAGTATAAAGAAAAAGGCGTTGAAATTATTGCGTTAGATGCAGATGAAACGGATATTGCTGTTAAGAATTTTGTGAAACAATACGATCTTAAGTTCCCAGTCGCAATTGATAAAGGTGGAGAAATTATAAAAACGTATGGAGTAATACCGTTACCAACAAGCTTCTTGATTGATAAGGATGGTAAGGTGATTCAAGAGATTAAAGGTGAACAAACGATAGAACAATTGGAAGAGTATTTAAAGAAAATTACTCCGTAATAAAGAAAGCCTTTACATATGAGGTGCATCCTTATAGTGCCTCTGATTTAAAAATTCTGAGTATTGCGGTAACTTGAGGGTAGAATATACAATAGTACATATAGATATAGGGGCGGTGAGAGTGTTGAAAGAAATTAAGTGTGAATGTGGACATGTGAATCCGATAGGAACTGTTTTTTGTGAAGCGTGTGGGAAACCATTTGAAAGCAATGAAAATATAAAACTATTGGATATGCGTTATGAGGGGAGTGCTCGGAGATCTCTCACACAAACAAAAACGATAGTCGATAAAATTTGGAGCTTTTTCTCTTCTGTAAAAGTGGGTGTATGGCTCATTGTAATCACTTTAGCTGCATCAGCAATAGGAACTATTTTTCCGCAAGAAATGTACATAACTCCAGGAATTGCACCAGCTGAATATTATAAGCAAGAATACGGATTTTTAGGGCAACTATACTATCAATTAGGATTTAATAATTTATACGGTTCATGGTGGTATATGATTTTAATTGCTTCAATTGGTATTTCACTTGTGATATGTAGCTTAGACCGTGTCATTCCACTTTATAAAGCTTTAAAGAAGCAAGGGGTGAAAAGACACACTAGCTTTTTAAAGAGACAAAGATTATACGGTACTGGTACACCGCAAGATGGTGATTTTGAAAGAGTGCAAAAGAATTTAAAGAAAAGAAACTATAACGTGAAAGTGGAAGACGGAAATATTTTGGCGGAAAAGGGACGGTTTTCACGCTGGGGTCCATATGTGAATCATATTGGTCTCATTATCTTTTTATTCGGTGCAATGCTCCGTTTTTTACCGAGTATGTACGTAGACGAAGCCCTTTGGTTACGTGACGGTGAAACGAAAGAAATACCAGGAACGGATGGTCAATACTATTTAAAAAACGAGAAATTTATTAAGGAAGTTTATGATAAAAGTAAGGACAAGGAAGTTTTTGATGAAGCGATTGATCGTGTAGGCGATAAAGTGATTGCGAAAAACTTCCAAACGAATGCTGTATTATATAAAGCGGTCGGCGAAAATATAGCAGGACAAAAACCGAAATTAGAAAAAGTAAAAGAATCGGAAATTCGAGTGAATGAACCGCTGAAATTTGATCAATTTGCTGTTTATCAAGTGGATTATAAAGAAAATGAATTTAAAAGTATGTCCTTTAACCTGCAAAACAAAGAAAATAATCAAAAGTGGGGACCGATCAAAGTTGATTTAACGAACCCTACAGAAAAATATGATTTAGGAAAAGGTTATTCTTTAGAACTATTAAGCTATTTCCCAGATTTTTATTTTGACGAGAATGGAAGACCAAATACGAAAACGAAATTACCAAACAACCCTGCATTTGTGTTTAAAATGTTTACGCCTGAAACACCAGATGGTGAAGTGAGTTTTGTTGGTATTCAGCAAAATATAGAACCTGATGGAAATAATAAATATAAAATGTCGTTTGCAGGTGTGGAAATGCAAAATGCAACAGCACTTACTGTAAGGAAAGATTTAACGCTTTGGATTCTCGGTATTGGAGGATTTATATTTATGGTTGGTGTCATTCAAGGGATGTATTGGAATCATCGTCGTATTTGGATACAACGCGTTAATGATGAATGGTGGATTGCAGGACACACGAATAAAAATTGGTTCGGTTTAAAGAAAGATATTGAAAGAGTACTAGAAGGTACGGCAATTCCGCAGCCAAGCGATAAAGTAGTGGATAAAAAAATTAGTTAAGGTGGGGAAACGATATGGTGCAAATAAGTAGTAACTTTCTCTTTACCGCATTTATTTTATATTTAATTGCAACTCTATTTTTCGGGGGAGCAATTAAAGAAAAAGGTCATAAATGGGCAAATATAGGAATAACGATTACAATTTTAGGGTTTATTGCACAAACAGTATATTTTGTTACAAGATGGATTGCATCAGGACATGCACCAGTTAGTAACTTTTTTGAATTCGGTACATTTTTCGGCATGATGCTTGTCGGAGCATTTATTGTCATGTATTTTATGTATCGCGTAAGTATAATCGGACTTTTTGCATTACCAGTTGCACTTTTATTAATTGCCTATGCAAGTATGTTTCCGAGGGAAATATCTCCGCTTATTCCTTCTTTAAAAAGTAATTGGTTGCATATTCACGTGACGACTGCAGCAGCAGGACAAGCAATTTTAGCAATTAGTTTTATTACGGGCGTTATGTATTTATTGAAGAATGTAGATCAATCAACGAGAAGCAAACGTACATTTTGGTTAGAAACGGTAGTGTTCACACTTGTTTGTACAGTTGGTTTTATTGGAGTGACAACGGTATTTTCTAGTATGAAATATGAAGCGAAGTTTCAATGGGTTGATAAAAATGAACAACAAGTGGAAATGAAGTACAATCTTCCGGCTTTAGTGGGACCGCACGAAGGAAAGTTATTGACAGAAAATAAATTAGAGCCGACAGTTGAAGTTCCGGCGATTGTAAATGCGAAAAAATTAAATACAGTAATTTGGTCTGTGTTAGTTGGGACATTACTTTATATTGTATTAAGACTTGTTTTACGCAAACGAGTATCGGCAGCACTTCAGCCGTTAGTAAAGAATACAAATAGTGATTTACTGGATGAAATCGGATATCGTTCTATTGCAATTGGATTCCCGGTTTTCACATTAGGTGCATTAATTTTTGCCATGATTTGGGCTCAAATAGCGTGGACACGTTTTTGGGGTTGGGATCCAAAAGAGGTTTGGGCGCTTATTACTTGGCTCTTTTATGCGGCGGTATTACATTTACGCTTATCAAAAGGGTGGCACGGAGAGAAGTCAGCGTGGTTAGCGGTAATTGGTTTTGCAATCATTATGTTTAACTTTATTGTAGTAAACTTAATTATCGCGGGTTTACATTCATACGCATAGAGAAATAAAATAGGAGAGTGAATGTCACTTTCCTATTTTATTTTTGTCAATTTTTCTTCTTTTTTGAGAAAAACATGACAAAGTAGCGGTTGATTTTGTAAAATGATGTCGAGGACATTATATCCTGTTCAAAAAAAATACATAGTTTTGGAAAAAAATTGAACAAACTTTATTATTCTTGTGAAGCATAATATGGGAAGTGAAACATTTAGAAGATTGCTTAAATAAACGAGAATAGCGCAACATACTAGTGTAGAAGGGTAGGTGTAAACCGTTGTGGTAAAAGTACACAACGGGTAGAAATGGAAAATGAATCAAGAATTTTAATTGTAGACGATGAGGATCGTATTCGTCGTTTGTTGAAAATGTATTTAGAAAGAGAACAATACACAATTGAAGAAGCGGACAATGGTGATACAGCTTTAGAAATGGCGTTACAAAATGATTACGATTTAATCCTATTAGATCTTATGATGCCAGGTAAAGATGGTATTGAAGTGTGTAAAGGGGTTCGTGAGAAAAAAGCGACGCCAATTATTATGTTGACAGCGAAGGGTGAAGAAGTAAACCGAGTACAAGGGTTTGAGGTAGGAACTGATGATTATATTGTGAAACCATTTAGCCCACGTGAAGTAGTGCTTCGTGTGAAAGCGGTCTTACGCCGTTCTGTACCAACAACGTTCTTTACACAAGATACAACGACAAAAGATGTTACTGTGTTCCCTCATTTAACAATTGATAATGATGCACACCGTGTTACAGCAGATGGTAATGAAGTAAACTTAACACCGAAAGAGTACGAATTACTATTATTCTTAGCGAAAGCGCCTGATAAGGTATTTGATCGTGAGCAATTGTTAAAAGAAGTATGGCAATATGAATTCTTCGGAGATTTACGTACAGTTGATACGCATGTAAAGCGTTTACGTGAGAAGTTAAGCAAAAAATCACCAGATGCTGCGAAGATGATTGTTACCGTTTGGGGCGTAGGTTACAAATTTGAGGTTGTGAACGACTGATGCTTTGGAGAAGTGTAGTAGGGAAGTTATGGATGACTATATTACTTCTCGTTTCGTTTGTTCTTGGATTTGTTGCGATTTTACTTTCACAGTTTTTTAGAACATATTATGTTGATATGAGTGAAGCTAGGCTTCAAAAAGTTGCAACAAGTGTTTCAGAGTTAATTGAAGAAGGTGCCGATGTAAAAACGATTGAGAATATCGCGTACAAATTCTCTGATCCCCTTTCAAGGATTATTATTGTAGAAGATGGTAAAGAAATATCTTCTTCGCCGAAACAAGAAGGGTTAGTCACTCTTACAATGGATGATTTGAAAGAAGATAAAGAATTAGCGGCTGTTTTTACAGACAAAAAAGAAATTAAGAATAACATTAGAAAAGCCTCTAATAGTAGAAAGAATAAAAACACTGAAAATGATATTATGATTGTCGGAAAACCAGTGCATTCAAAAAATCAAAGTGCAGTGTTCGTATACGAATCTTTACAAGTACCGATACAAGGTATGGAGAGAACGACTGATTTTATATTCTTATCAGCAGGGATTGCGATTATATTAACAACGTTCTTTGCATTCTTCTTATCTACTCGAATTACAGCACCACTCCGTAAAATGCGTGAGGTTGCTTTTGAGGTCGCGCGTGGGAAGTTTGATGCGAAAGCACCTATGGTATCTCAGGATGAGATTGGTGAGCTTGCAACGGCCTTAAATCAAATGGGGAAACAGTTGAAGTTTAATATGAATGCCTTGCAGCAAGAAAAAGAACAGTTAGCAAGTATTTTAAGTAGTATGGCAGATGGGGTTATTACGTTAAATCAAGAAGGTGAAGTCGTTGTAATTAATCCGCCGGCTGAACATTTCTTACAAGTTTGGCAAGAGGAAAAGGAAGTAGAGCTCAGTAAAAAACTACCTTCTGAACTTGTTGAACTATTCCATCTCGTTGTAGAAAGTGAACAACAACAAGTGGTTGAAATTAATTTACAAAAAGGGAACTATGTAGTTCTTATGACGCCGCTTTACAACCAAACGAAAATTCGTGGCGCTGTAGCTGTATTACGTGATATGACGGAAGAACGCCGTCTTGAGAAGATGCGTCAAGACTTTATTGCAAACGTATCACATGAACTTCGTACACCGATGGTAATGCTTCAAGGGTATAGTGAAGCGATTTTAGATGATATTGTGCAAACGAAAGAAGAAATTAATGAGTTCGTTCAAATCATTTATGATGAATCTGTTCGTTTAGGTAAACTTGTAAATGAACTATTAGATTTAGCGCGTATGGAAAGTGGTAATGTAGAGTTACATATAGGTGAAGTTGATATTCATCCTTTCGTTGAAAAAATAGGTCGTAAATTCCAAGGAATTGCAAAGGATAAAGAAGTCGCATTAACGGTTGATTTCCAGAATCCAATTGAACAATACCCGTTTGATGCAGATCGTATGGAACAAGTATTGACGAATTTAATTGATAACGCAATTCGTCATACGAATGCAGGCGGACATGTAACGCTTGTAATTAATACGAAAAATAATGGTCTTACTTTTGAAGTACAAGATTCGGGCGCTGGTATTCCAGAAGAAGATATTCCATTTTTATTTGATCGTTTCTACAAAGCTGATAAAGCAAGAACACGTGGGAAAAAAGGTGGAACGGGGCTCGGGCTTGCGATTGCAAAAAATATTGTGCAAGGCCATGATGGTAAAATTGCTGTTTCAAGTGTTGTTGGAGAGGGAACTACATTCTCTGTATATTTACCGAATCGTATAATTTAGATATACGTTTTTAAAGTTGATAATGAATAAAGTTCTACTGTTTTTTATTTTTTTGTAAAATCAATTAAATAAATAACAGTAGAACTTTTTTTCTATCTTAGTCGAATGAAGAATAGCAAGAGGGGTGTCGTGAAGCGATGAAATTATATACGAAAACAGGAGATAAAGGGACAACAAGTGTAATAGGCGGCAGAGTGGATAAAGATAATATCCGAGTTGAAGCATATGGCACGATAGATGAGGCGAATTCTCATATTGGATATGCAATGACTAAGCTACAAGGCGGATCTTTTGAAGATATTTACAATGAACTTGAAAATATTCAACATGAACTATTTGATTGCGGGGGAGACTTGGCGATAGTAGAGGGGAAAATTCCTTATAAAGTAACGGTTGAAATGGTTGAAAGCTTAGAAAGAAGGATTGATTCGTATATAGAAGAAGCACCGCCGTTAGAGCGTTTTATTTTACCAGGTGGAAGCGAAGCCGCAGCTGCTATTCATATTGCGCGTACAGTTGTAAGGCGAGCAGAACGATGTGTAGTGTCCTTGCAAAAAGAAGGGGAAATAAATGAAGTTGTTCTAAAGTATGTAAATAGATTATCTGATTATTTGTTTGCGGTAGCTAGAGTAATAAACGCTCGATTACAAGTAAAAGATGTGGAGTATAATCGCAGTGCAATCGTTTTTCGTGATAAAAACGAGAAGGAAGTGGAGTGATTCACTTTCTTTTTTTTGTATACTTTTTTCTGTAATATACCAAAATAAGAGAAGGTATGGTGTTAATTAGAAAACGGAGGATGTATATGAAAGTGTTAAAATGTGGCGTCATGTTATTGACGGTATTGTTTTTATCTCAATTACATGTGTACGCAGAGGGAAATCAATGGACATGGCCTGTTGAAGGGCAGATAAGTGATTATTTTGGGACAAGGCATGGAAAACACTACGGTATAGATATAGCGGCACCGATTGGCACGCCTGTGGCAGCTATTCAAGAAGGTAAGGTAACAAAGTCTTATTATTCAAGTAGTTATGGAAACGTTGTATTTATTAAACATGGAGAATATGAGGCCGTGTATGCGCATTTAAATAAGAGATATGTAGTTCAAGGGGATTATATTTCAAAAGGAGAAATAATTGGAGAAGTAGGAAATACAGGAGAATCGAGAGGTGCACACTTACATTTAGAAGTTCATCAAGGAAGATGGACGATGGCGAAAAAGAATGCGATGAATCCATTGCTTGTTCTAAATGAACAGAGAAATGAAGTTGTTTCCTCATCCTTATATGTCGTCCAAAAAGGGGACACTTTAGTTAGTATTGCACGGAAATTTAGTATGTCAGTTAAGGAAGTTAAAGATAAAAATGGACTGCAGCAAGATCGGATTTATCCAAATCAACAATTATACGTAAAGTAAAAAAAGAGCTAGTTAAACTAGCTCTTTTTTTTACCAAAAAATAAAGACACATATAAATCCAGAAATAGCTAAGTAGCTATATAAGTAAAATACTTTCGTTCTTGTTTTTTCGTTCGTTCGAAATAGTACAATAGTCGGTTCAATTAAACCGATTGTCAAACAAAGTAAACCAAGAAGCATACAACCGATTGAAATGGAGTACAGGGCGATTTGTGGTGCTTGAAATGGAATCATCCATTTTAATAAAAATGCAATAAGTGCAGTGTAGCAAATGCTGCCGATGTATTTATTCAACGGTGCATTAGAACGGAATCCTGGAAGTTTTTTTAAGAAAGAGCGGGAAACAACTTCAGTTTGTAAAGATGTGTGCTCTTCAATTATTTTTTGAGCTTCTTTTCCTTTTTGGAAAAGGGATAATATCCAGTTTCGCTCACCTTGAAAAATAAATTGAGAAGTTGTCAAATAATGATCCACCTTCACTTTATTCCAACTCTTCCATGGGTGACGCTCACACAGTTTTAATTTACTCTCTGTTTTTTTATCATACTGATAAATACTGATGCCATCTTCATCGAAAGCAGCATAGTATGTCTCGCTTGAGAATGTGCCTAAATCAATTGGACAGTAGAAAAGTAATTCTTTTTTTAAGTAAAAGTATTCTTTTCTTAAGTTTTTTTTCATTGCTTCTCGAATAGAGTGTCTCTTTTCTTTTTTCATGACATTTCCTCCATAATCCAGAAAATGTTCTTATCTTAACAATTCAACATCTTATCACTTTTCATTATATATGACTAGGGGATTCATAGGGGAAATGCCGAATACTAAAAAATCTGGGGTGTATTGTAAAATATAGTGATTGGTTTTGATTATATAAAATTAATAACTTATTTTTAATAAGTTACGCTTTTTTTGTTCACAATACGATTATGTTGTTGTATAATAAAGTGGAAAATAGAATATCGGTCTATCTTCGGGGCAGGGTGAAAATCCCGACCGGCGGTGATGAACTATATGTGATTTTGTTCTAAGCCCGCGAGCCGTTAAGGCAGGATTTGGTGTGATTCCAAAGCCGACAGTATAGTCTGGATGGGAGAAGATGGAGGTTCAAGCGTTCAAAAAAGATATGAATTTGAACGTCTGTTTGATGTGCCTTAAATTCTCCCTTTGTGTAAAACACAAAGGGTTTTTTCGTTCTATGAAAAAGTAGGCATAGCAGAACCTTTCCACTTTCCATGAGATGATCGATGGAAAAGGAGAGAGAAAGATGAAACAAAAAAACAGTGTAGTGCAGATGGTGAGTGTAGCGATGCTAAGTAGTATTGCATATTTACTGATGATGTTGGATTTCCCGTTTCCAGGGCTTCCGCCATTTTTAAAAATTGATTTTAGTGATGTACCAGCTCTAATTGCAGCAATTATTTTCGGGCCAGTTGCAGGGATAATTGTAGAGGCGATAAAGAATATTTTACATTACGGAATTCAAGGGAGTTTAACGGGAGTGCCAGTTGGAGAAATTGCTAACTTTATTGCAGGATGTTTATTTATTGGACCGGCAGCTTTCTTATTTAGAAAGTATCGTACTGTTAAGAGTTTAACGACAGGATTAATGCTAGGGACAATTACAATGGCGCTCATTATGAGTGTATTAAATTACATCATTATATTCCCAGCTTACACTTGGTTTTTAAATTCACCAGCTATGTCTAGCGAGGCTATAAGAACAACGGTTGTAACGGCAATCTTACCATTTAATTTAATTAAAGGAATTGTTGTGACAATTGTATTTGTAGCGTTATTCTCACGCCTGAAAGTATGGGTGTTTGCAAAAATGAAAAATGCATAAAATATAAAATAAAACCACTAGTAGTATGGAACTACTAGTGGTTTTTTATTAAGTAGAATGAAAATAGAAAACAAAAAATATCCCTCATATGAATGAGGGATATTTTTTGAAGTTAATAAAAGACTATTCGAATTTTAAAGAGTCGCCATCAAATGATTCATCAGCAACTTTAATTGAGTCAGTTGGACAACCTTCGAATGCATCCATCATATCTTCAATTAATACATCTGGAATTTCAACGATACCTTGGTTATCGTCTAACGTTACAAATGCAATACCTTCATCATCATAATCATAAATGTCTGGTGCAGCAGCGCCGCAAGCACCACATGCGATACAAGTATCTTTATCAACGATTGTATATTTTGCCATCTTTTTTCCCTCCTGATAATATGTATGTGAAAAGCTCGCCATAAAAATTATAACCTTATTGTAAAACGGTTTTTAAAACTTTTCAACATAAAATTATAATGATAATCCTTATCAATTAGAGTGTCAACTGATTTTTGCATTATGTCATAAGATTTTCAAAATACGTAAATGTTATTTCGTTTGGTACAATATACTATATACAAGTACATAGTGCCGATATGATAAGTTTAATGAGTAACATAGAATGGTGCAATCGTACTAAAAAGTAATTAAGCTAGATTGAAAGGTGGAAGCGGTAATGCAACTACAATATACTTTATTGTATTGTTTAAAACAATTGAATGGTGAAAGGACCGTTTCTTCTATTTATTATTTATTAAAAGGAAAACGATCTTCGCAAACGTTACAAGATGGAAATATGTTCCGAATTTCATTTTTGTTTGGAATATATAAATCATTAAATAGAACAGACTATGATCGTGAAGTTGCAAAGTTGTTGCAAGCAGATTTGATTCGAGAAATACATGAAAATACATATTTGTTAACATCTAAAGGTAAAATGCAGTTACATACATGGGAGGAAGTGTATGCTTTTCCCACGCATTTACATGGTTTACACTATGGTGAATTAGGTGAAACATTTTGGAAACGATTATCATTAATTATTCAAACTATATCTAATTTACAACAGAATAATACGAAGTTTATTCCCATTCAACAAGATACAGAAATAATGATGTGGGTAAAACGTTTTTTAACAGGTATACCATATAGGCGAAGTGAATTGGCTAAAAGATTATGGAAAGAAATACATAATCTTTTAGGAAAAGGTGATGTGGTAGAAGCGACGATTGTAACATATAGATTAACAGGATATGAACGTATCGGTTGTACATTGCAGCAATTAGCGGAAATTACGAAACAAGATATATTCCGGGTGTATTTTTTATTTTGGGGTACAATTCACTTCTTTATACAAGAAGTTCACGATAAAGAAAATGAATTTCCGCTATTAGCTGAGATTATCTCTTATCCAAATGAGAGAGCTGAATTATTTAGTTTATCAACGAAAAAAACATATAATTTTTGGAGACAAGGACGCTCTTTAGATGAAATAGCGACAATTAGAAATTTAAAGGTTGCAACGATAGAAGATCATTTTGTTGAAATTGCTTTGCGGGAAAAAGAGTTTTCAATCGAGATGTTTATGGAAAAAGATAAAATAGATAAAGTAACAAAAGTAATTGAGGCATTACAAACACGTAAGTTGCGTGAGTTGAAACAAGCGGTTGGAGAGGGTATCTCTTATTTTGAAGTTCGTCTTGTATTGGCGCGGATGGAGGGTATAAATGAAGCTTGAGGAATATTTATATAGATGGTTTGGATATTCTGAATTTCGTACAGGGCAAAAAGGGGTAATTACAGATTTATTAGAAGGAAAAGATGTTATAGCAATGCTCCCGACTGGAAGAGGGAAGTCTATGTGCTATCAACTTCCAGGGCTAATGCAAGAAGGAACCGTGCTTGTTGTATCACCATTATTATCTTTGATGGAAGATCAGGTTACACAATTAAAGTATGTTGTGAAAAACCGAGTAATAGCATTTAATAGTTTTCGGACATTACATGAAAAAAGAGAAGCGATGAAAAAATTAGCTTCATATAAATTTATTTTTGTTTCACCAGAGATGTTGCAGTCGGAAGTGTTAATAAGAGAATTGAAGAAAGTTCATATTTCATTATTTGTCGTGGATGAGGCTCATTGTATTTCACAATGGGGTTATGATTTTAGGCCAGACTATAAAAAACTAAATGTAGTCATTGAAAATATCGGGTCTCCTACCGTGCTAGCATTAACGGCAACAGCGACAAAAGATGTACTCCGAGATATAGCAGAGAGTTTAGATTTGAAGAAAGTGACGCAGCATGTATACTCTATTGATCGTCCAAATATTGCTATGGAAGTACAATTTGTGGAGACGATAGAAGAGAAGAAAGAAGCGCTTTTGGACCAGGTGATGTATTTACAAGGGCCAGGGATTGTATATTGTTCAAGCAGAGCGTGGACAGAACGTTTAACGGAGTATTTAAGAGGAAAAGGCGTGACTGGTGTCGCTTTTTATCATGGTGGTATGGAACATGAAGAGCGTATGTTAATTCAACAGCAGTTTATGAATGACCAGTTGCAGCTTGTAATATGTACAAGTGCTTTTGGTATGGGAGTAAATAAGTCGAATACGAGCTATATTATTCATTTTCATTATCCGACTAATATAGCTTCCTATTTACAAGAAATCGGAAGAGCTGGAAGAGATGGTGAACCGAGTATAGCTATCTTACTATGTAGTCCGTTAGATCACGATTTACCAATTTCAATAATTGAAGATGAATTGCCAAGTCAGTCGCAAATACAATTTTTATTCTCTTTACTACAAGAAAGAATGTTTCAAACGAAAGAATTACCAATAGAAGAGGTAGAAGAAATTTGTTATAATGCAGCAAGATTTAATGAACAATATTGGCGCTTCATCCGCTATCATCTTGAACAGCTTGGAATCATACAACAGCGAAAATTAAAATTAGAGGGCTTGTCAGATGAAATTATGAACAGATTAATAGCTGAAGTAGAAATAAGGCTACGTAATAAATATAGTGAGCTAGAAAACATGAAATCGTGGATACAAGTGAAAGAATGTAGGCGTGAATATTTGTTACAACAGTTCGGTTATAGAAAAGAGAACGAGTTGAAAAATTGCTGTGACTATTGTGGTATTACAAAAACAGATTATAAAAAAAGACAAGCGCAACAATCGGATTTCGACTATAATTGGGAAACAGAGTTACAAAAGCTTTTCGGTCTAGAAAAGATGGGGGAATGATGAACATTCAAAGGCATAATATTGAAGATATGAGTCCGAAAGAAATAAGGCTGAATCTGTATATCACACAGTTCATTATTATCGGTATCGGTTGTTTACTAGCATATGTATTATTCCGAGATATAAAATCGGTGTATAGTCTGTGGAAGTGGGAACCGGTGTCTATACTTATAATAGGTGGCTTGTTGGCGATTGGTATTGTGTTATTAGATTATGTTGCAATGCGAGTATTTCCAGAGTCTTGGTTTGATGATGGTGGTATTAACGATAAGATGTTTCAAGGAATGTCAGTTATGCACCTACTCGTTATTACGTTCATTATCGGCTTTGCAGAAGAATTTTTATTTAGAGGTGTAGTGCAGACGCACTTTGGAATTGTAATAGCGAGTTTAGTATTTGCAGTGTTACATATTCGGTATATAACAAAGCCATTTTTGTTTTGTTTCGTCTGTTTCATTAGTTTTGTCTTTGGTTATGTATTTGAATGGACAGGAAATTTATTTATAACAATCTTTGCACACTTTCTTGTTGATTTTATAATGGGACTCCAATTAAGAAAATAAATGGAAGGTGGTGGTGAACAACATGAGAAAACGAATTCCTGATTTCGAAGAGGAATTAGAAGTTGAGCGAGTGGAAGAAAAAGAAAGTTTACCGCCGCGTAGTGAAATTCATAGAAATAAAGAGAAAAAAGAAAAGTTTAAAATGAATCATATTTTCGTCCGAGTTTTAACATTTCTATTCATATTACTACCAATTAGTATTTTATGGTATACAGATAAATATATTCAGGTGAAAAGTGATGGTAATAACGCTGGGAAAAGTGCGTTTGAGGTCATTTTCTTTGATTCAGCTAAATCTGAGTCTGAGGCAACATCTGAGAAAGTAGTAACGCATACGGTAAAAGAAGGAGAAACTTTAGAAAGTATAGCGAAGCAATATTTTTCGGATGAAACTGGGATTGAAGTGATTAAAAAGTATAATGATTTACAAGAAGATGAAGTAAATGTAGGTCAAGAAATAAAAATTCCGATAAAAGATAAGTCCGCAAAACAGGATAGCTAGTAACATACCTACTATAAAAACTGAGGATTATCTTTCTGCGGAAGGGAGTAAAAAATATATGATATGGATTATCTTATTAAGTGCTCTCATATGTATTGGTATTATATTTCTTCTTGTAATGTATACAGAAGCGATGCGTAATACTGTGTTAGAACATACTTTACTTTTTGAAGAATTTCCGAAAAGTTTTCAAAAAGTAAAGGTGTTTTTTATTTCTGATATTCATAGAAGGGTCATTTCAAGTTCATTAATTGAACAAGTAAAAGGAAAAGTAGACCTTGTGATTATTGGCGGTGATTTAGCGGAAAGAGGTGTCCCTTTTTCGAAAATTTCTGCAAATATACAAAAGTTAAGAGCGATAGCTCCTGTATATTTTGTGTGGGGAAATAATGATTATGAGATTGAATATCATGAATTAGATGCTTTGTTATTAGAAAATAATGTGAAAGTTTTAGATAATACAAGAGTTGTATTTGAGTCTGAACTAGGAGAAAAAATTTGTTTACTCGGTGTAGATGATGTTGGTTTGAAGCGTGATCGTTTAGATTTAGCGTTGGCTGATTGCAAAGAAGATGGTTTTCGCATATTAATTAGTCATAACCCTGATATAATAAATAAAATGTCTGGAAAAGAACAAATTTCACTTGTGTTAAGTGGACATACACATGGAGGACAGATTCGATTATTCCCATCTAAAAAATATTTAAAAGGTGGCGTATATAAGCATTCAAATATGACTCTTTTTGTTAGTAATGGGTATGGAACAACGTTGATTCCACTTCGCTTCCGAGCACCTGCTCAAACACATATTATTACGTTGTGCGGAGGGAAATGATGCCAACTCTAAACGGGAAATATAACATAAAAGCTGTTTCGAATATAATTGGAATTCAGCCGAGTACGCTTCGTGCATGGGAAAGACGATATCAAATTATTGCCCCAAAGCGGAATCATGCGGGGCATCGATTATATACAGAAGAGCATATTCAAATTTTGAAATGGTTAATGGACAAGGTTTCTTCCGGCATGATGATTGGACAAGCAGTTCAATTATTAGAAGAGAATCGTTTGCAGAGTAATGTTCAAAAAGAAATACATTACGATAGAGAAGTTGTTTTAGTGGACGATTTACTGCAAGCTTTGTTAAAATTTGATGAAATTACAACTTCTGCATTGTTAAACGAGGCTTTCAGTATTTATGCAACAGAAAAAGTCATAGCAAGTATTGTTCTTCAAGTGTCAAATAAATTGTTAACGTTAAAAAATAATAATGAAGTTACAATGGTGCAATTCCAATATGTCGTATCATTTTTACAAACTCGTCTAGGAATGGTGTATCATAATGCATCATCATTTTCTTCTATACACAAAGTTGTCGTGTTAGAAAATAATATGTTGAAAGGGTTTGTTTTCTCAACGTATTTACGTTTAAAAGGATATGAGGTGATATATATTAGGTCAAGCTTAGTGGAAGATGGTATTTTGTTAGCTGTTGAGCAAATACAACCTACATATGTAGTAGTCTCTTTTGATGAGGAACGAGAACTTAAGAACGCGATGAAAGACATGAATTTGTTGCAAGAAAAAAGTGAGAAACTTTCTGTTGGATTTATAGGAGAAATAGGTGCTCGAGATCAGTTGAACATTCAAACATGCCTAATTGGTGATACGAAAGAAGAATGGGATGATTGGTTAAAAATGTTAGAATAGTTGTTCGAAAAGAACCATCTATTTTCTATTTCATATAATAAAAATTATATTCATTGGTTACGTAGGGAGGGTATGAGATGAGGCTGGAACGATTAAATTACAATAAGATAAAAATTTTCTTAACATTTGATGATTTATCTGAACGAGGGTTAACGAAAGAAGATTTGTGGAGAAATGCACCGAAAGTACAGCAATTATTTCGTGATATGATGCAAGAAGCAAATAAGGAACTAGGGTTTGAAGCGGATGGCCCGATTGCAGTTGAAGTATTTTCTCTACAAGCGCAAGGAATGGTCGTAATTGTAACGAAAGAACATCAAGATGTGGATACAGATGATGAGTTCCGTGACGAGTTTATTGAAATGCAAGTGACTCTAGATGAAAGCGAGCATATACTTTATGAGTTTGCTACACTAGATGACGTAATTAACCTGTCGAATCGTTTATATAACCTTGATGTAACTGGCGGAAAACTATATACGTGGGATGAGCGTTTCTATCTTTGGATGGAAGAAGAGGAGCAAGTTCAATTACTGAAGGCAGATTTTATAGCTATTTTAGCGGAATATGGTAATCCGTCTACAGCAACTATTTATCGTCTAATGGAGTATGGTAAAGAATTAATGGCTTCTCAAGCAATTGAACAAATACACAATTACTTTGTGAAAAAACAAAACCTTAGCTAATATAACAAAGCTAAGGTTTTGTTTTTTATTTGGAGAAACCTAAAATGTTGGTCTGAAAATGTCAAAACGATTAATGGTATAGCGGGAATCATAAATATTTGGGCGCTCTTTACTATACTTAAAAATATCTTCTTAAGTTGTTATATATAGGTAAAATAAAAAATATTTAAATATTTAAGTATTTTACTTTTCTAAAAGCAATAAAAGGACTATAATGATAGTGAAAACGCTTGCAACAGGAAATAGTTTGTATATATTTGTTAGCGTTTTCTATTGCATTCCAAATTTAACGGTGTATACTAGGCAATGAAGGTTTACTAAACAAGTGAAATTACAGGGGGTTTACTTACTATGGTAGCCGAAAAGGGAACTCAAACAAAAACACAACAACAAAGGGAACAACATTTTGAACTATTGAATTCGACACAAATTGTTATTAGTGAAGCATTAGAAAAATTGGGTTATCCAAACGAAGTATATGAATTATTAAAAGAACCAATTCGTATGATGACAGTGAAAATACCAGTTCGTATGGATGACGGGACTGTTAAAATATTTACAGGATATCGTGCACAACATAATGATGCTGTTGGTCCAACGAAAGGTGGAATTCGCTTCCATCCGAATGTAACAGAAAATGAAGTGAAAGCACTTTCAATCTGGATGAGTTTAAAATGTGGTATTGTTGATTTACCATACGGTGGAGGTAAAGGTGGAATTATCTGTGACCCACGTGAAATGTCATTCCGTGAGTTAGAAAGATTAAGCCGCGGTTATGTACGAGCAATTAGCCAAATCGTAGGACCGACGAAAGATATTCCAGCTCCAGATGTATTCACAAACTCTCAAATCATGGCATGGATGATGGATGAATATAGCCGTATTGATGAATTTAATTCACCAGGATTTATTACAGGTAAGCCACTTGTATTAGGTGGATCACATGGACGTGAAACAGCAACGGCGAAAGGTGTAACAATTTGTATTCGCGAAGCTGCAAAAAAACGCGACATTGATATTAAAGGTGCACGCGTTGTTGTTCAAGGATTCGGTAATGCTGGTAGCTTCTTAGCTAAATTTATGCATGATGCAGGCGCGAAAGTTATTGCAATCTCGGATGCTTACGGTGCATTGCATGATCCAAACGGATTAGATATTGATTATTTATTAGACCGTCGTGATAGCTTCGGTACAGTAACAAAACTATTTAATAATACAATTTCAAACAAAGAATTGTTAGAACTTGATTGCGACATTTTAGTTCCAGCTGCAATTGAGAACCAAATTACAGAAGAAAATGCTAATAATATTAAAGCAAAAATCGTTGTTGAAGCTGCAAATGGTCCAACAACATTAGAAGCAACTAAAATTTTAACAGATCGCGGAATTTTACTTGTTCCAGACGTATTAGCAAGTGCTGGCGGTGTAACAGTATCTTACTTTGAGTGGGTACAAAATAACCAAGGTTACTACTGGACTGAAGAAGAAGTAGAACAACGTTTAGAAAAAGTAATGGTAAGATCATTTGATTCTATTTATGAAACAGCACAAGTTCGTAAAGTGAACATGCGCTTAGCTGCGTATATGGTCGGTGTTCGTAAAATGGCTGAAGCAAGTCGCTTCAGAGGTTGGGTATAATATTATATCGTGAGAAAACGTGATTCCTTTCGAGGGAATCACGTTTTTTTGTTGAAGTATTAGTTTGAGGTGTTGTATATGGAAAATGAAATGATGGAACGAGTAGAACAATTAGAAGAAAAGGTTAAGAGGTTAGAGGGAGAACTCTCAAGAACGATGAAAGCCCGAAAAACAAGTAACGTTCGGATGTTCGGAGAAGGACTACTGTTTTTAATATTTGGTGCAGTTGTAGTAGGGCCGATTATCGCTTTTGTAATCTCAATTCTTACTTGGATTGTTGAAAAATAAAATAAAAACAAAAAAGAACGCTTGTTCTACACGAACAAACGTGCTATACTCTCCTTAGATAAACAAAACGGAAATGATTTTAAGGAGAGATAAATGATGAAAATGACAGTAGACCAAAGATTTATGATGCCAGCAGATGTTGTAGAACGAGTGGAAGTATTAAGAAACAAACAAAGTAAGCGCGGCACATTATTACAATCTGTAAATAAATTTTTCGGTTTAGATACGAAAGAAGATTGTGTTTGGTTTTACGGTTTTTATGGAGTTGCTGTAAGTATTTTATTATTTATGGTGTTCACATCAAATATTTTCGATTTTCTCTTCGCGTAAGAAATATGCGATAAGGACATTGCTACCGAATACATATATAAAGAAGTAAGGTAATCTTCTGAAGCGGGAGTTGGTAGTAATGGCGATGTTTCCTATAGAGCGTAACTATATTGGGTATGGAAGTTCACGACCGGGAATTCCTCTTTCTAAAGTAAGGTTTATTGTAAGTCATGATACGGGGAACCCTGGTAGCAATGCGATAGGGAATCGGGATTATTTTAATGAAATACAACCGAAAGCTTCGGCACATACATTTATAGATGATAAAACAATATTGGAAATTGTTCCTATAAATGAAGTTGCCTATCACGTTCGATATGGTGTGCCGACAGATAATGACTTATATGGTTATGATGCTAATAAGGCTGCCATTGGAGTGGAACTTTGTTATGGCGGTGATGTTAACTTTTGGGAAGCATATACCCGTTTTACGTGGTATCATGCGTATTTATGTCAAAACTTCGGCTTGAATCCGAAGAAAGATATCGTATCACATAAAACACTTGACCCAGCTAGAAAGATTGATCCTGAAAATGTATTAGGGAAACAAGGTATTAAATTTCAGCAGTTTTTAGCAGATGTCTATCGGATGTACGTTTCGTTTAGATGACAAATATATGAAAAATGAATACAATAAAGATAGGTGCCTACTGCTGTAAGTAGGTTTTTTCTTGTTTTTATAAATAGCGTATTGGTAGAAGACTAGGAGTGAGCTGAGTATGCAGAAAGAAACAGCTATCATAATTGGAGGCGGTCCGTGCGGATTAGCAGCAGCAATTTCGTTGCAAAAGGTAGGGATAAATCCGTTAGTAATTGAAAAAGGAAACATTGTAAATGCAATTTATAATTATCCAACTCATCAAACATTTTTCTCTTCTAGTGAAAAATTAGAAATTGGTGATGTAGCTTTTATTACAGAAAATCGTAAGCCAGTTCGAAATCAAGCGCTTGCGTATTATCGTGAAGTAGTAAAGCGTAAATCTGTACGTGTAAATGCTTTTGAGCGAGTGGAGAAAGTACAAAAAGATGGAGAAGTTTTTCATGTTGAGACAACAAAGTGTGACGGAAGTACAGAAATATATATAGCGAAATATGTTGTTGTAGCAACTGGATATTATGACAATCCAAATTATATGAATGTTCCTGGCGAGGAACTGAAGAAAGTAGCTCACTATTTTAAAGAGGGACATCCTTATTTTGATCGAGATGTAGTAGTTATAGGTGGGAAAAACTCGAGTATAGATGCTGCGTTAGAACTTGTTAAAACCGGTGCGCGTGTAACGGTTTTATATCGCGGAAGTGAGTATTCACCAAGCATTAAGCCGTGGATTTTGCCGGAGTTTGAGGCGTTAGTGCGAAGCGGCACAATTCAAATGCATTTCAGGGCTCACGTGAAAGAAATTACTGAACATACAGTAACGTTTACAGTCGATGATGAGGCATATACAATCCAAAATGATTTTGTATTTGCGATGACTGGTTACCATCCTGATCATAGTTTCTTAACGAAGATGGGTGTTCGGATTGATGAAGAAACAGGACGTCCGATTTATGCAGAGGATACAATGGAAACGAACGCTGAAAATATTTTCATTGCAGGTGTAATTGCTGCTGGAAATAATGCAAATGAAATATTTATTGAGAACGGTCGATTTCATGGGGATGCGATTGCGCAAACCATTGCGTCAAGGGAAATATAAAAAGAAGCTGTCGAAATAAACTTCGACAGCTTCTTTTTAATTGTGCATAAACATATTTTGGATTGTTTCATGAGAATTTGTATTTTCTAATGCAACTAATAATTTAATACGTGCTTTTTGAGCATTTAAACCGTATGTGAATACAATACCCATATCTTTTAATTGTTTGCCGCCACCTTCATATGAATATACATCTTGCACGATGCCATTGAAACAGCGAGAAACTAATACGACAGGAATTCCTTTGTCGATTAATCGTTCTAGACTAGGAAGTGTTCTTGGAGGTAAATTACCTTGTCCAAGTGCTTCAATAACAATCCCATCTACTGGAAGGTTTTCAATTGCTGCTAACAATGTATCGTCCATACCAGCGTATGCTTTTAGAACAACTACGTTTTTAGAAACCTTATTTACTGAATATGTTTCATGGTGTACTAAAGCGTGATGGAATACAACGCCGCGCTTTGTTACCATACCAATTGGTCCATACTGTGGACTCTGGAATGTTGCCACGTTACTTGTATGTGTTTTCGTTACATTTGTAGCGCAATGGATTTCGTCGTTTAATACGACTAAAACACCTTTTTCAGCAGCTTCACTACAGCTAGCTACTTTTACAGCCGATAAGAAGTTATATAGACCATCAGCACCTAATTCATTACTAGAACGCATTGCACCTGTTACAACGATTGGAATAGTTGCTTGCACTGTTAAATCTAAGAAATAGGCTGTTTCTTCTAATGTATCCGTACCATGCGTAATGACTACGCCATGAATGTTGTCTTGTTTTACTCTTTCATCAATGATGACTTGTAATTGTAACATTTCGCTCGGTGTCATATGAGGAGATGGTAGATGGAACACGTCTTCAACGATTAAATCAACATCGCCTTCTAAATCAGGAATAAATTTTAAAAGAGGATTTTTTTCACCTGGTTGTACGACCCCAGTTTCTTTATCTTCCTCCATTGCAATTGTTCCACCTGTGTGTAAAACTAGGATTCTTTTCAATGCTTATACCCCTTTCAAGTTGAAAAATACATTTAGAACATAACATGTTTTGAGTAAATTCGACAATGGAAATGTATAAAAGTATGCCTCGAAAATGACAATAAAGTTAGCTGCTATATATACGATGTATAAAATCACGAAACGAAATGTGTAAATGTAGGATAGGAGGGAGCAATTACATTGAAAAAGATGGAGAAAATTTTTATTCGTATATTAGTAATACAATTCATTTGTCTTTCTGTTGTGCAATTGTTATTTATACATAAGTCATCAGTGAAATATTTATCTAAAATTGTTTATTATGAAGGTGTCATGGTAAAAAACAAAGCAGAAATCTTACAGGTGAATAGGTAGTTTTCATTTTCTTCTATGGAGGATTATGCTACAATAATTGAGGATTTAATGACGTGAAGCAAATGAGAAGAAGCAGGAGAATACCTGCTTTTCGTTTTGTTTTATAAGTGAAAAAATGAGGTGTTACAATGGATAAACGAATTTCAATTGCTATAGATGGTCCAGCAGCTGCTGGAAAAAGTACGGTTGCAAAAGTTGTGGCAAAGAAACTTTCTTACGTTTATATTGATACAGGCGCAATGTACCGCACGATTACATATGCAGCCCTTGAACAAAAAGTGGACATTGAAAATGAAGAGAAGTTAATGGAAGTTGTAAAGAATGTAAATATTGAGTTTCAGCAAGGAGAAAATACACAACTTGTATTTTTAAATGGACAAGATGTTTCTGAAGTAATTCGTACACCTGAGGTGACGAATCGAGTATCTATTGTGGCGAAACATCGCCTTGTTCGTGAAGAAATGGTACGTCGTCAACAAGAGTTAGCGGAAAAAGGCGGCGTTGTAATGGATGGCCGTGATATTGGTACACATGTGTTACCAGATGCTGAAGTGAAGATCTTTATGCTTGCTTCTGTTGAAGAAAGAGCAGAAAGAAGACATTTAGAAAATATAAATAAAGGTTTCGATTCTAATTTAGAGCAGTTAAAAAAAGAAATTGCTCAGCGTGATAAATTAGACTCAGAACGCGAGGTTTCTCCTCTAAAGAAAGCTGATGATGCATTGGAATTAGATACAACTTCTTTATCAATTGAAGAAGTTGTCCAAAAAATTATGAGTATTGTTTCAGGAGTGTTTGCGAAATAAAGAAAGGGGATAACCTCTTTCTTTTTTTTGTTTATATAGAAATGTAAAGGATGCGTGAATTGTGAGTCTCTTTCCTTGACAAATGATCGGATTTGTAAGAAGTTAGTAAAAGAAGGATAAAACTTTCAGAATATATTCGCTATTATATTTCAAAACATACTTTCTTCAAGATGATTTTGCTGTATACTATTTATATAGGTTTAATATATTTTCTAGTGAAATGTATGAAAACTGAGTATGTGATGATAAATTCTTAAACATGCAAATGAAAACATATGTTTTCATTTCGTATATACATAAAAAATGCTTTGTCAATTCTGTAGGGAGGTATTTCCATGGTAGAGAAAATGAATGAAGAAGTTATGGATTCAAAAGAATTACAAGTTGGTGACGTTGTTACAGGTTCTGTAACGAAAGTTGAAGAGAAACAAGTGCTTGTAAATGTTGGATACAAAACAGATGGCGTAATTCCAATTAGTGAATTAGCTAACGTTCATATTGAAAAAGCAAGCGATGTTGTAGAATTAGATCAAATACTAGAATTAAAAATTATTAAATTAGAAGAAGATGATCTTGTCTTATCTAAACGTGCTGTTGATGCAGAAAAAGCATGGGTAGAATTACAAGAGAAATTTACTTCTGGTCATGTGTTTGATGTTACTGTAAAAGATATCGTGAATGGTGGATTAGTTGTGGACCTTGGTGTTCGTGGTTTTATCCCAGCTTCACTTGTAGAAGTACATTATGTAGAAGATTTTACTGACTATAAAGGCAAAACATTAGCCGTGAAAATTGTTGAATTAGACCGCGAAAAAAATCGTGTAATCCTTTCGCATAAAGCAGTAGTAGAATTAGAACTAGATTCTAAGAAAAAAGAAGCGATTTCTTCATTAAAAGAGGGAGACGTTGTTGAAGGAACAGTGCAACGATTAACGGATTTTGGTGCTTTCGTTAACGTTGGTGGTGTAGACGGTTTAGTTCATATTTCACAAATTTCACACGAACGTGTAGAGCAACCTTCTGAAGTATTAGAGCAAGGTCAAAAGGTAAAGGTAAAGGTATTATCTGTTGATGCTGATACACAACGTATTTCTTTATCAATTAAAGCAGCACAGCCAGGACCTTGGGAGAATGTTGCTGGCGAAATAAAAGCTGGAGATATTCGTGAGGGAGTAGTAAAACGTCTTGTTACATTCGGTGCATTCGTTGAAATTTTACCTGGCGTTGAAGGTCTTGTGCATGTATCTCAAATTGCAAATCGTCACGTGAAAAATCCAAATGAAGTATTGGAAATGGGACAAGAAGTAAAAGTGAAAGTGCTTGAAGTCCATGTTGCAGAGAAACGTATTTCTTTAAGTATAAAAGAAACGCTTGAGGAAAATAATGTAATTGAGGATTACAGTCAGTATGAACCAAATGCTGATTCTGCTACTTTCCAATTAAGTGATATTATTGGTGAACAACTGAAAAAATTAAAGAAATAAAGAGGGGTACAAGTGGTAAGGGCAAAACGTAAATTAGATCATATTGAATACGCTCTTTCTACTGGTCAGTCTCGTACGCATGGCTTTCATGATATTGATTTTGTGCATCAAGGATTGCCAAATTCAAGTTATGACACAATAACATGTGAAACAAAAATCGGCGAACTTTCACTAAGTTCGCCGATTTTTATCAATGCGATGACTGGTGGTGGGGGAGAGAAAACGTTACATATTAATGAGCAATTAGCATATGTAGCGAAACATCATAATCTTGCTATGGCTGTAGGGTCGCAAATGGCGGCGTTAAAAGATGAAAGTGAGGCTGCTTCTTATACGATTATCAGAAAGGTAAACCCAAATGGTGTTTTCTTTGCTAATTTAGGTAGTGAGGCAACTATCGAACAAGCAGAGCGTGCCGTTGATATGATTGAAGCGAGTGCATTGCAAATTCATTTAAATGTCATACAAGAGTTAACGATGCCAGAAGGAGACCGTGACTTTACTGGTGTACTTCAGCGCATTGAGAAAATTGTATTAAATAGTAAAGTTCCTGTCATTGTGAAAGAAGTTGGATTTGGGATGAGTAAGGAAACCGTACAACAGTTAGCGAGCATAGGTGTAACGGCAATTGATATTGGTGGACAAGGTGGTACAAATTTTGCTGCTGTTGAAAATGAAAGAAGACAGCGAATGCTTTCTTATTTTAATAACTGGGGCATACGAACAGCAACCTCGATTATTGAAGCAACCTCTACAAATAATAACCTCTCTTTTATTGCATCTGGGGGTATACAAACAGCGCTTGACGTAGCGAAAGCAATCGCATTAGGGGCGAATACAACTGCGTTTGCTGGATACTTTTTACGTATTTTAATGCAAGATGGTATCGAGAAGTTAGTGGATGAAATTGATCTTTTACATACAGATTTGAAATTTATTATGACAGCTCTTGGTGCAAAGACGATAGAAGAGTTACAGGCTGTACCTCTTGTTGTAAAGGGCGAAACGTATCATTGGTTAACACAGCGTGGTATTGATACGACGCATTATAGTAGAAGATAAAAAAATCAACCGTTTGGTTGATTTTTTTGTTTTTGTTCGTTTTAGTAATATAAGGTGAGGAATGGAATTAATATTCTATCAAAACAAAATTATTCCTATATAAACACTATCTTGTGCAAGTTGCGACTGAAAAAGAGGCTGGAAAATGTAGATAGTTTGCTACTGAATTATTGGGGAGGGTTTAATTTCGCAAAGGAAAAATAGGTAGAGATAAAAATAAACCATAGAAAAATTCGGATGTTAAATGTTATTTTGATATAAGTAAAAATCATTAAAATAATTATGTAAAAGACGGTTTCGTACAATATCGAAACCGTCTTTTTGTGTTCATTAGTGCTGATTTTGTTTTCGGGCTTGCTCTGGTGTATCCAGTCCAGTTGCACCCGGATATTGTAGTGATTGGTCACGATCAGATTCAACGCGACGTGATTCTCTTAGTTTTCGTTCTTGACGATCTTTACCCATAATGAATAGCACCTCCTTATTAAAAGTGTTGCTGTTATATGAAAAAACTATGCGCGAAGAAAGTGGATTAACTTTCATAAAAAGTTCCCATAATGGAAAACATAGGAGGTGAAATGATGGAAGGGAGTACTTTTTATTTTTTAGCTTGGATAGGGTGGATTGTTGTAACTTTTTTTATGAAAAAGGACTCTATGCGGTGGAAGATAAGCACTTGTATATTGATTTTTATTATTTGCTCTCCGTTACATGTAACGATTGCTTCATTCACGGTATCAGTAAATGCACTTTTGCTTTGTATTGTTGCTTTTATAGGAATCGCACTATATTCTATTTGGAAAAAATTATATAGCTTACTTTCGGCACTTATTATTGCAATGTTATATACAAGTTTTCATTTGTTAGAAGTATATGATCCGATTTGGATTGTGGTGGACAGGTTGTTTTTGGTAAGTGGTGCTCTTGTGTATGCATCGGTTTTATTGCATGAGGATCGCATATTGCGATTATGTTCTCTTTATATAGGAATGTTACAGGGGGAATTGTTAGTGACACTTATTTTTCGAAAACTACATTTCCCTTATGATTACGGAAGTTTAGCGTTTTTTGATATCGTCGCCGTTGCTACATTTTTCATGGCAATTTTGTTTTGGATTGCAAAAGCATCAGTATACATGGAACAGTTCAAGAGGAAAGCACGTAAAAGAAAGGCGAGGGTAATACATGACTGAATATACACCGGCCATTTTATGCGGAGTAATAGCGGGGACAGTAACGAGAGTGCTAATGCTCCGGACAGATACGCGTCAATATCCGACGAGGCTCCATGGAAAAATTATTCACGTTGCGATGGGGTTAATTGCAGCGGCTTTAGGAGCGATTGCGATTCCGTCAATTTTGAAAAAAGATTTTTCTGCTATTACATTTCTTACATTAGCAGCAACACAGTTTCGTGATGTGCGTAATATGGAAAGAAATACCCTTCAACAATTAGATGGATATGAGCTCGTACCGCGTGGAAATACATATATTGAAGGGATTGCGTTAGTTTTTGAAAGTCGAAACTATTTGGCGATGTTAACGTCGTTTGCAACGACGTTTGCGTATATAGGATTCCATTCGTGGATTGCTGGAGTAATTATGGCTATAATCGCATTTATTATCGCGAAAAAATTAATGTCTGGCAGAAGGTTACATGATCTTGTTGATATCGAGCATGTTCCACTTCGTTTTGAAGGAGCGGGGCTGTATATTGATAATATTTACATTATGAATATTGGATTGCCAGCAAGGCAAGAGGAAATTATGAAATATGGAATGGGCTTTATTTTAAGGCCGAAAACAATTGATGCGATGGTGACAATCTCAAACTTAGGACAACGACAAGCTATTTTACATGATGTTTCGGTTGCTTTAGGGATTTATAGAGATTCTGGTACGCCAGCGCTTGTGCCGTTGGCAAAGCGTGATTTAGAAGATGGTAGGGTTGGGATTTTTGTCTTGCCACAAGATCAAGATGCAGAGAAAGCGATAGGTGTCATAGGGAATGTGCCGACGTTAGAAAGTGCTGTTCATATGTCATCGGAAGCCCCGAAAGGAAGGGGAGATAAAAGATGATGTTAGAAAGTGTAATTCTCGCGGTTATTACAACAACGCCGGAGAAATTTGCTGGTGGTGCCCCTTTGTTTACTTGTGAATCGACAGATGAGTTAGAATTTGTTGCAAATAATTTAGAGGCAATTTTAGATGGTATTGCGCATCGCTTACAAGAGAATGTATATATTATTGTGAAACATTAGTAACGTGTGGTATAATGTGAGGTGTTTTGATACGCTGAGAAATATTCTGGAATGCAAATCCCTTCTTGCACAAAGAAGGGTTTTTTACATAATAAACAGAAGCAAGTTGAAAGGATGAAAGTATATGCCGAAACCAGTAATAGCAATAGTAGGCCGCCCGAACGTAGGAAAATCTACTATTTTCAATAGAATTGTTGGAGAAAGAGTTTCAATCGTAGAAGATATACCAGGTATAACACGAGACCGTATTTATAGTGCGGGAGAATGGTTAAATCATGAATTTAACATTATTGATACAGGTGGAATTGATATTGGAGACGAGCCGTTCTTGACACAAATTCGTCAACAAGCGGAAGTAGCGATTGATGAAGCAGATGTTATCATTTTTATGACGAATGGTCGCGATGGTGTAACTGCAGCAGATGAAGAAGTTGCTAAAATTTTATATCGTTCTAAAAAACCAATTGTACTTGCGGTAAATAAGGTTGATAATCCAGAAATGCGTAGTGATATTTATGATTTTTATGCATTAGGATTTGGCGAGCCATTCCCGATTTCAGGTACACACGGTTTAGGACTTGGTGATTTGTTAGATGAAGCTGCAAATCATTTTCCAAAGATTGAAGAAGAAGCGTATGATGATGAAACAATCCGTTTCTCTTTAATTGGACGTCCAAATGTAGGGAAATCATCACTTGTAAATGCACTTCTTGGTCAAGAACGTGTAATTGTAAGTAATATAGCGGGAACGACACGTGATGCTGTTGATACACCATATAGTAAAGATGGTCAAGATTATGTAATCATCGATACAGCTGGTATGCGTAAAAAAGGGAAAGTATACGAAAGCACAGAAAAGTATAGTGTACTTCGTGCGCTTAGAGCGATTGAACGTTCTGACGTTGTTTTAGTCGTTTTAGACGGAGAAGAAGGAATTATTGAACAGGATAAAAAAATTGCTGGATATGCTCATGATTCAGGACGTGCTGTTATTATCGTCGTAAACAAATGGGATGCAGTGAAAAAAGATGAAAAAACAATGAAAGCATTTGAAGAAAACATCCGTGCTCATTTCCAATTTTTAGAGTACGCACCGATTGTATTCTTATCTGCGAAAACGAAAAAACGTACACAAACATTATTACCAGTTATTAATGAAGTAAATGAAAGCCATAGTATCCGTATTCAAACGAACGTATTAAATGATGTAATTATGGATGCGGTAGCGATGAATCCAACACCAACTCATAATGGTAGCCGTCTGAAAATCTTCTATGCGACACAGGTTGCGGTAAAACCACCAACATTTGTTATATTTGTAAACGATACAGAATTAATGCACTTTTCATATGAGCGCTTCTTAAAGAATCGTTTACGTGAAGCGTTCGGTTTTGTAGGAACGCCGATTCACATTATCGCTAGAGCAAGAGACTAATGGAGAGGATGTGATTTTATGACAAAAATCACAGTAGTTGGAGCAGGTAGCTGGGGAACAGCGTTAGCGATGGTATTAGCTGACAATGGACATGATGTACGTATTTGGGGAAATCGTTCTGAACTTATGGATGAGATTAATACAAAACATGAGAATAGTCGATACCTTCCAGGAATTACATTGCCAAGCACAATCGCAGCCTACTCTTCTTTAGAAGAAGCATTAGTAGATGTAAATGTAGTACTTCTTGTAGTACCAACGAAAGCGTATAGAGAGGTATTACAAGATATGAAGAAATATGTAGCGGGTCCGACTACTTGGATTCATGCAAGTAAAGGGATTGAACCTGGTACGTCAAAACGTATTTCGGAAGTGATTGAGGAAGAAATTCCAGAGGGCTTGATTAAAGACGTTGTTGTACTGTCTGGACCGAGTCATGCTGAAGAAGTCGGTTTACGTCAAGAGACGACGGTTACGTCTGCAGCAAAGCGTATGGAAGCGGCTGAGGAAGTACAAGATTTGTTTATGAATAGTTACTTCCGTGTATACACAAATCCAGATATCGTTGGAGTTGAGCTTGGTGGTGCGTTAAAAAATATTATCGCATTAGCTGCTGGGATAACTGATGGACTTGGATTAGGTGATAATGCGAAAGCGGCATTAATGACACGTGGTTTAACGGAGATTGCTCGTTTAGGAAGAAAAATGGGCGGAAATCCATTAACGTTTGCTGGTCTAACTGGTATGGGAGACTTAATTGTAACTTGTACAAGTGTTCATAGCCGAAATTGGCGCGCTGGAAATATGCTTGGAAAAGGACACTCTTTAGAAGAGGTGTTAGAAAGCATGGGTATGGTTGTAGAAGGTGTAAGAACAACGAAAGCTGCTCACGAATTAGCAGAGAAAATGGAAGTTGAAATGCCGATTACAGCTGCCTTATATGACGTGCTATTCAATGGGAATAATGTGAAAGATGCAGTAGGCTCATTAATGGGACGTGTTCGAAAACATGAAGTGGAAGCTATACCTGACTTACTTTAAAGAAAAGCGACAGAAGTACATTTGTACTTCTGTCGCTTTTTATTTTTATGGGTCTTTTCACCATTTTTTTAATTTTGCATAGGATGAAGAGTAACTTGAGGAGAGGGTGAAAAGAATGGATAATAACATTTTTAATAACATTGAAAAAGAAGCGAAAGTGAATAAAGAAGATATTTTTAAATTAGCATCATCTGTACAGAATGCGAATTTACGTGATGAGACTGTGCTTCGTCAATTGATTCATCAAGTGGCTCTTATGGCAGGACGTGAAGTGCCGAAAGAACAAGAGGATCAAATTGTAAAAGCGATCATTAACAATAATATGCCCGCAGATTTTGGCTCGTTAAGCAAAATGTTTAAAAAATAAATATAAGAAACAAAGAGTTTGTAGATTGCATATGATAGCCATGAAAGTATGGGAATAGAGCTGTTTTGGGCATATTTGGTCAACCGAAGCGAGAGATACACTCGCTTCGGTTTTATTTTTATTTAGATTAGTGGAAGATGCGAAAAAACCTGTTGATTAAAATTATATATTCGTAATTTGTAGTAAAATGTTCTTTTTGTATTTGTTTAAAGATTTTAATTTGTTAAAATAGTATAAAAATAGATTAATAAAAAGGGGTGTGTATATGTCAGAAGGGCTCATAAAAATGTGGTTTGCTTTAGGAGCAATTGGATTTATGTTTTTTGCAGTAAGTTTTATTTTACTAAGTAGATACAAAATAAAGAATAAATTTTTGAAAGGGATTACAGCGTTAGTAGCGTACACCCTTATGATTGTGTCAGGAATTGTTATTTTTCTTGTTGTATTTAGTGGACCTGTACAGCAGTAAAGGGAATGGTCTCGAAAATGCTACATACGGAGCAAGTTATATTAGTATGAAAAGGTGATTGCTAGTGAAAAAAGTCCATATTATTTTAATATTTTGTTGTATGAGCCTTTTAACAGGATGTCTGTATCCGAAAGAAAATATGAAACAAAATGCCGTTCCTTATGAAGATCAGATACAGGTTGTTCAAAAAGCTGTAGTGACATTTAAGGAGCAAAATGAGGGGATATTGCCAATTAAGACGCGGGATATGAGTACGCCTATTTATCAAAAGTATCCAATCGATTTTCAAAAGATTGCTCCGCGTTACATACAAGAAGCGCCAGGAAATGCGTATGAAAGCGGAGGAGTATACCAATACGTATTAATAGACGTTGAAACAAACCCAACAGTAAAGTTAATTGATGTTAGGATGGCTGAACAAATCCAGGAATTATCATTAAAGCTTAGGATGTATCGGGATGAACATCAATATCCGCCTTTTAAAAAGGTAATTTCAGATGGTGTGTATGAATTAGATTTCAAAAAACTAGGATATAAAGATGTGCCGCAAGTGACAAGTCCGTATTCTGGTAAAGGGCTTCCTTTTGTAATCAATGAAAAGGGAGAAATTTATGTTGATTATCGAATCGACTTATATGAAGCGTTGAAAAAAAATGAAGGGCAATTTAAGGAGGGGGAAGATATTCGGAATATACTTTCGAAAGATTCTCCATTTGTACCTGCGTATTCTTTACCGTATACGGTAAAGAATGGAGAACCAATTTTTTTAAAATCATAAGTCATGAACCTTTCTTTTAGTGAATAAGTTCTAGAAGAAAGGTTTTTTATGTTACACAACTTGCGATGCAAACAAAAGGTATTTTTTAATAGTCATATGAAATTGGACAAAATTATATGATATATTGTCCGAACTTCTAGAATACCATTATATTATATCAGATATTATAGGCAACGTTAGAGAAGGTATTAGTTGACTATAAATGTGGAATTATTCCCAAAAATATTGAGGGAGGGAATCACTTGGAAAAGGTAGATATTTTTAAAGATATTGCGGAACGCACAGGCGGTGATATTTATTTTGGAGTTGTAGGAGCTGTTCGAACAGGGAAATCAACATTCATTAAAAAATTTATGGAACTTGTAGTTATTCCTAATATTGAGAATGAGTCTGACCGTCAAAGGGCGCAGGATGAACTGCCTCAAAGTGCTGCTGGTCGTACAATCATGACGACGGAACCGAAGTTTGTTCCAAACCAAGCGGTTTCTATCGAAGTAGATGAAGGTCTTGAAGTGAATATTCGATTGGTAGATTGCGTTGGATATACGGTTCCAGGAGCAAAAGGCTATGAAGATGAGAATGGCCCGCGCATGATTAATACTCCTTGGTATGAAGAACCTATTCCATTCCATGAAGCTGCAGAAATCGGAACACGTAAAGTAATTCAAGAACATTCCACAATTGGTGTTGTAATTACAACAGATGGAACGATTGGTGAAATTCCAAGAAGAGATTATATAGAAGCAGAAGAACGCGTAGTAAATGAGTTAAAAGAAGTCGGAAAACCTTTCATTATGATCATCAACACTGTACAGCCGTATCATCCAGATACAGAGCAATTGCGCCAAAGTTTATCTGAAGAATATGATATCCCAGTCATTGCGATGAGTGTAGAAAGTTTAAGGGAAACAGATGTGTACAATGTGCTTCGAGAGGCTTTATTTGAGTTCCCGGTTTTAGAAGTGAATGTTAACCTTCCGAGCTGGGTGATGGTGTTAAATGAAGGGCATTGGTTACGCCAAAGTTATCAAGAAGCTGTTCAAGAGACTGTGAAGGATATAAAACGTCTTCGTGATGTGGACCGTGTCGTTTGGCAGTTTAGTCAGTATGAATTTATTGATCGAGCGAGCTTAGCTGGCATTGATATGGGGCAAGGTGTAGCAGAGATTGATTTATATGCACCAGATGAATTATATGATCAAATTTTAAAAGAAGTAGTAGGAGTAGAAATTCGAGGGAAAGATCATTTATTAAAGCTTATGCTCGATTTATCTCATGCGAAAATAGAATACGATCAAGTGGCGGATGCCCTGCGTATGGTAAAGCAAACAGGATATGGTGTAGCAGCGCCTGCGTTAGCTGACATGAGCTTAGATGAGCCAGAAATTATTCGTCACGGTTCAAGGTTTGGTGTGAAATTAAAAGCTGTAGCTCCGTCTATTCATATGATTAAAGTAGATGTGGAGTCAACGTTTGAGCCAATCATTGGTACTGAAAAGCAAAGTGAAGAATTAGTTCGTTATTTAATGCAGGATTTTGAAGATGACCCATTATCAATTTGGAATTCTGATATATTCGGACGTTCACTTAGCTCTATTGTTCGAGAAGGCATTCAAGCGAAACTATCTTTAATGCCAGAAAATGCGAGATATAAATTAAAAGAAACGCTAGAAAGAATTATTAATGAAGGATCTGGCGGATTAATTGCGATTATATTATAAGAAAAAAATCCCTCTCATCGTAGAGGGATTTTTTTTGATTTTCGCGTATAGAATAGCAAAATAAACAGTCATTATCTAATATATTGTTGTAAATTGTCAAGTTTCATCAGATTTTCACATTTTAAGAGTAACAATTTCCTTAAAAATATTGAATTATAAAGGAGAATCGTATAATATAGGCGTTGATAATGATTTATCTACATCTTTGTAGTATAGAATTTGTAAAAATTGCCTACAAATGAAAGTAAGACTCATTTTATGATCATTATACAGTCTTATCTTTGGGAGGAGGTGAATGGCATGAACAAGACAGATTTAATCAATGCTGTTGCAGAAGCAAGTTCCCTTTCTAAAAAGGACGCAACAAAAGCAGTAGACGCTGTTTTTGATTCTATCTTAGAAGCTTTAAAACAAGGTGATAAAGTACAACTGATCGGATTCGGTAACTTCGAAGTTCGTGAGCGTGCGGCTCGTAAAGGTCGTAACCCACAAACAGGTGAGGAGATTGAAATCGCTGCAAGTAAAGTACCTGCATTCAAACCTGGTAAAGCGTTAAAAGATGCGGTTAAATAATCCTTACATATTAACAGGGAAGAAGAGTTTCCTTTTTGGGAACTCTTCTTTTTGCTTTTAAAAACATAAATATGCTAGAATGTGTTCGTATCACTTTTAGGTTTTCGGGAGGGCTAGCGGATGGCAAAAGTTAATTTAGAACAAATTGAACATGCAGTACGCCTTATTTTAGAGGCAATCGGAGATGACCCAAATCGTGAGGGAGTACTTGATACACCAAAGCGTGTGGCAAAAATGTACGCAGAAGTGTTCGCGGGTATGCATGAAGATCCGAAAGAACATTTGCATAAAGTGTTCGGAGAAGATCACGAGGAGCTTGTACTAGTAAAAGATATACCGTTTTATTCGATGTGTGAGCATCATTTAGTTCCATTCTATGGAGTTGCTCACGTTGCATATATTCCACAAGGCGGAAAAGTGACAGGGTTAAGTAAATTAGCTCGAACTGTAGATACAATTGCACGTCGTCCACAACTGCAAGAACGTATTACATCAACAGTAGCGAACTCTATTATGGAAGTACTAGAGCCGCATGGTGTAATGGTAGTAGTAGAAGCGGAACATATGTGCATGACGATGCGTGGTGTGAAAAAGCCGGGCGCGAAAACTGTAACAACAGCAGTACGTGGTGTGTTAGAAAATGATGCAGCGGCACGTAGTGAAATTTTATCTTTTATTAAAACAAAGTAAAGAAAAGTAGGAAACTGCTTTTCTTTTTTTTTTATGTAAATAAATGATATAGTTTTAGCAAGGCAGAGTGAGAATAGAAAGACTACTAAAAAGAATGGAAGATGTTATTTAGTTCGGTGGAAGTTTGGAAAGAGTAGCCAAGTTTTGGTTATAGAAAATAGAATGTATGTGTTATAATAAGTTTTATGAATTAGAAAACAAGGGTGATTTTTGTGTGTGACATCTACGGAGGGTATGCGGGTATAAGAGAGAAATTGATGGAGAAATTACGCCATCCTTATTTTATAAACTATATTGAAGAACCATTTATTGATGAAGAAAAAATAGCATTGTTATATGGTGCTTTAAAAAGTGAAAATTTACATATAGAACAAATTGAGCATTATGTAGTAACGATTATGCTTGTGCAAATTGCGCTTGATACACATGAAAGAGTATCAAATAAAGCAGGGGAAGAAGCGGTTGAATCGCATAAACGTCGCCAGTTAACAGTACTTGCTGGTGATTACTATAGTGGGTTATATTATTACTTATTGTCTATGAATCGTGATATTGTTTTAATTCGCGCGCTTGCTGAAGGAATTAAAGAAATTAATGAACACAAAATAATGTTATATCAAAAAGCGCATGAAACGATGGATGACATAATGGAAAGTGTAGTAACGATTGAGTCTGCACTCTTGCAAAAAACATGTGATCATTTTCATGTATCGCATTGGAAGCCATTTATAACGTATGTACTAGGAAAAAACCGTCTTCAAAAAGAATGTGAACTGCACGCTGATAAACAACATTCACCTGTTTTTCAAGCAGTTCAAGGGATTATGAAGGATAAAGCGGAGGTAGAAACAGTTATTCATGGATGGATGATGGCACTCAGAAAGAAAGAAAATCAATATTTGGAAAACCACACAGATATAAGCGAAATAAACTCTGTGTTAAGAGATAAATCGAAGACATAAGCAATTTTACATTGGAAGAAGGTACGAGCATGCAACAATCAAAAGAAGAAAGAGTACATGATGTATTTGAGAAAATCTCTGATAAATACGATGTGATGAATTCTGTCATTAGTTTTCAAAGACATAAAGCGTGGCGTAAAGAGACGATGCGCATTATGGATGTAAAACCAGGTAGCAAAGCTCTTGATGTATGCTGCGGGACAGCGGACTGGACAATCGCGCTAGCTGGAGCGGTAGGTGAACAGGGCAAGGTTGTTGGTTTAGACTTCAGTGAAAATATGTTATCTGTCGGTAAGCAAAAGGTAGAGGCGTTACAATTAAAACAAGTAGAACTTTTACACGGGAATGCAATGGAACTTCCATTTGAAGATAACACATTTGATTATGTAACGATTGGATTTGGTTTACGTAACGTACCGGATTATATGCACGTATTAAAAGAAATGACGCGTGTAGTAAAACCAGGTGGAAAAGTAATTTGTTTAGAAACATCTCAACCAACAATGATTGGTTTTCGACAAGGATATATTTTATACTTTAAATATATCATGCCGTTATTTGGAAAGTTATTTGCGAAAAGTTTTAAAGAATATTCATGGCTGCAAGAATCTGCTAGTACATTCCCGGGTATGAAAGAATTGGCTCATATGTTTGAAGAAGCTGGACTTGAACGTGTACAAGTGAAGCCGTTTACTTTTGGGGTAGCAGCGATGCATTTGGGTATGAAACCAGAATCAAAATAGAAAAAAGAAAAAAGAAAAAAGAAAAAAGAAAAAAGAAAAAAGAAAAAAGAAAAAAGAAAAAAGAAAAAAGAAAAAAGAAAAAAGAAAAAAGAAAAAAGAAGTTTTAGGTTAAGGTGAACAATATGAAGTTACAACTTATGTACTCTTTTTTACGATCGGATATTAATGTGATAGAAAAAGAATTAAAAAAGACAGTTGCTTCTGAACAGCCATTGGTAGAAGAGGCGGCATTACAACTTATTGAAGCTGGTGGGAAGCGAATTCGTCCTGTATTTGTGTTGCTTGCGGGAAAATTTGGAGATTATAAGTTAGATGCAATTAAGCATGTAGCTGTTGCGTTAGAACTTATTCATATGGCTTCTCTTGTTCACGATGATGTTATTGATGCTGCATTTTTACGACGTGGTAGTGCAACTGTGAATGCGAAATGGGGAGATCGTATTGCAATGTATACAGGGGACTATTTGTTCGCTAAGTCTCTTGAATGTATAACAAATATCGAAATTCCAGAGGCGCATCAGGCGCTATCGCATACCATTCTAGAAGTGTGTAAAGGTGAAATTGAACAAATTAAAGATAAGTACAATTATGACCAAAATTTACGAACGTATTTAAGAAGAATAAAGCGAAAAACAGCATTATTAATTGCTGCGAGTTGTCAACTAGGAGCAATTGCTGCTGGCGCTAATCGTGATACGGTAAATCGACTATTTTGGTATGGGTATTTTGTAGGAATGTCGTATCAAATTATTGATGATATTTTAGACTTCGTTTCCACAGAAGAGAAGCTTGGAAAACCTGCTGGTGGTGATTTGTTACAAGGGAATATTACGCTTCCTGCCCTATACGCTATGGAAGATCCCGTGCTTCGTAAGAAAATCACATCTGTACATGAAAATACAACAGCGGACGAAATGAAAGAAATTATTGAGGCTGTAAAAAATAGTGACGCTATTGATCAAGCATTTGCGTTTAGTGAACGTTATTTACATAAAGCATTAGAAATCATAAAACCACTTCCGCGTGGACAAGCGAAGTATGCATTACAAAATGTAGCAAAGTATATTGGGAAACGAAAATTTTAGTGTTTTTTCTAAAAAATAAAATAATCTCTCTATTTCAAAACTATTGCGCAATTGTGATAAGGGTGTTAATATGTGTGTGGGGATATACAATTACATACATAATTCAGAAGTGGAGAGATTTTTTATGGAAAAAACATTTCTAATGGTAAAACCAGACGGTGTACAACGTGCCTTCATTGGGGAAATCGTAGCTCGTTTTGAGAAAAAAGGCTTTCAATTAGTTGGTGCAAAATTAATGCAAGTCACTCCGGAAATTGCTGGACAACACTATGCTGAGCACACAGAGAAACCTTTCTTTGGTGAATTAGTAGACTTTATTACATCTGGACCTGTATTCGCAATGGTATGGCAAGGTGAAGGTGTAGTAGATACAGCTCGTAACATGATGGGTAAAACAAGACCACATGAAGCAGCTCCTGGAACAATTCGTGGAGATTTCGGTGTAACTGTTGCGAAAAACATTATCCATGGTTCTGATTCGTTAGAAAGTGCAGAGCGCGAGATTGCTATTTTCTTTAAGGAAGAAGAATTAGTTGACTACTCAAAATTAATGAATGAATGGATTTACTAATTATTTTGAAATAATTTGTAAACGCTTTAATCACTGTGATAATAGTAGAAAGTGCAAGGAGAATAGGGGTATTCTTCTTGCACTTTTTTTGTTGCAATTAGTTACGAAGTTAGAGCTGTTATGATATATTGATATGTAAAGTAAAAGGCCTATTGGAGAATAAGCGAATGGCTGATCAAATATATAAATTCTTTCATATTTTTAGAGTAAGGAAAGATAATATCATTGCTTAATATAGCGAGATAAATACATATACGAAAAGAGGAATAACGTATGCGATATATTACAGCTGGTGAATCTCATGGTCCACAACTTACAACGATTATAGAAGGTGTTCCGGCAGGACTGCCTTTAGTAGCGGATGATATAAATGAAGAGTTAGCTAGAAGGCAAAAGGGGCATGGGCGTGGTAGACGCATGCAAATTGAAACAGATCAAGTGCAAATTGTAAGTGGTGTTAGACATGGAGAGACATTAGGTTCTCCAATTGCACTTGTTGTTGAAAATCGTGATTTTGCACATTGGACAAAAATTATGGGCGCAGAGCCTTTAACGGAACAAGAAGAAAAAGAAATGAAAAGGAAAGTAACAAAACCAAGACCTGGGCATGCTGATTTAAATGGTGCGATTAAATATGGTCATAGAGATATGAGAAATGTATTGGAGCGTTCTTCAGCACGCGAAACGACAGTGCGTGTTGCTGCTGGTGCGGTTGCTAAAAAAGTGTTAGCAGAACTTGGTATTACAGTGGCGGGCCATGTAATTGAAATTGGTGGTGTTGAGGCTCAGGAAATTACGTATAGTTCAATTGAAGAATTAAAAAGTATTACAGAAGCATCACCTGTACGTTGCTTAGATGAAGAAGCAGGTAACCAAATGATGAAAGCAATTGATGATGCGAAAGCAAATGGTGATTCAATAGGTGGAATCGTTGAAGTGATTGTGGAAGGAATGCCAATTGGGGTCGGTAGCTATGTACATTATGATCGAAAACTGGATGCAAAATTAGCAGCTGCAATTATGAGCATTAATGCTTTTAAAGGCGTCGAGATTGGAATTGGTTTTGAAGCAGCGCATAGACCGGGAAGTGAAGTTCATGATGAAATTCTGTGGAATGAGGAACATGGATATACACGAAGAACAAATAATGCAGGTGGATTAGAAGGCGGTATGACGACTGGAATGCCAATTGTTGTGCGCGGTGTGATGAAACCGATCCCTACACTATATAAACCTCTTCAAAGTGTAGATATTGAAACGAAAGAGCCTTTTACAGCGAGCATTGAACGTTCAGATAGTTGTGCTGTGCCAGCAGCTAGTGTCGTTGCAGAAGCGGTTGTGGCTTGGGAATTAGCGACAGCTTTAATAGAACAATTCGGATTAGATCGTATGGACCTTATTCGTGAAAATATTGAGAAACATAATGAATATGCGAGGGGATTTTAATGGGAAACATACATATTCAAACGAAATCAAAAGAATATGATGTACATGTAGGAAAAGAATTGTTGTCACATTTGACAACAATCATTCAAAACATGCAGCCATCTGTATCAAACATCATGATCATTTCAGATGAAGTTGTTGCAACTTTACATTTACAGACAGTTGTAGATGCATTGCAAATAAAGCAAAAAGTATTTTCATTTGTCGTACCGAGTGGCGAAAAAGAGAAGTCTTTTGAAAATTTCTATGCGGCTCATACGTCAGCTCTTGAAAATAAATTAGATAGAAATTCTTTAATTATTGCACTTGGAGGCGGGATGATTGGAGATTTAGCTGGTTTTGTTGCTGCGTCGTTTATGCGTGGAATTCGCTTCGTTCAAGTTCCAACGACTTTATTAGCTCACGATAGCGCAGTAGGTGGGAAAGTAGCAATTAATCACCCGTTAGGTAAAAATATGATAGGGGCATTCCATCAACCAGAAGCAGTTGTATATCATACGCCTTTTTTACAGTCTCTTCCTGAAAAAGAGTGGCGTTCAGGTTATGCAGAAGTGATAAAACATGCTCTTATTGGTGATGTAAAGCTGTATCATTGGTTAAAAGAAGAAGTGCAAACATTAGCGGATCTTCGTGATGAGAAGTTAATCCATATATTAACGAAGGCAATTCCTGTAAAGGCAAACATTGTATCGCAAGATGAAACAGAAAAAGGTGTACGTGCTCATTTGAACTTTGGACATACGTTAGGCCATGCTCTTGAAAAAGAACTAGGATATGGAAATATTACTCACGGTGACGGAGTAGCGGTTGGAATGTTATTTGCCTTATTTTTAAGTGAGCAAGTGTACAAGGTTAATCTTTCTTATGAAGAGATGAAGCAGTGGTTCTTAAAGTACGGATATCCAAAAATGCCAAGTGATTTGAATGTAGAGCGTCTCGTTCAATTAATGAAACAAGATAAGAAAGCGAACGCTGGAGCAATTCATATGGTGTTAATGCAGGAATATGGGGTAGTGAATGTCGTATCTATTCCAGATGAGACTGTTCATATTGCGTTAGAGGCATTTCAAAAGGATATGGTTTAAGAGCTAAGAAGTGCTTGTTTAAAGGTATCCTCGTAATAGTGACGGTTAAGATAAACGATTGCAGTGAGAGATTACAACCTTATTGTAATTGAATTGAATAAAACGACTGGGGGAAGAAAAATGAGAGTGAAAGAGCAATTGTTAACTTTGAGAGCATATGTACCTGGGAAAAATATTGAAGAAGTAAAAAGGGAATATGGATTATCAAAAATTGTGAAATTAGCATCGAACGAAAATCCATTCGGTTGCTCAGCACGCGTAACAGAAGCATTAACTTCTTTAGCGAGTCAATATGCTCTTTATCCAGATGGATATGCATTTGAACTTCGGACAAAAGTAGCAGAGCAGTTAGGTGTCAAAGCAGAACAACTGTTATTTGGTAGTGGATTAGATGAAGTCATTCAAATGATTAGCCGTGCATTACTACATGAAGGAACAAATGTTGTAATGGCGAATCCAACATTCTCGCAATACCATCACCATGCTGTAATTGAAGGAGCAGAAGTTCGTGAAGTACCACTTACAGATGGTATTCACGATTTAGATGCGATGTTGCAGCAAGTAGATGATAAAACGAAGATTGTATGGATTTGTAACCCGAATAATCCGACAGGTACATATGTAGAGAAACAAAACTTACTTTCATTTTTAGAATCAGTTCCTAAGTCAGCGCTCGTTATTATGGACGAAGCATATTATGAATATGTGGGGACAGAAGACTATCCGCAAACATTACCACTTCTTGAAAAATATGAAAATCTTATGGTTTTACGCACGTTTTCAAAAGCGTATGGCTTAGCTGCTTTCCGTATCGGATATGCGGTTGGTAACGCGAATTTAATCGGACAGCTAGAAGTAGCAAGGTTACCATTTAATACATCGACTGTAGCGCAGGCTGTAGCACTCGCTGCAATAGAAGATCAAGCATTTTTACAAGAATGTGTGAAAAAGAATGAAGAAGGATTAAATCAATATTACGCATTTTGTAAGGAATATAACGTATTCTATTATCCATCTCAAACAAATTTCATTTTCTTAAAACTCGGTATTCCTGGTAATGAGGCTTTCGAACGATTAATGAAGAAAGGCTACATTGTTCGTTCTGGTGCTGCATTTGGTATACATGATGGTATTCGTATTACTGTCGGTTTGAAAGAAGAAAATGATGAAATTATAGAATTATTGACAGAGCTTGTAAAAGAGCAAGTAAAGAAAGAAGAAACATATTCTTAAGAAATTGTGAAGGCTCCTATCATAGGGGCCTTTTTATCTAAATGGTTCCGTGCCAGGCAATAATGAATAAGGGTAACTAACTGTTACGATTTATTTAACCAATTATAACGAAAGTTAATTAAATATATCAGTAAGCCCTGCTAGTCAAGTGATTGGCTAGTAGTGAGGGGTAACTGCGGGCAATCCCTAAAGCTGATTGAGCTACAACGTGGCTAGAAATAGCGAGCGTGAATGTCGCGAAAGCAGAAAAAATCAATCAGATGGTGCAAGGTTAAATCCTAAACATTAGAACAATGGGTCTTCCGCCTCGAATCATCTAAGTCAAAATGGATAAGATGGTTCGAGGCGACTATCTCGTATAACTGACGAGAGTACACCACAAGCCTATGGTGGTGGAAAAATCCTCTATCTCTAAGTAGATAAACATATAGTCTGCGCTCATGTGAAAATATGAGAAATTTATAAGAGAACTGGCTAAGGAATTGAGCCCTTAGTTGAACAAGATAAATTTTATTGAATTTATCGAACTTTATTGAAATTATCGAACGTATGTGCTATGTTAGGCTCGATGAGGTGAGAATAATAATGAAATTTTCACGAGTTAGTCAAGTATCGAAATTAACAGGCTTGTATCCTAGTAGTCTGAGGAGAATGCTGGTGGAACACGCTACGATTCAGAAGAACCAATCTTTCATTATCTGAAAGGTGAGTGCCCGAATAATTGCACAGTAAAGGAGTTACATTCTGATGATATTGGCGAAGAAAGTCAGACTGATTCCAACGCCTGAACAAGAAAAAGTGCTTAGAAACCATGCTGGTGCTGCAAGATTTGCTTATAACTATTGTAAAAGAATGAGTGATAGATACTATAAGCTATTTGGAAAATCTGTTTCACAGTTAGCTTTACAGAAACGATTTACAAAGATCAAGAAGCGAAAGAGATATGAGTGGTTAAAAGACATCAACGCACAAGTTCCCAAACAGGCTTCAAAAGATTTTGATACGGCGAGGAGACATTCGTTCAAAAAGTACAAAAATGGTTATCACACTTCTTATAAATCCAAAAAAGATTTAATTCAAAGTTTTTATGCCAATTATGAAAGACTGATTATAGGAAAGAAAGTAGTTGATATTCAGTCTATTGGAGAAGTGAAAACAAGCCAACAACTACCAAGAAACAAGAAGCCATCAAATCCAAGAGTTACCTTTGATGGGCGTCACTGGTGGATTAGTGTAGGGTTCCAAGAAGACTTTGAATTACAAGAATTAACCGCTGAGTCGATTGGTGTGGATGTTGGTTTAAAAGAGCTGTTTGTGGCTTCTAATGGTATGAAGGAACGAAATATAAACAAAGATGCCAAGGTTAAAAAACTTTTGAAAAGGAAAAAGTCAGCGCAAAGAGATATGGCTAGGAGATTTAAAAAAGGTGTGAAAATTCAATCTGCCGGATATGAAAAAGCTAAAACTGAGCACCTGCGGTTATCTAGGAAAATTATGAATATCCGAAATAACCATATCCATCAAGCAACAGCTAAATTGGTGAAAACCAAACCAATGAGGATTGTTGTGGAAGAATTACCTGTCTCAAACCTGTTAAAAAACAAAAAACTATCGAAAGCATTTTCATTTCAAAAATTAAACTTCTTCTTCCAATGTTTGTCATACAAGTGCGAGAAGTATGGAATTGAGTATGTAAAAGCTGATAAATGGTTCGCCTCAAGCCAGATTTGCTCATGTTGCGGAGTGAAATACGACCATTCAGTTCAACTAGAAGGACAGTGGAGTTTAAAAATACGTGAGTGGCGTTGTGTTCCATGCAATAGCCATCATGATAGAGATTTAAATGCTGCGATAAATTTATCAAGATGGGTAAAATAAATGCTTGATAATAGGAGGTAACGATACTGCCTCGTGTGGAGTGTTATACCCCTCGTCCCTTTGGGGTTGCGAGAACACGATGAAGCACTAACTTGTGTGAATTTGATTGAATTGTATAGATTTAGTTAAGTTTATCGTATCGGAAGTTATTTGCACGGTAATGAAAGAAAACGGTACAATAGAAAGTAGTAATGCGGTATCGGTGTCATATTCGAATCGTTATCAGTGAAAGTACAAGAAGAAGTATGCTTATTCTAGAGGTTGCGTTCTTACACTTAGTTGCTTATGATAAAGTGAAACTTTAATCAGTGGGGGATGGTTCATCCCCACTGATTATCAGCCCTCACTAATCAGGGTCTTACTGCCCGCAAATAGCGAGATAAATGAACAGAAAATAATATTTTTTAGAATTAAAGGAGACGTTTATGCAAAAGTTTGAACAAGCTGTTTCATATATTGAAAATGGTGAAGCGGAAAAAGGATTACAATTATTAAAAGAACAATTAAAAATTGCGAATGATGAAGAGAAGTATGATATTGCTCGTTACTATCATACACTTGGATTTACGGATGAAGCGTTAGCTATTACAGAAGACTTGCGTTTATTGTACCCGGAAGAAAGTGAATTCACTGTATTTTTAGCAGAATTATATATTGATCTAGACAAAGAAGATGAAGCAATTGAAGTGCTTCATGATATTCCAGAAAATGATGATTTATATGTTCAATCGTTATTACTTGTTGCAGATTTATTCCAAATGCAAGGTTTCGATGATGTAGCAGAACAAAAACTATTAAAGGCGAAAGAAATGATGCCTGACGAACCTGTTATTACGTTTGGATTAGCAGAGTTATATAGTAGTAAAGGTGAAGAACAAAAGGCAATCACTCATTATGAGTCGCTATTAGCGGAACATAAAGTAATGGGTGGAGTTGTCATTGCACTTCGCCTCGCAGAAACGTTAAGTGCGATTGGAAATTGGGAAGAAGCGATCGCTTACTACGAAGCCGGTTTAGAGGAACAAAAAGATATCCACTCATTATTTGGATATGCCTTCACATTATACCAAGGTGAAGAATACCAAAGAGCAATTGGTGCTTGGCAAGAACTAAAAGAATTAGATCCGGAGTATGCATCGCTTTACATGTATTTAGCGAAAAGCTATGAAAAAGAAGGAATGCTTCAAGAAAGCTATGAAACACTTCAAGAAGGAATTAAAGTAGATGAGCTTTCTGTACCATTTTACGTAGAATTAGCGAACATTGCGGCGAAATTAGGGAAAATAGTGGAAGCAGAGGAAGTGCTTCAAAAAGCGCTTGAGTTAGATCCAGGACATTTAGGTGCGATATTAAAATATGCGTATATCTTAAAAGAACAAGAAAAGTATGAAGAGCTAATTGCAGTTGTAGAGCGTGCGATTGATAGCGGAGAACCAGATACACAACTACTTTGGGATCTTGCATTTGCAAAAAAACAATTAGAAATGTATTCGGATGCATTAAAACACTATGAAAGTGCATATACTTCTTTTAAGAATCATCCAGACTTCTTGGAAGAGTACGGTTATTTCTTATTGGAAGAAGGTATGCGAAAAGAGGCGAAAGAAGTATTTACTCAGTTAATACAACTAGACCCGACACAAATTCATATTGAAGAATTGTTATATAATTTAGAGGATTTTTCATAAGTTGGAAGGAAACTGAATACCGCTTCTTGAATCTAAAAAGAAAAGAGAAAGACAGAGGAGGGACTTAATTGCTATGAATACCCCTGTTTCTGTAAACGAGAAGAAGGATTTTGTAAAATGGTTTTTGAATAATTACCAACTGAAACAGCGTGAATGCGTATGGATTTTGAATTATTTAATGAGTCATGACCAATTGATGCATAAAGTCCACTTCGTAGAGCATGCAAAATATTGTCCGCGTGGTTTAGTGATGTCCGCGAATTGTGTGAAAGACACACCGTTTCACTTTTTTAAACAAAATGTTATGACAACAGATGCTGAAAAATCGTTTCATGATATTCGTTTAAATCGAGATGAAGATATTTATATTCAACTCAATTTTAAATCATCGTTTCAAAATGCCAATTATGTAGCTGTATTAGAAGAAAACCCGTATTTACCAAAGCATATTGAAGTAAATGAAAAAGATCGTTTACTTGCAGAAAGATTTTTAGAAGAAAGTGTATTTTCTTTTAGAAGAGAACGTCTTTTGAAACAAATTGATGAAGCGCTGGATAAGCAAGATAAGGAAGCGTTTCATAAGTTAACAGCTGAGTTAAAGATGTTATAGAATTCATTTGGATTCATAAAATTTTACAAATTTCAGACTTTTTGAGAAAAACTACCTTAATATAGGTAGTTTTTCTTTTTTTACCTCTTTTAGTATGGTTTAATATATATAAAGTGAAAGTTCTGTCATTTACAAATGAAGGGAGGGAAGACATTTGAAATGGAGTGTAAAAGATGTGGAGCAGTTTGAGCAAGCAAGAGAGTATGTAGATACTGGTGTTATACCACTTTTATCAATTTCGGCAGCAAAAGAAATGAAAATGGTAGTAGAACAAGGTGAATTTATCGAATTGTTGAGTATGGAGTTGGAAAGAGAATATAAAGGAAGAGTACTTTTACTACCTGCATTTACGTATTTAGTAGAAAGTCAAAAAAATGAAAAAGGTCGTTTGCAAGAATGGACAAATCATTTGCAAAAGCAAGGTTTTAAGCATATTGCTTATGTTACAAGTGATTTTTCATGGAAAGAAGATATGCAAGAGTTACAAGGAGATTTATTTTGGTTTCCTTCATTAGCGTTAGAACAATTTAGTGATCAAGCGAAAAGAGAAGTTATTCATGCACATATAAAAAATATAATGGTGATGCTAGAAGAAAAGTGGGGAAAGTAATAATAAACAGAAAGTTCTTATTATTATGAGTAGTATGATATTGACCTGTACCTAAGCGTATTATATCATGATAGTGTCCTAGTTTTTATTTTTTATATAATTTATCACGAGGGGACAATTTCTGATAGAGGGGGGAAATTTTCGTGAGCGAGAAAGAACATCGTGTATCAAGAAGACAGTTTTTAAATTACACCCTTACAGGGGTAGGAGGCTTTATGGCAGCGGGTATTTTAATGCCGATGACGCGATTTGCGCTTGATCCGGTGTTAAGAAAAGAAGCGGGAACGGATATGGTTGCTGTTGCACAAGTAAAGGATATTACAACAGAGCCGAAACGTTTCGATTTTAAGGTGAAGCAGGTTGATGGTTGGTACAAGTCCGAAGAGCCAAAATCAGCTTGGGTTCATAAAGATGAAAGCGGAGACATTGTTGCGTTCTCTCCAGTATGTAAACATTTGGGATGTACAGTTAACTGGAATTCGGACAAAGCACATCCGAATCAATTCTTTTGTCCATGTCACGGGGGCCGTTACACAAAAGACGGGATGAACATCAAAGGTACGCCGCCCCTTGCTCCGCTTGATGTATACGAGTCCAAAGTAAAAGATGGAACGCTGTATTTAGGCAAAGCGAAGCCAAAAGGGGGTGCAAAGTAGATGCTAAATAAAATTTATGATTGGGTAGATGAAAGGTTAGATATTACACCAATATGGCGTGATATCGCTGATCATGAAGTACCTGAACATGTAAACCCGGCACATCACTTTTCTGCATTCGTTTATTGCTTTGGAGGACTTACCTTTTTCGTTACTGTAATTCAAATTTTATCAGGAATGTTTTTGACGATGTATTATGTGCCTGATATTAAAAATGCTTGGGAATCGGTTTATTATTTACAAAATGAAGTTGCATATGGGCAAATTGTTCGTGGTATGCACCACTGGGGCGCTAGTCTCGTCATTGTAATGATGTTTTTACATACACTTAGAGTTTTCTTCCAGGGTGCGTATAAAAAGCCTCGTGAGTTAAACTGGATTGTTGGTGTTCTTATTTTCTTTGTTATGTTAGGTCTTGGTTTTACCGGATATTTATTACCGTGGGATATGAAAGCATTATTTGCTACGAAAGTAGGGATTCAAATTGCAGAGCAAACGCCGCTCATTGGTCCTTATATTAAAACATTACTCGCTGGTCATTCCGAAATTGTTGGCGCTCAAACATTAACTCGCTTCTTTGCTATTCACGTCTTCTTCTTACCAGCAGCACTTCTAGGTTTAATGGCCTTCCACTTCATCATGATTCGCAAACAAGGTATTTCCGGTCCGCTATAAGAGATTGCTAAATTAAAGGGGAAAGAACTAAAGGAGGGAGATTATGCATCGAGGCAAAGGGATGAAGTTTGTAGGAGATTCTCGGGTACCAGTAGCTCGGAAACCAAATATTCCAAAAGACTATTCTGAATACCCAGGAAAAACAGAAGCGTTTTGGCCGAACTTCTTGTTAAAAGAATGGATGGTTGGTGCAGTTTTTTTAATCGGTTATTTATGTTTAACAGTGGCGCATCCGTCACCACTTGAGAGAATGGCGGATCCAACTGATGCCGGATATATACCACTTCCAGATTGGTATTTCTTATTCTTGTATCAGTTATTAAAGTATTCTTATGCTTCTGGTTCATTTACTGTAATTGGAGCGTTTATTATGCCAGGGATTGCGTTTGGCGCATTACTGTTAGCTCCATTTCTTGATCGAGGCCCAGAAAGACGCCCATTGAAGCGTCCTGTAGCAACTGGATTTATGCTTTTAGCAATTGCATCGATTATCTTTTTAACTTGGGAATCTGTAGCACACCACGACTGGGAAGCTGCAAAAAAACAAGGAGCAATTGTAAAAACAGCACCAGTTGATAAAAATGATGACGGCTATAAATTAATGCAAAAAAATACTTGCTTAACATGTCACGGTGACAATTTACAAGGCGGGGCAGCAGCACCGGCACTGCAAAATTTAACTTTAAAGCCAGAAGAAATTGCTAAAATTGCGAAAGATGGAAAAGGTTCAATGCCTAAAGGCGTATTTAAAGGTACGGATGAGGAATTGAAGAAGCTTTCGGAATTCATTGCTAAGTATAATAAAAAATAATAAAAAGCTGACTACAAAATTTGTAGTCAGCTTTTTATTTTGATGAAAGAAAGTTTACTATATAATAGAGTAGAGTTTGAGGAAAGAATGACTTTGTTTGAAAGGTGTTGGACATACAGCTTGGTTTATTTGTATGCAATGTTAAGACAACGCTCTATATTATTATTTTTATTAGTTGTTAACATATTAGGTACAATATACGGATTTATATGGTATGGAAATCAATTAAAAGAAACCGCACCTATATTTTGGCCGTTTGTACCCGATAGCCCGATGGCGAGTCTCTTTTTTGTCTTTGTTTTAATTGCTTTTTTAAGAAAGAGAAATTGGGGATTAATAGAGGCGCTAGCGATTGTTACTTTAATGAAATATGGTATATGGGCTGTTGTTGTAAATGCAATTATGATCTATGTAAAAGGTCCTATTGGTCTTATGGGGTATATGTTAATGCTTTCGCACTTTGCGATGGCAGTACAAGGATTGTTATATGCACCGTTTTACCGTATAAAAAAATGGCATTTTGCGGTAGCATCTATATGGACATTACATAATGATGCAATTGATTATTTATTTTGGCAAATGCCGAGATATGGAATTATGCATTTGTTTGTAGAAGAAATTGGTTACTTTACGTTTTGGCTAAGCATCGTCACACTATGTCTTACATATTATTATTGCTTGCGTGAGAACCGAAAACAGTTTTCTTTATGATAGTTAGAACATGTAGGGGGAGAAAATGAAGAAAAATAAGAGTGGTACAAAAATATTGGATCGATTGATTACTATAGTTGTTTCATATAGTATAGCATTTTCTATATTTGCACTCGCAACAACGGCGGTTGTATACGGAAAATGGCTATATTATTTTGAAATTGATTTTTTAAACATTCCAGATTTAGCGGATATGACGAAGGATGATATTAAAAGAAATTATGATGTGCTTATTACATATTTATCGCCGTTTTATGATGGAGCATTGCAGTTGCCAACATTAGATATGTCTACAAATGGCCGTATTCATTTTGTAGATGTTAAAAATATTTTAGTAAAGATTCAATATGTAATGTATGCGACAATTATGATTGCAATAATAGGCGGGATTTATTTATTAAAAAAGAAAAATGAAAAGTTTTTACTGCACGGATCAATTTTAACAATTATCTTACCGATCGCGCTCATGTTACCGATCGCTATTAATTTTGAAAAGAGTTTTGTATTATTCCATAAGCTGTTATTCAGTAATGATTATTGGATGTTTGATATTGAAACGGATCCAATTATATTAATGTTACCAGAAGAATTCTTTATGCATGCTGCGTGTGCAATTTTATTATTTATTTTATGTGGCAGCATACTTTGTTACAGCTTGTATAGATATTTCGTAAAAAAGAAAAGGATTTCAAAGGAAAAATTCTCTGTTTAAAGAGAATTTTTTTGTTTGTAAAACGATAATATATTTTTCGGTCCAGTTCTGTTCTATTCTTGTCCCAATTAACATATTTTGTACTAGTAGTTATAGGGGGGACCGTGATGAAGAGAACATTAATTGGATTGATAGCATTTCTAATTATAATGTTTCCGTTACGTATATATGCTGAAGAGTGGAGTGAACTAACAGGGTTGTTAGACGACTCATTACAATTAGTGAAGCGTAATGAAGATGAAAAAGCAGTACAAGTATTACAACATTTCTCGGAGCAGTTTGTCATAAAGGGGAATGAAAAGAAGCAAGAAGTAACGCCAGATCAAGTTAGAGTTATTTCTTTAGCTTACGACAAGGCGAAACAATCACTCGCGGAAACAGATTTAGGTAAACAAGTTAAAATTGATAATGTGTTAGCCCTACAGCTCGCTGTTGATGCGAAAGTGTCGAAATATCAACCACTTTGGATGGAAAGAGAAAAAAAAGTAATGGGTGCCTTTTCTCAAATGGAAAAAGCGATGAAAAAAGAAGATACGGGACAGTTTCAACAAACGTTAAACACATTTTTACATGAATTTAATATTATTTATCCAAGCTTAATGATTGCTTTGCCAGAAAACGAAGTGCAGCGTGTAAATGCCCATTTATCTTATTTGGATGAATTTCGTAACGTTATGTTAAAAACGAAAGGTGGGCAAATGCAATTAGGAATCATTAAAGGGGATTTGCAAAAAATATTTCACACAGTAAAAAAAGATGAAATTGCACCCTCTCTCATTTGGTTTATGACAATTACTGGAGGTCTTATTTTATTCACATTAACTTATGTTGGATGGAGAAAGTATAAAGGAGAGAGAGAAAAAAGAAAAAGTAATGTACACTCTAAAAATAGATAATGCAATAAATAAAGATATGGATTGTAAGGTTTATTCATTGACAATGATGTCAGAAGAAAATAGAATGAGAAGTACTATAATTAAAACTTCAATGGAGGTTCAAAGGTTCATGATGTTTTATTTAATTTACTTCGCGATCATAATGATCATACCGTTGTATGCACAGTCAAAAGTACGTAGTGCCTATAGCAAGTATTCACAAGTTTATTCAACATCAGGTATGACAGGAGCGGAAGTGGCTCGAAAGATTTTAGATGAAAATGGATTATACAACGTAGCTGTAGAAGAAACACCAGGTCATTTATCAGACCATTATGATCCAACTGCCAAAACAGTTCGATTATCAACAGATAACTATTACGGTCATTCAGTTGCTGGTACAGCAGTAGCAGCACACGAAGTAGGACACGCAATTCAAGATGCAAAAGATTATAACTTTATGCGTATTCGTCATTCGTTAGTGCCTGTGGCGAATTTTGGATCGAATATATCATGGGTATTTATTATGATTGGTATATTTGCGACAATGTCAAAACTATTGTTATTAGGAATTATTTTAATGGCAGCAGGTGTTGTGTTCCAACTCGTTACATTACCAGTTGAGTTTGATGCATCAAAGCGTGCAATGCAACAAATTGAAGCGTTAGGTATCGTATCAACAGATGAATATGGGCAAGCTCGTAAAGTATTAAATGCGGCAGCATTAACATATGTAGCGGCTGCAGCTGTTGCAGTATTTGAATTATTACGTCTCGTATTAATGTATACTGGTATGCAGCGTAGCGACGACTAAAGACTATCAATTTTGATAGTCTTTTTTGTTTTGTGGATTGAATTATATAATGTATTGCAAATAGAAATAATAGAAGTAATACGGAAAGGCGGTGGGGAAAATGAAATATCCAAGCCATTTAGTAAAACAAGTGAAAGAACAAAGTGCTCCTTATCAGCTAGAAGGTTTCTTAAGTGGACAAGGTCCTGAAAATCCGAAATTTATGTTGTTAGGAGAAGCGCCTGGTGAAACAGAAATTCATAATGGGATTCCGTTTAGCGGGAGGGCGGGAAAACAACTAATGGATTTTTTAGAGCGTATTCAAGTTAAAAGGGAAGAAGTATATATCACGAGCGCTGTTCGAAGTAGACCATATAAGTGGCGAGAGAAAAAAGAACGAAATGGTGAAATCATACAGAAAAAGTATAATAGAACGCCAAATCAAGGAGAAATACTTGCCCATGCCCCTTTGTTAGATTATGAATTAGAGAAAATAAACCCGAAGCTTATCGTTACACTTGGAAATATCGGCCTTCAACGTTTAACGGGGAAAAATAAAAAAATTACAGATGTGCACGGACAATTATTAATACAGTCCATTCAAAAATTAAAGGATATGCAAAGTGCAGAGTTTACATGGTCAGAGAAAGAATATCATATTTTCCCGACTTTTCATCCTGCTTCCATTTTTTATAATAGGAGTTTATTGGAGGTTATTTATGAGGATTTAGAGAAACTTAAAAAATATGTAATAAAAAACTAGAAAAGCTAGAGAGCTTTTCTAGTTGCGTTTATTTATGTAAAGGATTTTTATTTTCATCTAACGTAAAACCTTCACCAACTACATCATGTACATCACTTACAGCAACAAAGGCATGAGGATCTACAGAAGTAATAATATTTTTTAATTTCACGATTTCATTTTTAGCAACAACGCAATATAATACGTTCCGTTCCACTTTTGTATACGATCCAACAGCTTTTAAAAAAGTAGCTCCGCGTTCCATATCAGATAAAATTTTGGCAGCAATTTCATCGTTTTTATCTGAGATAATAGTTGCTCCTTTTGCCGCATAGGCTCCTTCTTGCATAAAATCAATGACTTTCGCCCCGATAAAAACAGCAACTAACGTATACATGCCCTCGCGGTATGATAAATAGGTAAGAATAGAGACGATAATGACGATAGCATCAAACATAAACATCGTTTTCCCCATACTCCAGCCAACATATTTATGAGCGAGTCTCGCGATAATATCTACACCGCCAGTAGTCCCGCCATATTTAAATATTATTCCAAGACCGACACCGATAAATGCCCCGGCGAATAAAGCCGCGAGTGTCATATCATTTTGTAAGTTTAAATGTAAGTTGAGAACTTCGTAACGTTGAAAAATCCATAGAAATAAAGATACGCTGAAGGTGCCGATTAGTGTATAGATAAATGTCGTTCTTCCAAGTAACTTCCAACCGATAAAAAATATAGGGATATTTAAAATTAAGTTTGAATAAGAAGGATCAAACTTAAATAGAAAATACAATAATAGTGTAATACCGGTAAATCCACCTTCTGCAAGGTGATTTTCAATATTGATATTCACAATACCGAAAGAAAAAATAGCGGAACCGATTAAAATGAAAATGATATTTCGAATCTTCAAATTTGATGTCATATAGAAATCCTCCTAATTATGTAAATGGCATTGCTCCGCTGATACGGTAAAACATAATGATAAGTAATTTCTAGCTTTTAGTAAAAATAGTGAAGGCTATAAAAAACCGCAAAAGAAAGTTTCACTTTACCCCGTTCCAACGGCTGGTAGGGGATAAAGCTCTGAAGGAGGGCAAACCAGCCGTTGGAACCCAATTGGTTCGGGCTGATCTTTTGCAAAAACCGCAAAAGAAAGTTTCACTTTATTATATTCTATCTAAAAAGGGGGCGCAAATAGGTGTTTTGCAGGGAATAATATTTGTCAAATCGCGATGAATTGGCTAACATGAAAGAGGAAGGATTAGAGGTGAATTGTATGGAAGCAAAAACGATGAAGGATATGCAGAAAGAAGTAGATGCATATATTGGTCAGTTTAAAGAAGGTTATTTCAGTCCACTTGCAATGATGGCTCGTTTAACGGAAGAAATGGGGGAGCTTGCGAGAGAGGTAAATCATTATTATGGTGAGAAACCGAAGAAAACAACTGAAAAAGAACGTAGTATTGAAGAAGAGCTTGGAGATGTATTATTTGTTATGATTTGTATGGCAAATAGTTTAAATATTGATTTAGAAACAGCACATAACATTGTAATGAATAAATTTAATACTCGCGATAAAGATCGCTGGACACGTATTGATGAGGGAGAGAAAGAATAATGAAAGAAATTAAAGTAATTATCGCTGGACCAAGAGGACGTATGGGACATGAAGCAGTCCTTCTTATGGAAAGAACGGAACATTTTAATTTAGTAGCTGCAGTGGATTATAAGCATGGGGGAGAGAAAATCTCTGATTTACCGGGCATGCCTGCGCTAGATGCACCTATTTACGCAGATTTACATACTTGTTTAGAGGAAGTAGAAGCTGATGTGTTGTTAGATTTAACAACGCCAGAAGTTGGGAAACAACACGTTACACTAGCAGTTGAGCGTGGACTTCGTTCTGTTATTGGTACAACTGGATTTACAGAAGAAGAACTAAAGCAATTAACAGAGAATGCGAAAGAAAAAGCAGTAGGAACAATTATCGCTCCAAACTTTGCAATTGGTGCAGTTCTTATGATGAAATTCTCACAAATGGCAGCGAAGTACTTCCAAGATGTTGAAGTAATTGAATTGCATCATGATCAAAAATTAGATGCACCATCTGGTACAGCTGTCAAAACAGTAGAGCTAATTCGTCAAAACCGTGAATCAAAGCAGCAAGGTCATCCGAATGAAGTAGAGCAATTAGAAGGTGCTCGTGGTGCAAATGTAGACGGCATTCACATTCATAGTGTACGTTTACCAGGTCTTATTGCACACCAAGAAGTAATGTTTGGTGGAGATGGACAAATGTTAACAGTTCGTCATGATTCATTCAATCGTGCATCCTTTATGTCAGGTGTAAAACTATCAATTGATACAGTAATGAACCTTGATCATCTTGTGTACGGATTAGAAAATATTATCGACTAAAGGGGAGAAAACGGATGAAAATTGCCTTAATCGCACATGACAAAAAGAAAAATGATATGGTTTCGTTTGCGTATGCATATAAACCAATTTTTGAACAACATGAACTTTTTGCAACAGGGACGACAGGACTTCGTATTATGGAGGCAACTGGTTTAGTTGTAACAAGATTTCAGTCGGGTCCTCTTGGTGGCGATCAAGAAATTGGTGCCATGATTGCAAAAAACGATATGGATATGGTGATTTTTTTCCGAGATCCACTAACTGCTCAGCCGCATGAACCAGATGTAAATGCATTGCTTCGTTTATGTGATGTATATGCGATTCCACTTGCAACGAATATGGCAAGTGCTGAAATGTTAATGCACGCATTAGAGCGAGGAGATTTAGATTACCGCAAGTTTAGAAAATGAGGGGAACAATTATGAGTGGATTACATATATTAGCGTTTGGTGCTCATGCCGATGATGTTGAAATCGGCATGGCTGGTACCATTGCTAAATATACGAAGCAAGGGTATGAAGTAGGTATTTGTGATTTAACAGAAGCTGACCTTTCTTCTAATGGAACGATAGAATTGAGAAAAGAAGAAGCAAAGGCGGCAGCTCGTATAATGGGAGTAAAAACGAGACTGAATTTAGCGATGCCAGACCGTGGTTTGTATATGAAAGAAGAGTATATACGTGAAATTGTAAAGGTGATTCGTACATATAAACCAAAACTAGTTTTTGCGCCGTATTATGAAGATCGTCATCCAGATCATGCAAATTGTGCAAAACTTGTGGAAGAAGCTATTTTTTCAGCGGGAATTCGTAAATATATGCCAGAGGTTTCGCCACATCGCGTGGAGTCTTTTTATTATTATATGATTAATGGTTTTCATAAACCGAATTTTTGTATAGATATAAGTGAGTACCTTTCTATAAAAGTGGAAGCATTAGAAGCATATGAAAGTCAGTTTTTAACAGGTAGTGATGGTGTGAAAACGCCGTTAACAGAAGGTTACGTTGAAACTGTGGTCGCTCGAGAAAAAATGTTTGGAAAAGAAGTTGGAGTCTTATATGCCGAGGGATTTAAGAGTAAGAAACCGGTTTTATTACATGCTGATTTAGTAGGGGGATGTAAATGAAATTAAAAATAGGTATTACATGTTATCCTTCTGTAGGTGGTTCTGGAGTTGTTGGAACAGAATTAGGAAAGCAATTAGCGGAACGCGGGCATGAAATACACTTTATTACATCGGGTTTACCATTCCGATTAAATAAAGTGTATCCAAACATTTATTTTCATGAAGTGACGGTAAGTCAATACTCTGTATTTCAATATCCACCATACGATTTAGCGTTAGCGAGTAAAATGGCAGAGGTTGCACAAAGAGAGAACCTAGATATTTTACATGTGCATTACGCAATACCACATGCCATTTGTGCTTATTTAGCAAAACAAATGATTGGGGAGCGTATTAAAATTGTTACAACTTTGCATGGAACAGATATTACTGTGTTAGGTTCCGACCCTTCGCTAAATAATTTAATTCGTTTTGGTATTGAGCAATCTGATGTTGTGACGGCTGTCTCGCATTCATTGATTAGCGAAACGCATGAGCTTGTAAAACCAAATAAAAACATTCAAACGGTATATAACTTTATAGACGAGCGTGTATATTTCAAGCGTGATATGTCTCAATTAAAGAAAGAATACGGTATAAGTGAGAGTGAAAAGATACTAATTCATATTTCAAATTTCCGTAAAGTGAAACGCGTGCAAGATGTTGTTCAGGCATTTGCTAAAGTTGTTACAGAAGTAGATGCGAAGTTGCTTCTTGTTGGAGATGGACCAGAATTTTGCACGATTTTACAGTTAGTGAAAAATTTACATATTGAAGATCGCGTCTTATTCTTAGGGAAGCAAGATAATGTTGCAGAGCTACTTGCAATGAGTGATTTAATGTTGCTTCTATCAGAGAAGGAGAGTTTTGGTCTTGTTTTATTAGAAGCGATGGCGTGTGGTGTGCCTTGTATCGGAACAAGGGTTGGAGGTATTCCAGAAGTCATTCAACATGGTGAAACAGGATATTTATGTGAAGTTGGCAATCCAGCAGGAGTGGCAAATCAAGCCATTCAGCTATTAAAGGATGAAGAACTTCACCGTAATATGGGAGAGCGAGCAAGAGCAAGTGTTTACGAGCAGTTCCGCTCTGAAAAAATCGTCTCACAATATGAAACGATTTACTACGATGTACTAAGGGATGACAAAAATGGAAATATTTAAAAAAGCTAGTTCTATTATTGAGACTTTAAAGCAACAAGGACATGAGGCCTACTTTGTCGGCGGAAGCGTACGAGATCTTATTATCGATAGGCCGATTGGAGATATTGATATTGCGACATCTGCTTTACCAGAAGAAGTGATGGCTATATTTCCAAGACATGTTCCTGTTGGTCTTGAGCATGGAACTGTAATTGTGGTAGAAAATGGTGAACCTTATGAGGTAACCACTTTTCGAACAGAGAGCGAATATGAAGATTTTCGAAGACCTAGTAGTGTTCAATTTGTTCGTTCATTAGAAGAGGATTTAAAACGTCGTGATTTCACAATGAATGCAATTGCGATGACAGAAGAAGGCAAAATGGTTGATTTATTTGCTGGACAGCAAGCGATTCAAAAGAGAGAAATTGTGACGGTTGGCAATGCTGCGGATCGTTTTCAAGAAGACGCCCTGCGAATGATGCGTGGTATTCGTTTCGTAAGTACGTTAGGTTTTTCTTTAGAAATGAAAACGAAACAAGCAATAGAAACATATGGACATTTGCTAGAATATATTGCAATTGAGCGAATTACAGTGGAGTTTGAGAAACTGTTAACTGGTACATATTGCGTGAAGGGCTTGCAAGAATTAGTAGAAACGAAGCTATTTTCTCATCTACCATATTTACAGATGTCAGAAGAGAGATTGTTAAAAGCTACGCAGTATAACTGGGATTCTTTTGAAACGGATATTGAGGCATGGGCATTTTTCTTATATTGTATTGGAGAAGAGCATCCATCTGTCTTTTTACGTCAATGGAAGTTTTCGAATAAAAAAATAAAAGATATCGTTGCAGTTTTATTAACAATCCGTACGAGAAAGGAGAAGGATTGGGATACAGTTCTTCTTTATAAAACGGGAATTCATATCGCTGAAATGGCAGAAAGAGTATATGAAGCGATGATTGAAAGCTATGATAATACATCTGTTAAACGGGTACAAACGTTGTTTGAAAAATTGCCAATAAAGAGTCGCCAAGAAATGAATGTGACTGGGAATGATTTATTAAACTGGGCAAATAAAAAGCCTGGTCCGTGGGTTGCTGAAATGATTCAAAAAATTGAAGAAGCAATCGTACAAGGAAACGTAGGTAATGAGAAAGAGTGTATAAGGGAGTGGCTGCAAGAATGCAATCTACTATAAGAAAGCAGTTATTGCAAGTTTTTTCAGAAGCGGATGGCGCGTTTGTATCTGGCCAAACGATTAGTGATAAACTTGGTTGTTCAAGAACCGCTGTGTGGAAACATATGGAGGACCTTCGGAATGAGGGATATGAACTTGAAGCTGTGCGTCGATTAGGTTATCGAATTGCGAGTAAGCCAGACAAAGTGACTGCTAATGAAATTCAGTTAGGGTTACAAACGAAACATATTGGTAGAACGGTATATTTTGAAGAGTCTGTTGAATCTACGCAGCATATTGCAGCAAAACTTGCTTATGAATGTGCAGAAGAAGGAACGATTGTTGTGGCAGAAGAACAAACAGCCGGCAGAGGTCGTTTAAGCAGGAAATGGCATTCACCAAAAGGAACAGGAATTTGGATGAGTATTATTTTACGTCCATCAATCCCGGTTCATCATGCACCACAACTTACTTTATTAGCGGCTGTTAGCGTTGCACAAGCAATTGAAAAGTGCACGGGTGTAAACGTAGGAATAAAATGGCCGAATGATATTTTAATTCAAGGTAAAAAGGCTGTAGGTATATTAACAGAAATGCAGGCAGATCCTGATAAAATTAATGCTGTCATTATGGGCATTGGTATTAATGCGAATCAAAAGCAAGAACATTTTGATGAGGAAATTCAACATATTGCTACTTCTTTAGCGATTGAATCCGGTGAGCCAATTGTTCGTGCAGAGCTTATGCAACAAATCTTTTTACAACTAGAAAAATTATATGAAGAGTATTTACAAAATGGTTTCTCTGTCATTAAAATTCTTTGGGAAAGTTACGCTGTGAGCATCGGGAAAGAAATTACCGCTCGAACGATGAGAGAGACAATTACAGGGGTAGCAAAAGGAATTACAGAGGATGGTGTATTGCTTCTGGAGGACCATGAAGGGAAAGTACATCACATTCATTCTGCGGATATCGAAATTAAGTAAAAGAAGTTCCTTTTTGGAACTTCTTTTTATTTGACTATTACTTTGCCTTCCATTCCTTTAAGAAGATGGTACCGGCATATTAATTCATATGTACCAGTATTTTTAGGTTTCACGGTAATGTTTTTTTCTTTTCCTGACTCGACTATGACATCAATGCCGAGTTTTTTTACTGTAAAGGTGTGTTCATTCTTACCTTTGTTTTTTAATAACAATGTTGTTGACTCTTCAATTGGAATGGTGATGACGTTTGGATGAAAGTAATCATCATTCAGTTCGACCTCAATTACTTTCGTTGAATCGATAAGTTGTGTTACGACGTTAACTGAGGCAAATGCATGGAAGGAGCTAAAAGTTATCATCCCTACAAGCATCAGAAGCAAACCGGTGAATGGAAATAACCATTTGTTCATAAACATTCGCAATTCTCCTTTTGTAAGTACGTTTCTCAATTAACCTGCATCATTAGTTTAAGAGTTATACGAGGCATTTTAAACAAAGCTTTATCTTTCTATGATTGAGTTATTTATAAAAAAATTTCACATAGCTTAATGGAAATAAAAAATTATTTTTTCAAAAAAATGTAGTAATTCCTTTTTGGAGTTTGCTATAATTAGTTCGAATGTGGGCAGTATCAGAGCGAACTGCACCATGATTCGAAGCAATACGAAAAATAATAACTTGGATTCTGCCTTGATCCAATAACGGACTGGGACAGAGGGATGAATAATGCCGACTAACACACAACCCTTCTGCCCTTTTATGGCCAGAGGGGTTTTTTTATATGATTTCGGCCATCTCCTCTCTCCTGTATAAAGGAGGAGTAGTTTTTGAAAACAAAAACAGATTTTTTGAAGATGAAAGAGCAAGGTGAGCCGATTGCGATGCTAACGGCGTATGATTATCCATCTGCTAAGTTAGCAGAAGAAGCTGAAGTTGATATGATTCTAGTTGGAGATTCCCTTGGGATGGTTGTGCTCGGCTACGATTCAACAGTACCTGTAACAGTAGAGGATATGATTCATCATACGAAAGCTGTACGCCGAGGAGCGAAAGAGACGTTTATTGTAACTGATATGCCATTTATGTCGTATCATGTTTCTCCTCAAGATACGATGGTGAATGCACGCCGCATTGTTCAAGAGAGTGGTGCTCATGCACTGAAGGTAGAAGGTGCAGGGGAAGTGGTATCAACTATTCATTACTTGACGAATGCGGGAATTCCTGTCGTGGCACACTTAGGCTTAACTCCTCAATCTGTAGGAGTACTAGGTGGGTATAAAGTACAAGGAAAAGATGCTGAAAGTGCAAAAAAATTAATAGAAGATGCGAAGAGATGTGAGGAAGCTGGTGCGATAGCGCTTGTGTTAGAATGTGTGCCAATGCAGTTAGCGGAATTAATTTCGAAGCAACTAACAATTCCGACGATTGGAATTGGAGCAGGGAAAAAAGTAGATGGGCAAGTACTTGTTTATCATGATCTTATCTCATACGGCGTAAATCGTGTTCCGAAATTTGTAAAGCAATATACGTCTGTTCAAGAGGAGATTGTGCGAGGGATTTCACAATACGTTACTGAAGTAAAGACAGGACAATTTCCAGAAGAAAAACATTCATTCACAATGAAAGAGGAAGAATGCTTAGCGTTATACGGAGGAAAACAATAATGAAAATCGTAACTACAGTGCAAGAGATGCAGCAAATTACAAACGAACTTCGTATAAGTGGAAAAAGTATTGGTTTTGTTCCAACGATGGGTTATTTACATGAAGGTCATGCGACTTTATTACGTAAGGCAAGAGCAGAAAATGAAATTGTAGTTTTAAGCGTGTTTGTCAATCCACTACAGTTTGGGCCAAATGAAGATTTAGATCGATACCCTCGTGATATGGATAGAGATGAAAATGTAGCAAAAGAAAACGGTGTAGATTATTTATTTTATCCGAGCGTAGAAGAAATGTATCCAGCAGAACAAACGACAACAGTAGCAGTTGTGAAACGTACCGATGTATTATGTGGCAAACAAAGACCTGGTCATTTCGCTGGAGTTGCGACTGTACTAATGAAACTATTTAATATTACATTGCCAACGCGTGCTTATTTCGGTATGAAAGATGCACAGCAAGTTGCTGTCATTGAAGGATTTGTCGCTGATTTTAATATTCCGGTTACGATCGTACCAGTGGATATTGTAAGGGAAGTAGATGGATTAGCGAAAAGTTCTCGTAACGTGTATTTATCACAAGAAGAGCGTGAAGAGGCTCCTCATTTATACCGCAGTCTATGTAAAGCGAAAGAAAGAATTGAAGCAGGCGAATGTAATGCAGAAATCATTACAACTCTTGTGAAAGAGTATATTGAGACGTATACGAAAGGCACTGTAGATTATGCTGATTTATATGCCTATCCTTCACTACAAGTAATAGATAAAATTGAAGGACGAATGATTTTAGCAATTGCAGTTAAATTTGAGAATGTACGATTAATTGACAATATAACATTAACGGTTAAATAAGGGGGAGCATCTATGTTTCGCACAATGATGAGAGCGAAGTTACATCGCGCTACGGTAACAGAAGCAAATTTAAATTATGTAGGTAGTATTACAATTGATGAAGATTTAATGGATGCAGTAAATCTTGTAGAAAATGAAAAAGTACAAATTGTAAATAACAATAATGGTGCGCGCTTAGAGACATATGTTATTAAAGGAGAACGCGGTAGCGGTGTTGTTTGTTTAAATGGTGCAGCTGCAAGGCTTGTACAGCCAGGGGATAAAGTTATTATTATTTGCTACGGTTTAGTGGCAGAAGAAAATATTCATAACCAAGAGCCGAAAATTGCAGTATTAGACGATGATAATCAAATTATCCAAATGTTAGGCGCTGAAAAAGCGGGTACGATATTATAAGTAAGAAGGCTATCTCTATTACGGAGGTAGCTTTTTTGTGCATCTTTTCATTAAGATGAGATAAAACGTGGTATAGTAACATTATATAATTTTGCGTTTGATAGGTAAGAAATTGAGGTGTTACATATATGAGTAAGCGTTATGTCGTTGTGGATTTAGAGACGACAGGGAACTCCTGGAAGGACGGGAAGGATAAAATTACCCAAATCGCAGCTGTTGTAGTGGAAGATGGAGAGATATTAGAGATTTTTTCATCTTTTATTAATCCGAAGAGAGAGATTCCGCCATTTATTACAGAATTAACAGGGATTGATGAGAGTATGGTTAAGCAAGCCCCGTTATTTCAAGATGTAGCCCCGATGGTTGTTGAGCTATTGCAAGGTGCAGCTTTCGTTGCACATAACGTTCACTTTGATTGGAATTTTTTAACGGAAGAATTAAGGCAGGCTGGATATACAGAAGTACATTGTCCGAAAGTTGATACAGTTGAGTTGGCGCAAATTCTTTTGCCGACGGCTGATAGTTATAAATTACGTGATTTAGCTAAACAACATGAATTAGAGCACGATCAACCGCATCGTGCGGATAGTGATGCTCTTGCAACAGCGGAATTATTTTTACAATTTTTAAATGAAATTGAAAAGTTACCACTTGTCACCTTGCAATCGCTCTATGAATTGAGCGATGTTTTTCAAAGTGATATAGCGGATGTACTTTCTGAAAATATTTTAAAGAAAATGATGCATGGTAGAAAAGCGGCAGAGGGGTATGAAGTGTATCGAAATATTGCGCTTCGAAAACGGAATTATGCTTTAAATCTCAGTGAAACATGTTCATCTAAATTTGATGCTTTCTTGCATAAGGCAATCGATAACCTGGAATTGAATATGCCAAAGTTTGAAAAAAGAGAAAGCCAACAGATTATGATGAAGGAAATATATACAGCACTAAGAGATTCTAGGTTTTCACTAATTGAAGCAGGAACAGGAACAGGGAAGACTCTTGCATATTTACTTCCAAGTATTTATTTTGCAACGAAAAAAGAAGAACCTGTCATCATAAGTACCCAAACAGTACAACTGCAACAACAAATATTAGAAAAAGAAATTCCATTATTACAGAAAATAATGCCATTTTCATTTGAAGTAGCTCTTTTGAAAGGAAGAAAGCATTATCTTTGTCTACATAAATTTGAATATGCTTTGCAAGAGGAAGAGAAAAATTATGATATGGCGCTCACAAAGGCAAAAATTTTAGTGTGGTTATTGCAAACAGAAACTGGCGATCGTGATGAATTAAATATTCCTGAGGGCGGAAAGTTACTTTGGAACCGCATTTGTAGTGATGTACATAGTCCAGGCGGGATGCAAAGCAACTGGTATAGCCGTTGTTTTTATCAACGAGCAAAGAATAAAGCATTATTTGCAGATATCGTTATTACAAATCATGCGTTATTATTTCAAGATTTTTCAAGTGAAGAACCACTATTTGCTTCATGTGAACATATTATTTTTGATGAAGCTCATCATATCGAGGAAGCGGCGAGTAGAACATTAGGTGAACAGTTCTCCTGTATGTATTTTCAATTAGTTTTATCTCGTCTTGGTACGCTAGAAACAGATGATGTACTTTCTAAAGTATATAAAATGATGAAAAAATCAGAGCAAGCCTCTCGTTCGACTTTCCGTATGGTGAGTCATAGTTTGAAGGAATTGAAATTTGATGCGGATGAGCTATTCCAAATGTTACGTGCTTTCATCTTTAAACAAACAAAGCAGGAACAAGGGATAAGCAATATGCCACTCATTTATCGATATAACACGGAAGTAGAGAAAGGTAAGTTATGGGATAGCATTACCGAGTTAACAAATCGTTTTGTATACGATGTAAGAAAATTATTGACTACACTTGAGAAGCAAGTTGATATATTGCAAAGTAAATTAGAATGGGAGATGCATGTTGTTACAGGTGAATTTATGCATTTAATTGAGTTGTTGAGAAAGATGGAACAATCTTTACAATTACTCATTTTAGAAAAAAATTCATACGTGACATGGATGGAGACTGAAACGAAGGGAACAATTCATTCAACCGTTTTATATGCACAGCCTGTTCATATTGGTGAAAGGCTTGCGGATGAATTTTTAACACAGAAAAAGAGTGTTATTTTCACATCAGCAACGTTAACAGTAAACGATTCATTTGACTATATAAAAGAGGAGCTAGGTTTACATGATTTTGCTCCCAATACATTACAGGTTCCATCACCATTCCGTTTTGAAGAACAGATGAAATTAATGGTTTCAACAGATGTGCCTTTTATTAAGCAAGCAAGTAATGAAGAATATATTGAATCTGTATCGGCACATATTGCAAAAATAGCGAAAGCTACAAAAGGTAGAATGCTTGTTTTATTCACTTCGTATGAAATGTTGAAAGAAGCGTATACGAATTTGAAAAATGATGAAGAATTAGAGGGGTATTTATTATTAACGCAAAGTGTAAATAATAAGAGCCGAAGTCGTCTCATTCGTAAATTTCAAGAGTTCGACAAATCGATTTTGTTAGGAACAAGTAGTTTTTGGGAAGGGATAGATATACCTGGAGATGCCCTTAGTTGTCTTGTTATTGTACGGCTTCCCTTTACGCCTCCTCATCAACCGATGATGGAAGCAAAAGGAGAGTGTTTAAAAAATCAAGGAGAGGACGTATTCGCTAAGTTAGCACTCCCGCAAGCAATCTTGCGTTTCAAACAAGGATTTGGTCGTCTGATTAGAACAAGTACAGATACCGGAACAGTATTTGTATTAGACCGTCGTTTGATAAGCGCTTCTTATGGAAAACGTTTTTTACAATCAATCCCAACTGTTCCGCTTTATGAAGGCCCTCTAGAAGAATTATTAGAACAATTAAAGGCATGGCCAAATAAATAAAATTGGAAGAAAAATACGCCTGAAGTACATTTAAGCTTCAGGCGTAAAAAATGTGGGTAGGAGGAATTTTATTTTTCTTACTTCTTGTATACAAAATGTATTGGTTTTCGACTTGAAACCTTTTTTTGCAGTACATGTCCTGCTATAATAGATGGGTGATGAAGCAGGGGTTGTAAAGAATGTACTCTTATTGTAACCGTATTGCGTTCTTCTATAATTAGAAATTTTTGTGTAACGGAGGAGTTTTTTCATGGATAAGAAAATCGAAGTCCTATCAACGACGCGTATTAAATATTCGTCTGACTTGTATAAAATTGTTGATAGTTTGAATCGTACGTTAAAAGAACAGGACCTCATGTTCGGATTAGCATTAGACGAAAAAGATAAAGAAATAGCTGTATTTACGATTTACAGAACGTAGTGATACAATGAAAAAGTGGATCTTTGCAATCGTTATCGTAATCGTTGCTAGCGGAATATATGGGGCGTATGTTTACAATAAAGCAATGGAAAAGAAAATCCATAAAGAGGAAAAATCTGTAGAAATTGCAAAAGAAAAGGCAAAGCTTACAAAAGTAAAATCTGTTGATTATTATAATGGAAATTCTTCATATACAGTCGTACAAGGTGTAGACGAAAAAGGAGAACAAATTATTGTTTGGGTGCCTAATAAAAAAGGGAATGTCCTTGTGAAGAAAAAGAGTGAAGGTATTCCTGAAAAAGAAGCTTTGCAAAAGTTGGCTGAACAAGCTACAGGAAAAGGTGATGAGCCAAAGCCAAAGCCAAAAGAAATTATAAAAGTAAAATTAGGTGCTCAAAACGATATTCCGTTGTGGGAAATTACATATATTGATCAGGAAGATCGTTATACGTATTATTATTTAGAGTTTCAAAATGGGGCTTATGCTGGTCACTACAGCATTGAAAAATAGATGTAGGGGGAACTACAAATGAAATTAGCAAAGCGAGTAGCTGCTTTAACACCATCTGCAACTTTAGAAATTACAGCAAAGGCACAAGCATTAAAAGCAGAAGGTCATGATGTAATTGGATTAGGGGCAGGAGAACCTGACTTTAATACGCCAGAACATATTATGGATGCTGCACATAAAGCGATGTTAGAAGGACATACGAAGTATACACCAACAGGTGGATTACAAGCGTTAAAACAAGAAATTGTGAAGAAGTTTACACGTGATCAAGGAATTGCGTATGATCCATCTGAAATTATTGTATGTAACGGTGCAAAGCATGCATTATATACATTATTCCAAGTGTTACTTGATGAAGGAGATGAAGTTATCATCCCAACTCCTTATTGGGTAAGTTATCCTGAGCAAGTAAAGCTTGCTGGAGGTAAGCCAGTTTACGTAGAAGGCCTGGAAGACAATGAGTACAAAATTACAGCGAAGCAGCTGCGTGAGGCAATTACAGAGAAAACGAAAGCAGTTATTATTAATTCACCGAGCAATCCAACAGGAATGATTTATAGCAAAGAGGAATTACAACAGCTTGGAGAAGTATGTTTAGAACACGATATTTTAATCGTTTCAGATGAAATTTATGAAAAATTAATTTATGGTGGAGCAGAATATACTTCGATTGCCCAGCTTTCTAATGCATTAAAAGAACAAACACTTATTATTAATGGTGTATCTAAATCTCATTCTATGACAGGATGGCGTATTGGATATGCAGCAGGAAATAAGCAGCTTATTAAAGCGATGACGAACTTAGCGAGTCATAGTACGTCAAACCCTACTTCAATCGCTCAATACGGCGCAATTGCAGCATATGCAGGCTCACAAGAACCTGTAGAAACAATGCGTCAAGCATTTGAAGAAAGATTAAACATTATTTATGATAAATTAATTCAAATCCCTGGATTTACTTGCATTAAACCACAAGGTGCATTTTACTTATTCCCTAATGTAAAAGAAGCTGTAGCTTTATCAGGATACGAAACTGTGGATGATTGGGCAAAAGCTCTATTAGAAGAGGAAAAAGTGGCTCTTGTACCAGGTACAGGATTTGGTGCTCCAAATAACGTTCGTTTATCATATGCGACATCTCTTGAACAAGTAGAGAAAGCATTAGAACGCATTCATACGTTTATGAAAAGTAAAGTGCAAGCTTAATTGTATATTTTATTAACGCAATACAAAAAAACCTTCCTACATAATAGGAAGGTTTTTTTGACGAATTGTGGCAAAAAGAAATAGCGAAAGGTGTGTTATACTAGAGAGCGAGGTGTTTGGTGATGAAAAAGAAAATGATGTTACAGTGGTTTGAGCAGGGAAGCATTGCAATTCCAAAATTACTTATGATGCATTATAAAAAATTAGGGTTAAATGAAATGGAATTTATGGTTGTACTTCATGTACACACATTTTTAGAATCGGGCAATTCGTTTCCGACTCCGTCAGAGATTTCAGAACGGATGACGATTACTGAAATGAAATGTATGGAAGTAATTCAGACATTGATTCAAAAAGGTTTTTTATCACTAGAAGGTGGACAAAAATCAGAAGCGATGATGTGTGAAAGTTATTCTTTACAACCGCTATGGGAAAAAATATTGCATTTCTTAATGAACGAATCAATAGAGGAAGAACAAAAAGAAATAAAACAACTGCAAGTAAATTTATATACAGTATTTGAAAAAGAATTTGGAAGACCACTTTCTCCGTTTGAATGTGAAACGTTGGGTATGTGGGAAGATCAAGATCAACATCATCCGAATTTAATTCAAGCGGCCCTCAGGGAAGCTGTAATGAGCGGTAAGCTTAATTTCCGATATATTGATCGTATTTTATTTGAGTGGAAAAAGAATGGTATTAAAACAGTAGATCAAGCCCAAAACCAAGGACGGAAATTTAGAGCAAATCAACAACGAACGCAGCAAACGACAAAACAAGAGACGAAATTTACTGGGAAAGTGCCTTTTTATAATTGGTTGGAGCAGTAATGTAGGAGGAAGTATATGTTAAATAAAACGCAAATTCGCTATTGTTTAGACACAATGGCGGATATGTATCCAGAAGCACATTGTGAATTAATTCATGATAATCCATTTGAATTAGTAATCGCGGTGGCGTTATCTGCACAATGTACAGATGCACTTGTAAATAAAGTGACGAAAAATTTATTTCAAAAATATAAAACACCGGAAGATTATTTAAGCGTGTCTTTAGAAGAATTACAACAAGATATACGTTCCATTGGATTGTTTAGAAATAAGGCGAAAAATATTCAAAAATTGTGCCAGATGTTGCTAGATGATTATAACGGGAAAGTTCCAGAAGACCGTGACGAGTTGACGAAATTACCAGGAGTAGGAAGAAAGACAGCGAATGTAGTTGTTTCGGTTGCATTTGGAATTCCAGCGATTGCTGTTGATACGCATGTAGAGAGAGTGAGTAAACGGTTAGCGATTTGTAGGTGGAAAGATTCGGTGTTAGAAGTAGAAAAGACATTAATGAAGAAAGTTCCGATGGATGAATGGGGCGTTACACATCATCGTATGATTTTCTTTGGGCGTTACCACTGTAAAGCACAGCGACCACAATGTGAAGAGTGCCGATTACTAGAAGTGTGTCGTGAAGGAAAGAAGCGAATGAAGGGGAAATAAAGGATGGAGCGAGTTATAGAAATACCGAAAGAATTTCGGTGTTTACCATTTTTTACAGAAAGCGTAACTTCGATTATGTATCATACAGATCAGTCTTTTGAAGAAATAATACAAAAGACTTACTTTATATTTGATATTGAAAGACAATATGAGCCGTGGAATGAAATTGAAAATAGTATTCCTGTACTGTTGAATGTATGGAAAAGTAAGCATGAAGACATTGCTACACTATTTCGAAACAGAAATAAGCAAGAAGCTGAAGGTCCAATGATTCTTTTTGCGGCACATTTGTTATCGATTATATATTGGCTAAATGAGCAACCTGTTCATAGTTTGAATGAAATGGAAGCTTATACGAGTAAATTGGAAGTACAACCAGTTAATTTTATGGAGCGATATTCGTTCATTATAAAGAAACCGAATAATTATCATTCTTATATTCAGTTAGCGCAGTTGTATATTGAAATAGAAAAGCTATATGTTAAGAAAATGATAACAAAAAAGAAGTCCTTTTCTCGTTAAGAGAAAGGACTTCTTTTTTTGTATTAAGACTCTGTTGTGACAACATTTCCGTCTGCGTGAGGTGTATCTCCTCCGGTATTTTGTTGTTGTTCTTGTTGCTTGTGTTGTTCTTCTTCAGCTTTTTTTCTAGCAGCCTCTTCTTCAGCTTTCTTTCTAGCAGCTTCTTCTTCGGCTTTCTTTCTAGCAGCTTCTTCTTCAGCAGCCTTTTTCTTAGCTTCTTCTTGTTGTTTACGTTGTTGTTCTTGTTGCTGTTGCTGTTGCTCTTGTTGTTTACGCTGCTCTTCATCAGCTTTTTTCTTAGCTTCTTCTTGTTGTTTTTGTTTATCTTCATTAGCTTTTTTCTGTACTTCCTCATCAGCTTTTTTCTTAGCTTCTTCTTCGGCTTTCTTTTTGGCAGCCTCTTCTTCAGCTTTCTTCGGGTCTGGAGTTCCGCCAGGTGCAGTGAAGGATGCACCAATTGCAGGGCTTGTTCCAGTACCTTTTTTCGCTACTACAGAGAAGCTGTAAGTAACGCCAGGTTTAATACCACCAAGAGAAGCTGTCGTACCACTTATTGATAGGCTACCACTTGAACCGTCAGTCGCTTTATAGCTTGCTGCATACGCATCAACTTCTGTTGGTCCAGACCAGTTTAGTGTAACAGTACTAGCGCCATCGAAAGTGACATTAAGACCACTAGGTGCATCTACTTTAATTTGTTTAATTGCATCTTTTTTCGCACCTTTTACGTATAACTCTCCGTTTATTTCTTGTACAGAAGAAGGACGCTCGAAACGGGATTTATCTGTAGCGAATTTGCTCATCATTACTTGGAACATTTGTTGTGCAATTCTAGTAGAGCGATCACCAATGTAATTTTCTGGACCATCCTTTTCGTAACCAGTCCAAACAGCCATTGTATATTGTGGTGTATATCCAGCGAACCAGCTATCTCTATTTGCATCAGCTGGAATACCATATTTTTTAAGAACGTCTTCATCAAAGTTCTGCGTACCTGTTTTACCGGCTACGTCAACACCAGAAACGTATGCTGTTGGACCTGTACCACCAGAACCAGGTTTTACTACGTCGCGAAGAACGTCAGTAATCATGTAAGCTGTATAGTCTTGCATCGCACGTTGTTCTTTCGGTTTAAAACTTTTCTTTTTCCCGTCTGGGAAGATGACTTCTTTTACGAAGTGCGGTTTATTGTAGTTACCATCATTACCAAAGGCTGCATATGCACCTGCTAATTGTAATGGAGAACTATCGTTACTACCAATTGCTGTTGATTCATATGTTTTGCCGTCTTTAAATGTCATGCCTAAGCCTTCAGCAAACGCTTGTGACTTAGGAAGGCCAACCGCTTGGGCTGTCTTTAAAGCCGGGATGTTTAATGATTTTTTCAAAGCTTCACGTAGTGAAACGTCACCCTTGTAACTATTTGTTGCATTTCGTATTTTTTTACCATTGGAATACGTATACTCTGAGTCATTTAATTGATGGTATGTAGACCATTGTAAATTCTCAATTGCTGGACCGTAGTCGAAAATTGGTTTCATTGTTGAACCAACTTGGCGTTTTAAATCAATGGCCATATTATGACCTTTGAAAGTAGACTTACTTTCTTTACGCCCAGCTCCAATTGCTCTAACTTCTCCAGACTGTGTATCCATAAATACGAATGATCCTTGGAATTGATCATTCGGATACTTAATAAGGTTCCCATCCATAATTTTATCAGCGTAATCTTGAGCATCTTGATCAAGTGTTGTCTGAATCGTTAAACCGTCTGAACCGATATTTATATCCGGATATTCCTTTTCAACTTCCTTTACAACAGCATCTAAAAATGCTTGATACTTCATTTCAGTTATTTCTGAAGATGGAAGAAGTCCTTGTGTTACAGGGATTTTTATTGCTTCATCCATTTGTTGTTTTGTAATAAAATCATGGCGCTCCATAAATCCTAGTACAAGATTGCGCCGCTTTGTTGCTCGCTCGACATTTTCTGGTTTAGTTGGATCATAAATGTTAGGACCTTGGGGTAAAGCAGCGAGCATTGCAGCTTCATGTAATTGTATGTCTTTTAAATCTTTGCCGTAATATTTTGTTGCTGCTGTTGCAATACCGTAAGAGCGATTACCTAGATTAATCTTATTTAAGTACATTTCTAAAATTTCATGTTTAGAGTATTGTTGCTCTAATTTGTAAGATAAGTACCACTCTTGCACTTTTCTCTTTGCAGTTTTGTCCATCGTTAGAAAATAGTTTTTGACTACTTGTTGTGTAATCGTACTACCACCTTGAGATCCGAACCCTCCAGTGACATTTTCCATAACTGCTTTTGTAGTTCGTTTAAAATCAATTCCATTATGATCATAGAAACGTGAATCCTCAGTTGCAAGGAATGCACTTTCAACTACCTTTGGAATTTGATCATACGTAACGTGGGTTCGTTTTTCAGCACCGTATTCATAGAAAAAGTTCCCATTCTTATCAAGAAACTTTGTTGATAAAGGATTGACAAGTTTTGATTTGTCTAATTTTGGAGCGTCCTTCACCATAACAAAGAAAGCGGAAACGCTAGCTACAAGACCAACGATACCAAGAAGTAGACAACCTATAAGGAATTTTTTAAAAAAGGAGCCTTTTTTCTTTGGTTTTTCTTCTTTATTTGTTTCTTGCTTTTGATTTTTTACATGATTTCGTTCTGTACGAGAACGATAATTATCTGACATTATACTTTCTCCTACCTTTCATTCTCTCCCCCAAAAGTCGAAAAAAGAGCCTTAGTGATGACTCTATCACGAAAAATAAACCGTGTCTAGTACACGGATATAATCAATCCGAGGGTGATAACCGCATGATAATAAAGATCCATGCTCTTCTATTTCTTCTTTCGTAATCGATTTCCGTCCACCAGTATTTTGACGATTCCAAAATGCAATAATATGTTTCGCATCGAGTAAATAAAATTCATCAAAAAGTGTAAATTTAATAATAACAAATGCAACTCCATTATGAGCAATTACTTGCTTCATATGTTCAATTTGATGAAGGTGGAAGTTTTGAAGTGGGAAACTAGTTTTGTTTTTTGTTTCCTTCGCTTCAAAATCGATGTATTTCCCTTTGTATACACCGTTGTAATCCGTTGTAGAAGGTTGTTTAAAATACGCTTCTTTTACCACTGCAGCACTTCGAGCGGGGTAATCTACTTTTACAATTTGAAGAGGTGTAGGTTTTTTATGTACACATGCAATATTATGGGTTAAGTAATATTCATTTGTTTCATTCAATTCCTCTTCAAGGGACATACCTCTATTACTATAAGTATGTTTTTTTATTGGTGTTTTAGGAGGTAGTGAAGCTTGATTGTACCTTTTTCCATTTGGGTAACGAATGGTCATAGTGTGTCCACTCCCAACTTGTTAAGAATTACTTACAAAGGTGATTATATCAAAAAATGAAAAAAGATGTGACCTTTTTGAAGAAAGGTATGATGACTTATTTATGTTTACATGGAATGATTATGAGAAAATTAAACAATATCGTAAAAATATGGTTTGTACAGACGAAGAAAAAACAATCGTTTATAACATTAAGAGGAAAATAGAAATGGCTAATATGGACAACATTTCTCGAACACAGTCTTATCAAGAATATTATGTAAGGAACAGTGAAATTAGGTGGGCCTTTTTAGCAAGTATGGTCTCGAGAAATGCGGGATGGAATATGACTGATTTAAAAGGGAGGTATTATGCTACTGTTTTACCTCAAACAGTAAAAAAACATTTGTTTCTGACTTATGAAGAAGCGAATTGGATTATTTTTTTAGATGCATTTCCTCAGCTATTGTTATACGAAGAAAGTAAGAGGAGGCAGGTACCACTATTCTATTTGTTACAATATTTTAACGTATCAATTTTCATGGAAAAAGAATGGATTTATTTTTGGGAAAAAAAAGATATAAATAGGCTCATGACAGCGCTTATTATAAATGAGCAAAATAAAATTCAAAGACCAGTTATTGAGAATGCATATTTTAAAAAACATGTATTCCATACTGCACTTTTTAAATTGCAAGAAATGCTTCATATTAGTGCTGTTATTTTTCCGACTGTTGAAGGGAGGATGTATGGTTTTTCAGTTTATCAATTTGAAACGTTACAAAAGCGTATAGAACTAGGGCAGAAATTAGCGGAGTTACTGTTTCATCCGAATTATAAAAGTTTATTCCATAGGTTTGCATTGCAAACTATACACACAGGATCAAGAGCAGATTATGAATATTATGTAAGAGAAGCTAGAAAATCTTGTACGCCAGCCCTTAGAGAGGTTTATCCTGTCGTTGCACATAAGGAAATAAGTATGAGAGATTGGTTTTGTAGAGATAAGGAAATAAATGAGTTGTTTCTACTGGAAGAGTATAAGGGTGAAGTTGATATAACAGAATGGTATAAAAGAAAGAGGGAGCAAATCTATGTTGCTTCTATCGTAAATCGTTTTGTTAAAAGGATGGATGAGTTCGTGATATAATAAAAAAGAAGTCCCGTCTTCATAAATGAAGACGGGACTTCTTAATGTGAAGTAATCCTGCCGTGTATGCTAAGAATTTAATCTCAAAACGTAATGAATATAAGAGATTAAGGATGCTTCAGAAATTAGCTTTTTGTAAAAGCGCTAAAGTCTCACTTTATCCCGCTACTTGCCGGGCAGTAAGACCCACGTCTCAAAATTCAGTGAAAGCAAAGAATTTAGGTGTGGATCAACTGCCCGTAAAAGCCCGATTGAGAAGGCTAATAATCAGTGGGGATGAACAAAAAACCTGCGGATTAAAGTTTCACTTTATGTAGCAGGGAAGTTTGGACCATCTAACTTAGGGTTGCCAGTCTCGGGTTTATTTTGTTTGTTTTGTTTTTTCTTTTTTTCGTTTTTGTTCTTTGCCATTTTCATACACCTCCTTTTTGTATTGTTACCATTTCTATAAATGACATACAAAATGATTTCTTTGACGAATAACAACTAGTTTTGTCATGTGAGCAGGAGTGAGGAGTCATTCGGCGAAATTACATGACAAAGGAAAAGCAAAGAAGGGGGCGTTTTGTATATGGCGATGGTTCAGAAGGAAGATGTAATGAAAACAATGGATCAAATGTTAAGTTCTCTCGATTTGCTGGAAATGAATATAGGGATTAGAATGAATCATGCATTGAAGGATACGAGTGAAAAAATATGCAATAAAATAGAAATAACAGAAATGCATATTGAGCATATGGAAAATAAATTAGTGCATCACGAAGAAAAAGGGAATTGGGTGAAGGCATTTCAAAACGTCGTAGTGAGTGCATAATAAGGTGGGAATAAAATGAAGTATGAAGCATTAATACAATCTTCAGAAAAACTCATGCAGTATAATAATGAAGCGAATGTGAAAAAAAGAGAAATGATTGAGTACGATTTTTATAAGGATATGAAACCATTTGTAGATATGGTAGATGAGGAATTAAAAGTGTGGAAAGAATTAGCTTATAAATGGATTAAGGAAGAAAAACCGAAGTATATACATGTACAGCAAATTGATCAAGTGTACGATAATTTACAGACAAATGTTTTGCAATGTTTTGTAAATAAAGGTAAAGGTAAGCGATTCTTTGAAACACATCAAGCCATTTCGTATACTTTGCAAAATATAATTGAGCAATGTAAGTAACAAGAGGGGAAACCCTCTTGTTTTTTTATGCTTCTGTCATTGTTGTAGGCTTTGTTGCACCGTTTATTTCTAATTCTTTTATTAATGTTCGGTAATCTGAAATGCATATTTTTCCTTCGAGATACCAATGTCTCGCAAAGTCTAACAATTCATTTACATTCTCTGTGTAATACCCCTTTTTTTGAGAAAACGCTTGTTTTAAATCCCCTAATACCATGTTGATTCCTCCCCCATGAGAATCTTCTTCTTCACTATCATAGCATGGAAGGGTTTTCTTTTTTAATTTTTTAAAAATTTAAACTTCCGACAAAAATAGACAGAGACTCCGCCACACAAATTATTTTACAAGTACATATTATATATGTAGAAACTTATGTGAAGGAGGAGAGAATGCATGTTTCAACAATCTAACGTATATCAGCAATCTAATCCATATGCACAGCAAAATATGTACCAATATAATACGGATACATATTTACGGTATAATATGTATCCTTTCGAGCCTAATTATGGAAATCAAAATTATTACCAGCCATTTGAAGTGTCGTTTATGAATCAACCACAACAACAGCAGCCCTATATGGATCAACAGCAGCAACCCTATACGAATCAACAGCAGCAACCTTATATGGATCAACAACAGCAACCTTATATGAATTCACAATACTATATGCCACCACCATCTCCCTATGGAAATCAACAAGCGATGTTTTATCCACCAAAACAACCGTACCCGACGCAGAATAAACAAAAACAACAACAGCAACCGAGTCAATTTTCTAGTTTTGTTTCCCAATTTAAAAACTCAGATGGTAACTATGATGTAAATAAAATGATGAATACAGCTGGACAAATGATGAATGCGATGAACCAAGTGACAGGTATTGTAAAGCAAGTTGGAGGTTTTTTTGGTAAGTAATCTTGGGGGTTGTCTATAAAAAGCATTACGTATAAAGCAGAAGGCTAGACAAATTTCCTTGTAATAAATGGGTATATATAACAAACGGCTTTCTCTCTTTTCTCATATTGTAAAGTGTAGTCAGATTTTTTTAACGAGAGAGGAGAGAAAAAACTATGCATCATTGTCATCCTTGTTTTGGAGGGCATAAGCCTGTAGGACCTATCTGTACAACTGCTCCTGTCATTCATCCGACGAAACAGTGTGTAACACATTCTTTTTCAACAACGGTGGTGCCACACATTTTCCCAACGCATACAACACATGTTCATCATCAACAAATTAAAAACCAAAACTTCTTCCCACAAACAAACTCGAATGTAAATGTTGTAGACCCGATTGACCCAGGGTTCGGCGGCGGATGTGGACCATGTGGTCATGGACATCATGGACATCACGTATCACCATTTGCACCAGGACCAAATGTATCACCATTCGGACCAAACGTATCACCATTTTTACCAAACAATGTATCGCCAGTAGGTCCGAATATTGGACCAAACGTTGGTGGAATATTTAAAAAGTAAATGATATGTTAGAACTAGCGAAATGCTAGTTCTTTTTTTGTAATTGGAGTGTTGATATGAAAGTTATTGCTGTAACGGGATATAAGCCATTTGAACTTGGTATATTTAAAAATGATCATCCAGGGGTGGAATGTATAAAAAAAGCATTGCATCGAAAATTAACTACTTTTGTAGAAGAAGGTTTGGAATGGGTGATAATAAGTGGGCAGTTAGGAGTCGAATTATGGGCTGCTGAAGTTGTTTTTGAAATTCAAGTAGAATATCCAGATCTAAAATTAGCGGTATTTACTCCGTTTTTAGAACAAGAAGAAAGCTGGAAGGAAGATAACCGTGAATATTACGAATGTATTCTCTCTCAAGCAGACCATATTGATAGTATTACGAAACGGAAGTACGAAAGCCCGGAACAATTTAAATTAAAAAATCAATTTTTTATTGAAAAAAGTGATGCACTTTTAGCTGTATATGATGAAGAAAAACCAGGGAGTCCCAAATATATTGTAGAAGCAGCAAAGAAAAAAGGAGAAATAGAAAATTATCACAGTTATTTTATTCTTTTTTCTGATTTACAAGATATAATAGAAGAGGAACAGTGGAATAATGCTGAGTAATATGTAATATAGTACTCGTATATATGATTGACAAAAGGCATTGTTTCTGAAAAAATTTAGGTAATGAAAGTTTTGGCAAAAATTTGAGGTGAAGAAAATGATTTCGGATAAAATTAAATTAACGGCGAAAGATATTTTAGAAAAAGAATTTAAAACAGGCATGAGAGGCTATCAACAAGAAGAAGTAGACAAGTTTCTTGATATGATCATTAAAGACTATGAAGCTTTCCACAAGGAGTTTGATCAATTAAAGCAACAAAATGCTCGTTTAAAGCGTGAATTAGAGGAACAAAAATTAGTAGCAACGCAAGTACCACAACAACCAGTTGTACAAACACCAGTTGCACAACCTGTATATAACAACACGAATACGGACATTTTAAAACGTCTATCTAATTTAGAAAAAGCTGTATTTGGAAGTAAGTTATACGAATAATTTCTAGTGGTAAAAAGGTTAAAGCATTTTACATAGAAAAAAACATTGCAAAATCTTTTTGTTTCCACTATACTAATGGATGTCATAACGTTTGGGTAATCGCTGCAACGCCAACGTTGTAGAGGAAAGTCCATGCTCGCACGGCCTGAGATGGCTGTAGTGTTCGTGCCTAGCCAATTCATAAGCTAGGGTATTCTGGCTGTAAGGCTGGTTTAACGGCAGGGAAAAAACCTAAGTCCTTTCGGATATGGTTTGACTACCTTTAAAGTGCCACAGTGACGAAGTCCTTGAAGAAATGATAGGAGTGGAACGAGGTAAACCCCACGAGCGAGAAACCCAAATAATGGTAGGGGAATCTTTTCCAAGGAAATGAACGATGGGAAAGGACAGGTTGTATAACCTGTAGATAGATGATTGCCACCGGAGTACGAGGCGTGGGCCGTTTGCAGTACAAAGGAACAGAACATGGCTTACAGAACGTTATGAACCAACTATGAAATAACTCAGCTCTCCTTTGTTAGAGGAGGGCTTTTTATTTGTATGAAGTTATAAATTATGAGTTAAAATGGTTAATGAGAAAATTCTTCGTAAAATGTAATGATTAATAGGACAAATTGCTATTAATTATTGTTTAACTATACATAAGAGGTGAATGCAAATGGGAAAAGTTACTTTAATTGCAACAGCGGCAATGGGTATTGAAGCGTTAGTTGCCCGAGAAGTTCGTGATCTTGGTTATGAATGCCAAGTGGAAAATAGCAAAGTAACATTTGAAGCAGATGAAAAGGCGATTTGTCGCACGAACTTATGGTTACGTACTGCGGACCGTGTGAAAATTAAAGTTGGCGAATTCAAAGCGACAACATTTGATGAGCTGTTTGAAAAAACGAAAGCATTAAACTGGGGAGATTATATTCCAGAGAATGGAGAATTCCCTGTAATTGGTAAATCGTTAAAATCTGAGTTGTTCAGTGTTTCAGATTGCCAACGTATCGTTAAAAAAGCTGTCGTTGAAAAATTAAAAACAACATATAAACGTACAACTTGGTTTGAAGAAGATGGTCCGTTATTCCGTATCGAGATCGCAATGCTCAAGGATATTGCAACATTAACAATTGATGCAAGTGGTGTTGGACTTCATAAACGTGGATACCGTATGGATCAAGGGGAAGCCCCATTAAAAGAAACATTGGCTGCGTCTTTAATTAAGTTAACAAACTGGAAGCCGGATCGTCCTTTCGTAGATCCTTTCTGTGGATCAGGTACAATTCCGATTGAAGCAGCATTAATTGGACAAAATATTGCACCAGGATTTAACCGTGGCTTCGCATCAGATGAGTGGGGCTGGGTTGGTAAACAAAACTGGCGTGAAGCTCGTCAAGAAGCTGAAGATTTAGCGAATTATAATCAACCACTACAAATCATTGGATCAGATATTGATCATCGTATGATCCGAGTTGCTCAAGATAATGCAGAAGAAGTGGGCTTAAGTGATTTAATTACATTTAAACAAATGCAAGTAAAAGATTTCACGACAAAAGAGGATTATGGCTATGTTGTAACGAATCCTCCATACGGAGAACGTTTAAGTGAAAAAGCACTCGTTGAACAATTGTACAAAGAAATGGGACAAGTATTCCGCCCATTAGATACATGGTCAGCGTATGTATTAACAAGCTACGAAGCATTTGAAAAGTGTTATGGAAAAGATGCATCGAAGAAACGTAAACTGTTTAATGGATTTATCCGTACAGATTACTACCAATACTTCGGAAAACGTCCACCGCGTAATTCATAGTATAAAACTCCTCCAGCGCGCATATACTGGCTATTATGTAATGCGTAAAGGAGGACGTGATATGGATAGTTTCCAATTATCTATGATTCAAAAAGCTATTCATCGTACGTATGATGAGATCGGGAAAGAAGTGGATAGCCAAGGTGCGATTGTAGAGGAAATACAAAAAGCACAAGAAGAATATTTGTCAGCTCTTTCACACGAAACAACGATTGATAAACGGTATTTAAAGTCATTAATATAGAAAAAAATTTTCCTTTTTCGAAAGGAAAATTTTTTTTCGTGTATTTCTATGTATGGCAACAGGGGAAAGTGGCTGCACACATATGAGTAGCAGTTGCTATATCTTTTTATAGAAAAACTTTTTGGTTGGAGGCTAAGGATGTTTACTGAGAAGAGATTACCATTTGAAGTAGGAAAACAAGATAATTTTTATGATAAGTTGAATGAATGGATTGGAGATGTGTTTTACGATATCCTTCCGGAAAAAGGCTTTGAAGAGCGTGATGAACAAATTTTTATGGCGTTTCAATTAGAGCGTGCTTTCCAAGAAAAGAAAGTAATGTTCGCAGAAGCGGGTGTAGGAACAGGGAAAACAATTGTATATCTTCTATATGCAATTTGTTATGCGCGTTATACTGGAAAACCAGCTATTATCGCTTGTGCTGATGAAACGTTAATTGAGCAGCTTGTGAAAGAAGAAGGAGACATTGCTAAGTTATCTGAAGCATTAGGACTATCTGTTGATGTTAGACTTGCGAAATCAATGGATAATTATTTATGTTTACGTAAACTTGAAGATGTTATGAGTGGACGAGCTCCAGAAGTAATTGAAGATGTATACTACGAATTACCACAGTTTGTATTCGATCATGGTACGATGCAAAACTTTACTCACTACGGCGACAGAAAAGAATTTCCACTTTTAAATGATGAGGAATGGTCAAAAGTAAATTGGGATTACTTCCAAGATTGCTTCACTTGTGATTCTCGTCATCGTTGTGGTCAAACTCTTTCTCGTGAACATTATCGTAAAGCGGCAGATTTAATTATTTGTTCTCAAGATTTCTACATGGATCATATTTGGACGTACGATGCTCGTAAGCGTGAAGGGCAAATTCCGTTATTACCTGAAAGTAGCTGCGTTGTATTCGATGAAGGACATCTTGTAGAATATGCAGCTCAAAAAGCTTTAACATATCGTTTAAAGCAAACGATGATGGAGCAACTTTTAACAAGATTGTTGCAAAATGATATTCGTGAAGAGTTTGCACATTTAGTAGAAGAAACAATTTGGCAAACAGAGCGATTCTTTGATGTGTTACAAGAAAATAAAAAGGAAATCGCCGGTTCTGATCGTTTAGAAATTACTGTGACAGAAAAAGTAACAGCTGAAGCGAATAGACTTTATGCAAAAATTGGTGAAGTCGGTGATGCATTAGTATTTGAAAGTGAAATGCATACAGTAAACACGTATGATTTAAATATCGTTGATGAACATTTAGATGTATTAGAACATTCACTGCGTCTGTTCATGCACGAGAAAAATGTAATTACATGGGGTGAAGAAGGTGATGGAGCCTTCACGTTAGTGATTATGCCACGTGCAGTTGAAGAAGTATTACAAGAGAAAGTATTCTCGAAGAAAATCCCGTATATTTTCTCTTCTGCTACATTATCTAACAACGATTCATTCGCATTTACAGCAAATAGCCTAGGGGTAAAAGATTACTTATCATTCTCAGTTGCCTCACCGTTTGATTATGAGGAGCAAATGGCAGTAAACTTACTATCGCATACGAAAGAGAACGAATGGGAAAGAAAGTGTCAATATACACTTGAAAATATACAGAAAACAAATGGACGTACACTTGTATTATTCCGTACAACACAAGAACTTGCAGCGTTTAAAGAATATGTAAGTAAAGAACAAATGTCCGTTCCGTTCCTATATGAAGGGGATCAAGAAATTAGTCAGCTCGTTTCTCGTTTCCAAAATGAAGAAGAGACTGTACTTTGTGCTGTTCATTTATGGGAAGGTTTAGATATTCCTGGTTCGTCATTATCGCATGTTATTATTTGGTCATTACCATTCCCTCCAAACGATCCTGTGTTTGAAGCGAAGCGTAAACATGTAAATGATCCATTCTGGGATGTAGATGTACCGTATATGATTTTACGTCTTCGTCAAGGGATTGGACGTTTAATTCGTACGAGCGACGATAAAGGTGCTATATCAATCTTCTTATCTGATACAGAAGATGAGAAAGTGATAGAAGCGGTGAAAAACGTACTACCAGTAGAAGGTAAAGAATTATAAGGAGAAAGCTTGGCGCTTGCCAAGCTTTTTTTCTATTATAAAAGGAATTTAGATTTCCATGTCGAATTAAGTTTGAGGTAGAAAAGGGAGGTTTTATACGATGACAGTAGCTACATATGAAGTAGAAAAACAATTTTTAACATATGTGAAGAAGATACAGAATTACGGGGAAGCATTAAGCTTAATGTTTTGGGACTTAAGAACAGGTGCGCCTAAAAAAGGTGTAGACCAGCGTTCAGAAGTAATTGGTATGCTTTCATCAGAAGTGTTTGTCATGTCAACTTCAGATGAGATGGGAAATTATTTAACAGAGCTTGAAGCTTTAATAAGTGAAGATAAACTTTCTGAAACGACGAAGAAAATGGTTGAAGAGTGTCGTAAAGAATATGATAGAAATAAGAAAATTCCACAAGCGGAATACGAGGCGTATGTGAAATTAGAAGCGAAAGCGGAAAGTGTGTGGGAAGAAGCTCGGGAAAAATCTGATTTCGAAATGTTCCGTCCGTATTTAGAACAAATAGTTGAATTTAAAAAGAAATTCATTACATATTGGGGTTACGAAACATATAAATATAATACATTATTAGATATGTATGAGCCAGGTATTACAGTAGAAGTGTTAGATCACGTATTTGGTCAACTTCGTGAGCGTATCGTTCCGCTCGTAAAAGAAATATCGGAGTCACAAAAGAGATTAAAGACAAGTGCTTTATCAGAACATTTTTCAAAAGAAAAACAAAAGAACTTTACATTAGAGTTATTAAAGCAATTGAATTATGACTTTGAAGCAGGTCGTCTTGATGAAACGGTACATCCATTTGAGATTACATTAAATAGAGGGGACGTTCGTATTACAACACGCTATGATGAAAAAGATTTCCGTATGGCAGTGTTTGGAACAATTCATGAATGTGGCCATGCTGTATATGAACAAAATATTGCAGAGAAATTCGAAGGTACACCGCTATGTAGTGGAACTTCTATGGGTATTCATGAGTCACAATCATTATTCTTTGAGAACTTTATCGGTCGTAATAAATCATTCTGGAAGAAAAATTATGATTTATTAAAAGAGTATAGCGATGGTCAATTCAATGATATATCAATAGATGAATTTTATGATGCGATTAACGAATCGAAGCCATCGTTCATTCGTATAGAAGCAGATGAGCTTACATATCCGCTTCACGTCATGGTTCGTTATGAACTTGAGAAAGAATTATTTGATGGTACATTACAAGTGAAGGATTTGCCAGCGGCTTGGAATGATAAGATGGAAGCATATTTAGGAATTCGTCCGGAAAGCGATGCGCAAGGTGTATTGCAAGATGTTCACTGGGCTGGTGGTTCATTTGGATACTTCCCATCTTATGCGCTTGGTTATATGTATGCAGCGCAATTTAAGCAAAGAATGTTAAAAGAAATTCCGAACTTTGATGCATTATTAGAAGAAGGAAATGTAACACCAATTCGTGAATGGTTAACAGAAAATATTCACCAATACGGTAAAACGAAAAAGCCACTTGAAATTTTAGAAGATGTGACAGGTGAAGGATTAAATGCAAACTACTTAGCAGATTATTTAGAAGCGAAGTATAAAGAAATCTATGGGTTATAAAAAAGAGCTGCTTAATTGCAGCTCTTTTTTTAAAGGGGATAGAAGAATGATTTATACATATACAGTAATGACGCAAGAAGAAGCGGAAGAAATTGCATATAACTGGCATTATGAAGGGGAATATTCTTTTTATGATATAGAGGCAGATGAAGAAGATTTAGCTGAGTTTTTACATGATGAGAGTAGAGGAGATCATACATTTTCTGTGAAGGAAAACGGCACTCTCATTGGTTTTTTTACTGTTTGTAAAATAAATGATGGAACGGTTGATATAGGTCTTGGAATGAGACCTGATATAATTGGAAATGGATGTGGTTTACAGTTCGTAAACGCTGGACTAGCTTTTAGTAAAGAAAAATACGGATGCAATTATATAACGTTATCAGTAGCAACATTTAATGAGCGAGCAATTAAAGTGTATAAAAGAGCAGGATTCGAAGCAGTTGGAACGTTTATCCAGAAGACGAACGGTAGTTGTTTTGAATTTTTGAAAATGAATTATATATGTAAAAATGATTAAGAAACAGAGGGGATCTTCTGTTTTTTTATTTTGATTTAGAAGTATAGGATACATATTTTTATACTTGTTGTAATTGGGAGTTTTGAAATTTTGACAGAGGATGTGTATGATTGAACTTTAGTAGCAAATAGCAGGTTTAGCAAGGAGAGGTAGAATGATTACAATTAAAACGAAAAATGAAATAGATTTGATGCATGAATCTGGGAAATTACTTGCTTCATGTCATAGGGAAATTGCCAAAATGATGAAACCAGGTATTACGACAAAAGAAATTGATACGTTTGTTGAAGCATATTTAGAAAAGCATGGTGCAACATCTCAGCAGAAAGGTTACAACGGGTATCCATATGCGATATGCGCATCTGTAAATGATGAAATGTGTCATGGGTTTCCGGCGGATGTTCCTTTAAATGAGGGTGATATTGTAACAATTGATATGGTAGTAAACTTAAATGGTGGTCTTTCAGATTCTGCTTGGACGTATAGAGTTGGAAATGTTTCTGAAGAAGCAGAAATGTTATTGGTAGTAGCTGAGAATGCATTGTATAAAGGAATTGATCAGGCGATGATCGGTAATCATGTAGGAGATATTGGCTATGCGATTGAAAGTTATGTAGCAAATGAAGGTTTTTCTGTCGCAAGAGACTTTACGGGACATGGAATAGGTAAAGAGATTCATGAAGAACCAGCAATTTTTCATTTTGGGAAACAAGGACAAGGGCCTGAACTACAAGAAGGAATGGTAATTACAATTGAGCCTATTGTCAATGTAGGTATGCGATATTCGAAAGTAGATTTAAATGGATGGGCTGCAAGAACGATGGACGGGAAATTATCAGCGCAATATGAGCATACAATTGCTATTACAAAAGATGGGCCAATCATTTTAACGACACTTTGAAATAATATGTAAGAGTTTACAAAACTCGAACGAAAAAGGTGTTTTTATAAAATTTGTACGTGTTTTATTAAGAAATGCTTTTCAAAGTATAAAAAGTGCGTTATAATCCATCTATAAAATAAATAGTTAGCTACACTCATATAATCGCGGGGATATGGCCTGCAAGTTTCTACCGAAGTACCGTAAATACTTTGACTATGAGTGAGGACGAATATATTTGCTTGTTTAGCATTCTTTTTTGCGAAACTCCAAAAGCGCGTCTCTCACTTGTAACGAGTGGTGGCGGCTTTTGGAGTTTTTTATTGCATAAGAGGGGGAACAAACATGAAAGTATTACAAGAAAAGATTTTGAACGAAGGAAAGGTTTTATCTGGTGACGTATTAAAGGTAGATGCATTTTTAAATCATCAAATTGACCCAGTACTTATGCAAGAGATCGGAAAAGAATTTGCTAAACGTTTTAAAGAAGAGAACATTACAAAAATCGTGACGATTGAATCTTCAGGCATTGCACCAGCAGTTATGGCTGCATTAGAGCTTGGTGTAAAAGTAATCTTTGCAAGAAAACGTAAATCGTTAACGTTACAAGATAATATGTACGTTGCAAACGTATATTCATTTACGAAACAAGAAACGAATGAAATTTCATTATCTCGAAATCATATCGATGAAAATGATCGTGTTTTAATTATCGATGACTTTTTAGCAAATGGTCAGGCTGCTTTAGGTTTAATGAGTTTAGTAGAGCAAGCAGGAGCAAGTATTGCAGGAATTGGTATTGTTATCGAAAAAGCATTTCAAGATGGAGGAAAGAAGCTTCGTGAACAAGGAGTTCGTGTTGAGTCACTAGCAGAAATTGCATCACTTGATAACGGCACTGTTACATTTGTACAGCAAGAAACTGCGGAGGTGAAATAAACGATGAAGCAACATCCATTTAAAATCGCATCGCTTGGTATGCAGCATATGCTTGCGATGTATGCTGGCGCAATTATCGTTCCGCTTATTGTGGGCGGCGGACTTGGTTTAAATCAAAAAGAGTTAACATATTTAGTCTCGATTGATTTATTAATGTGCGGCGTTGCGACGATTTTACAAGCATTATCAAATCGCTTTTTCGGTATTGGACTTCCAGTCGTACTTGGTTGTACATTTACAGCGGTTGGCCCAATGATTGCAATCGGGAAACAATACGGCGTGTCTTCTATTTATGGAGCAATTATTGCTGCCGGGTTATTCGTTGTTATTTTTGCGAAATTATTTGGAAAGCTTGTAAAACTGTTTCCACCTGTTGTAACAGGATCTGTCGTTACCGTAATTGGAGTTACACTTGTTCCAGCAGCAATTAATGATATGGCTGGTGGAGTAGGAAGTAAGGATTTTGGTAGTCTTGAAAATTTAGCGTTAGCATTTGGTGTATTACTATTTATCATCATTATGTATCGTTTCTTTGACGGATTTATTCGTTCAATCTCTATTTTACTTGGTCTATTGTTCGGTACAATTGTCGCAGCATTTATGGGGAAAGTAAGTTTGCAAGCGGTTGGAGAAGCGGATTGGTTCCACGGTATTCAGCCATTTTACTTCGGTACACCAACATTTGAATTAACGCCAATTATTACGATGATTTTAGTTGCTTGTGTAGGGATTGTAGAAGCAACAGGTGTATATTTCGCATTATCTGATATTTGCAATAAAAAGATCGGTGAAAAAGAATTAACAAAGGGCTATCGAGCAGAAGGATTAGCGATGGTGTTAGGTGGTATTTTCAATGCGTTCCCATATACAACATACTCTCAAAACGTAGGACTTGTTCAATTAACTGGAGTAAGAAATCGCGTTATTATTTATACTTGTGGTGGTATGTTAATCGTTCTTGGGTTCATTCCAAAAATCGCAGCTATTACAACTATTATCCCGAAATCAGTACTTGGCGGTGCAATGTTAGCGATGTTTGGTATGGTAATGGCATATGGTATTAAAATGTTAAGTAGTGTTGATTTTGGTAAACAAGAAAACTTATTAATCGTTGCATGTTCTGTTGGAATTGGGCTTGGGGTTACAGTTGTTCCGACATTATTCTCACAACTTCCTGAAAACATTCGTATTTTAACAGATAACGGAATTGTACTTGGAAGTGCGTCAGCAGTACTTTTAAATATCGTATTTAATATGGTGCCGCAGCGTAAAGTGAAAGTAAAAGAAGAGCCAGTGTCGATGCAAAGTGCAGTAAGAGAAGCATAAAAAAGCAAGGTCTCGTTATGAGACCTTGCTTTTCTTTTTAAGTGGCATCATTTTCCCGTACGTACCAAGGCGCCATATATATTCAAGTGGCCCGTATTGATAACGTGACAGCCACCAGCGGCTAATAAAGATTTGTAACGTATAGAAACTAATGCAAAAGAGAGGACCTACCCATAATGGAGCAAGATAATCATTTTTGAACAATAGTCCGAATACAAGTAATGTAACAATTGTATGTGAAATGTAGTTTGTTAATGCCATTCGCCCAACGTATTGGAAGGGGCGTAATAATGTTTGCCATCTTTCTTTTTGTAATAAACGCATGAGCGTGAAAATGTAGAATATGAATAACGTTTTTCCGCTAAACATTGTAAAGACCTGCATGTAGATTGGTTCATAAGATGGTTTTGATAAGAAATAACGGACCATGAAGAACCACATTGGTAATGTTAAAATGAACATAATAATTTGCCATTTTTTAAGCTTCGGATCTAACTCTTTCGCGCGGCGGAAGATATCCTTTTTGCCGGCGTATAAACCAAGTAAAAATAGTCCAACTGTTTCTGGGAACATGAATGCGTTTAGTCCAATTCCATCAGCATAAAATGCATGGAAACGAGTTTGTATTTGTGACACCCAGTCTTCAAGTGGCATGATTGGTAAGGAAAATCCTAATTCTTCCTTTGGAACGAATGCAATAGCGATACCACCGATTAGCATGAAAAACTGAAAAATACTTAATAAAACGATTGCCCATATTAAAATGGTACGAGGTTCTCTCTTGTAAAATAAAAATAAGAAAAATCCAGCGATTGCATAACTATGTAAAATGTCCCCGTCCCATAAAAGAACGTAATGTAAGAAACCAAATAATAATAAAATAAGTAAGCGACGAACAAATAAAGTTTTTGGGCGATCTGCTTTCGCTTCAGCACGAGTCATAAAAATGTAAAAGCCTAGGCCGAATAAAAACGAAAAGATTGTATAAAATTTTGTTTGAATAAACATATCGTAAAATAGACGGATATAGCTATCTAGCCCCTCATAAACTCCTGAAAGATCACGTGAGTCAATCCCAGCGATAATAGGCCAGTTAACAAGAAAAATACCTAGTACAGCTATCCCTCTAATAATATCGATGGAATGTATCCTCTCGCCTTGTGAAATATTTTGTGTCATTATTTTCCTCCTTGTTAAGTAATTCCCTTTTATTATACAAAATGTAAAGAGGAGGGTATATAGGTAATTTCCAATTTTTAAAACTGTTAAGATATGTATTATGAGATATAATAAGAGTGCACAACAAGTTTTAACCTTCTTCAAAACAGGCAGTAAAGCTCCTTTCTATAAGGGGCTTTCTTTATGAAAAGTATTGATAATGATTCTCTTTAATGATAAAATGTATTTAAAAGTGATAATCATTATCAAAAAAAGGTTGGTGCATGAGTATGGTATATGCATTAGTAGCAGGTACAGTCGCTGTATATGCAGTTATTGCAAAGTATGTTTTAAATGGAGTAGGAACAGCAAAATGAGTGATATGACATAAAATCCCTTTCATTTGTAAAAAGAATGAAAGGGATTTTTTATTTTTAATGAGAATATGCTGAAAATTTAGTATGATAGTAAAGTGAAACTGTAATCGATGAGGGGATGTATTTCCTGATGATTATGAGCTCGCAAATGGCGAGAAAAAGTATATACATCTTGGATAAAGGGGAACAAGGGGATGACAAACATAGTACAGACAAACGGTATGAAAAAACTTGTTTGTTTTTATGAAGAGTGGCAAAAACACGGCGATGCAGAGAATAGTGTAAAGTTGTTTGAGGTGATTCAAAAATATAAACAAGAGCAGCTTATGATAGCGTTCTGCGGTCACTTCTCTGCAGGGAAATCAACGATGATGAATCATCTATATAAAGCGCAGTTGTTACCAACAAGTCCAATTCCGACAAGCGCTAACGTTGTCAAAATTGAAAAAGGAATGGATCGTGTTGTTGTAACAGTTAAATCCGGTGAACAGTACGAATATGACGGTGCATATTCAGCTGAAGAATTAAAACAAATTTGTAAAGACGGTGATGAGGTAATTGGTGTTCATATTTATCGGAATGATGCGCCAATTCCTGAGGGTGTTATGTTAGTTGATACACCAGGGATTGATTCAACAGATGATGCCCATCAATTAGCGACAGAATCAACGCTGCATCTAGCAGACGTAATTTTTTATATGATGGATTATAATCACGTCCAATCGGAAGTGAATTTGCAATTTGTTAAAGAATTGAAACAACGTAATAAAACGGTTTATCTAGTTGTAAATCAAATAGATAAACATAAAGAAAATGAATTATCGTTTGAGGATTATAAAGATAGTGTAAAACAATCGTTCTCTAACTGGGATATTGAAGTAGATGGAGTGTATTATACTTCATTACGAATGATGAACCATACACATAATGAAATTGGGAGCTTAGAAACATTAATTACTTCTATTATGAAAGAAAAAGTGCAGTATGTAAGAGATGGAATGGAGCGAGAAACAGAATATTTAATGGGGGAACATTTTTCGTTTATTCTTTCGGAAAATGAAAAAGCTCTTTTGAAATATGAGGAAGAGCTAGCATCGCCGCTTTCTATTTCAGAGATAGTGGAAAAGAAAGAAGAGCTAACGGAAACTAAACAGCGCGAGGCTAGTAAAGAATCTCATGTGAGAAACGAATTTATAAAAGGCTTACAAGCTATATTAGATAACGCGTATTTAATGCCATTTGAAATGAGAGAATTGGCAAATGCGTATTTAGAAACGAAATTAACTAAATTTAAGGTCGGTTTGCTGTTTGCGAAAGGAAAGACGGAGCAAGAAAAACAGAGACGTTTAGATGCTTTTTATTCTGCTTTGCAAAAGACTGTTGAAACGCAACTTGATTTTCATGTGAAAGAATTTATTGTTGCCTTCTTAAAAGAAGAAGGATTGTTCACAGAGGAAATTGGGAAAGACATATATGCTTTAGAAATTGCTTTCGGATCAGAAATGTTAGCTGAAGTCATTAAACAAGGTGCAGGTTTCACAGGTGATTACTTACTTCTTTATACAGCGGATGTAGCGAATGAACTGAAGAAACGTTATTTTACAAAAGCGCAGCAAATTTTTGATAAAAGTGCAGTCGTTTTAAAGCAAAAGGTGAAGGAAGCAGTTGCACGCATTGAAGAAGAGATTGAAAAATATATGATGTTGCAAACGGCAAAAGAAACGCAATTGCAATACAGTAACAATTTAGAGACATATGAAAGTTATTTGCAAAATGTTTGGCACGAGCGTGTTGCTACACCAGAAGGATTGCAAATAGAGGAGATATTGCAAAGTAAAACACAAATTGTTAGTGAGAAATTCACACTACAAGAGCAGGAAAGCGTAAACGATAGCGTAATGGCTTGTGAGGAAGAGATAAAAGGAACAGCAGCTTTAAATATTCAGCGTATATTAGAGAAAGTGAAGAAAGCTGAAACGATATTAGAGCCATTGCCAGCGCTGAAACATGTACAGCAAGAGGTAATAGAAAAAAGGCGTCGTGTGGAAACGAAACAATTTACAGTAGCGTTATTCGGAGCTTTTAGTGCTGGGAAATCATCATTTGCCAATGCATTGCTTGGTGGGAATGTACTTCCTGTATCACCAAATCCGACGACGGCAACGATTAATCAAATTTTGCCGGTTACAGAGGAAAAACCACACGGAACAGTAATGGTCCAATTCAAATCAAAGCAAGCTCTATTAGAAGATATGAAAGCTGTTTATAAGTTGTTTCATTATGAGATTACTACGTTAGATGAAGCGTTAGCACAAATTGATAAAGTTATGAAATATCCTTCACCAACTGGGAAGCAAAAAACAACATTTAGCTTTTTAAGAGCGGTACAAAAAGGGTATGATACGGTTTCTGCTCATTTAGGGGAGCAAGTACAAGTTACATTAGAAGAGTTTTCTGATTATGTAGCGAATGAAGAAAAATCATGTTTTGTTGAGTACATGGAGCTTTATTATGATTGTGCTTTAACAAGGCAAGGAGTAGCGCTTGTAGACACACCTGGAGCGGATTCTATTAACGCCCGCCATACGGACGTTGCGTTCCAGTATATTAAAAACGCAGATGCTATTTTATTTGTAACGTATTATAATCATGTGTTCTCTCGTGCTGACCGTGAATTCTTAATCCAGCTTGGTCGTGTAAAGGATACTTTTGCACTTGATAAAATGTTCTTCTTAATTAATGCGGCCGATTTAGCAGAGTCTGAAGAAGAACTTGAAATGGTAAAAGGTTATATCGCAGACCAGCTACTGCAATACGGTATTAGAAATCCGCGTTTATTTGCAATTTCAAGTTTATGTGCACTTGAAGAGAAGCAAGGAAAGAATATTGAAAAAGAGAAGTACGGTATTTTACAAAACTCTGGGATTGCTAAGTTCGAGGGATCATTTACATCCTTTATGATGAGAGATTTAATGCTCGTATCTGTTCATGCTTTATATGGTACATTGCAAGGAGCAGATCAGCTTTTAGTAAATATGATAAACGGTGCAAAGCAGGGGAATGAAGAGAAAGAGAAGCAAACGAAAAAATATGAAGCAGAGCGTGATCAGCTACTTCATATTATTTCATCATATAGTGTGCTTGCTGAAGAGCAGGCGATGCAAAATGAAGTGAAAGAATTGCTTTATTACGTGCAACAGCGTCTATTCCTACGCTATAACGATGTGTTTACTGAATTTATTAATCCAGCATCGCTGCGAACGGATGGGAATGTGAAAGTGCAGTTGCAACAGTGCGTTATGGAATTAGTGGCATTTATTCAGCATGATTTACTACAAGAAATGCGTGCGACATCATTACGCCTTGAGAAATGGATAGATGAAGCGATGAAGCGTGCAAAGAATGAAATTGTGGTGAACTGTAAAGTAGAAAATGAATCAATTTCTATGAGTGGAACAGTGGATTATGAATATAAAGATATTGCACATAAAGAACCGTTCCCTTCAGTTGAAATAAAAGATTTCAAAAAAGCACTGGCGCATTTTAAAAATGAAAAAAGCTTTTTTGAAAAAAATGATAAAGCTTTCATGCAAGAAGAGGCTAAAGTTGTATTAGAGCCTTTCGTATCAAACTATGTAGCTGATGAAAAAGATTTATTTGTTCATCATTATAAGCAAGAGTGGGATTCGAAATGGAAATTATTCCAAAAAGTGATGCAGCAAGATGTGATGAATTATTATGAAAGTGTATTATTTGCATTGGCTGAAACAATTGATGTATCACTATATGAACAAAGTAAAGAACAATTGCAAAAGCAGTTAGTAGAGATTGAAAAAGAAATTTATGTGATATAGTCGTTATGAGAAAAAGATTCGTTCAATTTTCTTTTGCAATACTGTATCTAAAGATTTGACAAACCCAGCAAATTCATCGGTAGAAATCATATGAGTAAGAACGAGGCGTCTGCCGTCTGGTGTTTCACCGCATAAGACGAATGAAGAAAATTCATATGTTTTGTTTTCTACTACTAATTTTGGATAGGAATACGTGTCGCTTTTCTTCTTCTTTCCATCAATAGAGATGACGTTGCATTTTTTCTCATTGTTGTCCATGGTGAATCCCTCCTTTCTATTATTTATGGTAGACAAGGAGGGTTTAGAACAATAGAGAAAGGGGAGTTTTTTATGTGTGTAGTAATAGAGTATATTTCAAAAGAAGCTATACCGAAACCTTTATTATTGCTTGCTGATCCAAGTGAGGGGCAAATTGATGCATATGTACAAAGAGGGTTAACATATGTAGCTAAGCAAGAGGAAAGAGTTGTCGGTGTATATGTTCTTTTGGAAACAAGGCCGAAGACGATGGAAATTATGAATATTGCGGTTGTAGAGCATTTGCAAGGAAAAGGGATTGGAAAGCAGCTATTAAGTCATGCCGTAGAAACTGCTAAAGGATATGGTATGTCAAAACTTGAAGTTGGTACAGGCAATTCTAGTGTTTCACAACTTGCTTTATATCAAAAATGTGGATTTCGTATTTTTTCTATTGATTTTGATTACTTTTCAAAGCATTATGAAGAAGAGATTATTGAAAATGGGATTGTATGTCGTGATATGATTCGGCTTGCAATGGAATTGAATAAGAACGTATAACTTATTTAGGGGGAAGAGAAGATGGAAGTACATAAAGCAATTACAGCACATTCTCGTAAACAAAATGAAAGTGTAAAAGCATGTTTACAATTAGATGCGCAGCGTGAAGCAGCTATTGAAGCAGCCGTATCTCTTGCATCAAAGGGGAAAGAATTTTCGGTTGATGTCATTAATGTTGTAACAAAGCAAATTAATGATCTTGCAAAAAATGGTGTTACACTGCAGCGTAAATATGTTACAGAAGAAATGGTTATGGAGTATGTAAGTCGTTTGCAAGAGAAAGAAGGTCGTTAAAGATGATAGTTACAGTCGAATGGTTACGTGAGCATATAGAAGATGAGAATGTCCGTATAATCGATTGTCGTTTTGATTTAGCGAATCCTAATTGGGGTAGAGAAAAGTATGAGGAAGAACATATTCTTCATGCATTATATTTTGATTTGAATTTAGATTTATCAAGTCCTGTAACAGAACATGGTGGTCGCCATCCATTGCCGAATATTGAGGAGTTTGCAGACAAGCTTTCACAAGCTGGTATTGATGAACATACGACAGTAATTGCATATGACAGTCAAGCGGGTGCAAATGCTTCTCGTCTCTGGTGGTTATTAAACTATGTAGGACATGAGAAAGTATATATATTAGATGGTGGATTTCCAGCTTGGAAAGAGAATGGACTACCGATAACAACGGAAATTCCTGTTGCTATACGAAAAACATTCAAAGCAAATGTACAAGATCATATGCTTGTAACGATGGAAACGGTGAGAGAGAATATTCATGCAGGTGCAGATGTTACGTTAATTGATTCTAGAGAGCCAAAACGTTATGCTGGTGTAGAGGAACTAGTTGATCCAAAAGCAGGACATATTCCGACAGCAGTAAACTATTTTTGGAAGGATGGAATTGTACAATCAGGGCAATTTAAGAATGAAGCTGGGCAACAAGAACGATTCCGAAATCTTTCGAAAGATAAGGAAACAATTGTATATTGTGGTTCTGGTGTTACAGCCTGTCCAAATATCCTTGCATTGAAATTAGCTGGATTCCAAAATGTTAAATTGTATGCAGGTAGCTGGAGTGATTGGATTTCTTATCCAGAAAATCAAATTGCAAAAGAAGAAGATTAATCACTTGCATGCAAAAATAATTTGTATTAAAATAAGGTCACAAGCAAGAAATTGCTCGAAAAACTTTGTATTTTACACATTGGAAACAATGTGATAATATAACGACAAGTAAATAATACATCCTGCGGTGTACGTAACTTATTTATGTCTAAAACCGATGTTAGTTATACGGAAGCTCAATATTTAGCGACCATCATCAAGCCTTCCTTGTGGAGGAAGATGTACGGTAACTGTGAGGGCATCCACCTGCGAGTAGCGGGTTTTTGGACATTTACGAGGAGCGGCACGTGCGGGGGTCTTATTTCAACTAACATTATATAAAATTCCTACGGTGTACGTAGCTTATGCATGTCTTAAACCAATAAGTTTAATATGGAAGTTCAATATTTAAATGTAGCTAACATGCCATCTTTTTAAGAAGGAAGTTACAAACATTTGTGAGAGCATCCACCTGTGAGAGCAGGTTTATGGACATCTAGAGAGAACGGCATATGTGGGGCTATATAAAAACCTTACGTTTTATACGTAAGGTTTTTTTGTTGCATACATATATCTATTTTATCTGGATTCACCTGTGAAGTTTCCATAATAAATATAGCACTTTCTATCTTCATCAATCTCTCTTGAATCTAAAGCGAACTCCATATGCATGCCGTCGCGCTGAATATATATAAGGTCTGAATGAAGAGATGGCAAAATTTCTTCATAGTTCCATACATCTTTCCGATCTATTATGCTTGAACTCGTTTCACTTAGTTCTCTAACCTCAAAACCGATGTGAGAGTATGTAGGATCTGAAGGGTCATTTGCAAACTCTTCTTTTTGAATATATATAACTGCTGTTCCGTCTGGATCTACTGAAGTAGCAGTAACAACATACGTCTTGTTATCCTTTATAAAATATTCACACGTCATGCGTGCGATGATTTCAGAATTAGAAATATTTGCGTAGTTCCATAAAGCAGGATACCTTTTCGTTTCATCATTAAGTCGATATTCTAAGCGCATTTTATCCCTCTTCTTCCTTTTTCTTCTACTTTATCATGCTATCTTATATAATAGGAATAGAATTTAAAAAGGGGAGTGCGAAGGTGACAAAAACGAAATGGCTAGTAGGTGGTGTCGTAACGTCTTTAATGACTGGCACCTTATTTGGCTGCGCACAAGATCTTCCCCCAAAACCGAATGATAATAGTTGTTCAGATTGGGATTGGGATGATGAACTTGGGGTATGGCAGTGTGATGATAGTAGGTCAGGTTATCGTGGGCATTATTTTTATGGTGGGAGTTACTATCAAAATAAATCCACTTTTAAAAATTCATCGGCGTTTAAATCTTATCAATCGTCTGCGGAATTTAAAGGTGGAATTGGAAGCGGTTCAAAGGGAGGATTTGGGGGCTAACATATGTCGCAATACATAAGGGATCGAAAAGAATTTTATTCGAAATATCCGAATTTTTGGTCGGATTTATATGAATGTGAGTATAGTTTGTTTCATATTTTCTCTATAACAAATCAGACTATGAAACAATTGCAATTAGCAACTGAACGAATGGGGAAAATATTTTTTAAGACTGCTAAACTTTTGCGGAATTTAAGTGACGAACAGCTTCTTGAACTTGGGTATCCTCCTGCAAGCTTATCTTTCATTAGAATGAAAGGATTATATCCTGAATCTGTTATTTCACGATTTGATTTCGTTTTAACAAGTGATAACCAAATTAAAATGCTTGAGTTTAATAGTGATACACCAACTTTTATTATGGAATGCTTTCAAATGAATGGAAAAATTTGTGGGAAACTAGGCTATGATGATCCAAACTTGGGTCAAGAACGATTACTATCTTCTGGTGTTACAAAGGCCGTAATGGAAGCGACAAAGGGAATAGATAACCCAAATGTTGTTTTTACAGCACATCATGAACATATTGAGGATTGGAATACGACTATGTATTTGAGTCAGTTATGCCATGTTGAAAATAAAGTAGTGCCAATGTCAGAACTTAGAATTACAAAAGATGCTTTAGTGGATAGGGATGGAGTACAGATTGATATTTTATATCGCCAAACATATCCGATAGAAGATTTAATTGAGGATCAAGATCCTGAAACAGGAGACTTCGTAGGTGTGGAACTGTTGCAACTTGTAAAAGCCGGAAAGCTTTTTATAATAAATCCTTTGTCAGCATTTTTGCTTCAGCCAAAATCAATTCAGTGTCTGATTTGGGGGTTAGCAGAAGAAAAGGCCTTTTATACAAATGAGGAACAACAGTGGATTAAAGAATATATGTTACCTACATATTTAGAACCAGATTTATTTTTAGGAAAAGGCTCTTTCGTTCAAAAACCTTCATTTGGTAGAGAAGGAGACACAATTACCGTTCGCGATAAGGACGAAAATATTATGATTCAAAATGCACACCAAACGTATAAAGCGTCACTGCCGATATTTCAAAAGTATACAGAACTTCCAGTCGTATCTTTGGAAACAGAGAAAGGGATGGAGAAACTGTCGTATGTGTTTGGTTCGTTTTTAATTGCTGGAAAAGCGAGTAGTATCGGTATTCGCGCTGGGGAAAAAATTACAGGGAATGAATCGTACTATTTACCGGTAGGTATAAAAAAGGAGGAAAGTATATGATTAATTTTTTATTATATTTAGCAGTAACACTGGGCCTTTTATGCATTGGTCTGTTCCTCATGGAAGTGACAACGAAAGTAAAAGAATTTAAGTTAATGGCCCAAGGAAATAAGGCGGTAAGCTATGTACTTGGAGGACGATTACTTGGGTTAGCTATTGTTTTATATTCGACAGCAGCTAATTCCATTTCACTTCTTGATATGGTTTCGTGGGGAGCCGTTGGGATTTTGGCTCAAATTATCGTCTTTTATTTAGCTGAGTGGCTTACACCACGCTTTAATATAAACAAAAGTCTTGAAGAAGATAATCAAGCAGTCGGTCTTTTTCTTATGTTTTTATCGCTTTCCATTGGGATTGTAATTGCTGGTTGTATAACTTATTAAAACCTTTACGTTTAGACGTAAAGGTTTTTATTTTATATATGTTAGTTCGCCATACTTGTCGAAAAAATTGTAGGCTACTGTTGACATCTATTTTAAATAAGAGTAACATTTTCTATGTAATAAAAATAAGTCTCTGTTAGGTGAGGCTCCTGTATAGAGAAATGCTACTGCCCAAAAATGTCGAGAGACGCCAATGGGTCAACAGGAATGATCGAATTAAGGTTTTTCTTAACGTAGCTGGTAATGTACCTATGCTATACAGTGCTAAAACTCGGCGAGGGAGAGGTCCGTAGATTTCTAATTGTTTAGGAATCGTTTATTTGTGTATGCCATGACCTTTACTCTTTTCGGAGTAAGGGTCTTTTTGTTACAAATCTATGAGTAACTTCATAGTATAAACTATAAAATTAAACGAGGAGGTGAGGAGCATGTCAAATTCTGACTCGGTTCCGTTACCCATATACTTCAAATCAAAAATATATGATGTAGGCAGGAAACGACTTGTTCCTCCCTCTATATTTATCATAATGTAGCGTTTATATGCATGTTCAAGCGCTAAACACTGTTACGGTAAAGTGGATAAATTGAGAAACAAAGCGTTTCTTCCTATGTTGTACAGGAGGAGACGATAATATGTTATATGCAAACAAAACTGTGGGTAACACGTCATATAAATTAAGTAAAAAATCAATGAAAGAACAAACAATGCTTCAAAAAAATAAAGATTTATTAATTGAAATCGCAACGAGAGATGTAAAATCTGTATTTGCGTATTTTAAAACAACAAGAGACGGATTATCTATGAAAGAGGCACAAAAACGCATTCAAGTATACGGCCGAAACGAATTAATTTCAAAAAGAGCGCGTATTGCGGAAGTAATGATGAAGCTAAGTGGAATGATTCCAGGTTTTTCAAAACAACATGTGCATGATGGATTCCAATGTGAGAAAATTACTGTGTCTCGAGTAGAATGTTCTAGTGTAACAGGTTTAAACGGTGAATTAAAAATGATGAATGTGCCAGTACAAGAGCTTGTTCCTGGGGATATGATTTTTCTTTCAGAAGGTGATACAGTACCAGCAGATGTACGTATCATTTACGCGAATGATTTATTAGTAAATGAATCCGTGCTAACAGGAAAAGATGCAAGTATTGAGAAATTTGAAAGTTGCTATCACCTTGAGCGTAAACGATTTATTCCTTTAAAACGAATGAAAGACTATAATCCACTTGAACTTGAAAACGTATGTTTCAAAGGGACTCATATTGTTGGCGGAAATGCAAAGGCTGTAGTTGTTTCGACTGGGAAAAATACGTATACAGGAATTCTTCATACTTGTTGTAGTAGAACGTCTTAATGTGTAAATGATGCTAAATATACAAAAACAATGTATAATAGACAAAGTTGAAAAAACGTAGAATGGTAATCTATTTATATAACCTTACGTGATAACGTGGGGTTATTATTTTTTTGGTAGGAGAGGGATTATGAAAAAAGTATTATTAGTTGATGGTATGGCACTATTATTTCGTGCTTTTTACGCAACAAGTGTCTACGGACAATTTATGAAACGACAAGATGGTACCCCTACAAATGGGATTCATGGTTATATGAAACATTTATTAACAGCTATGCAAGCAATTGAACCGACACATATCGTAACATGCTGGGATATGGGTAGTACGACATTTAGAACAGAATCGTTCTCGAATTATAAAGCGAATCGTGTAGCGCCGCCTGAAGAATTAATTCCGCAATTTGATTTAGTTCAAGAAATGACTGCGAAATTGTCTATTCCAGTTATCGGTATGAAAGGGTATGAAGCGGATGATTGTATCGGCACGCTTGCAAAACAATACTGTAATGAAGCGGAAGTGTATATTTTAACAGGTGATACGGATTTACTTCAGCTTGTTGATAAGAACGTTACAGTAATGCTCTTGCGCAAAGGAATTGGAAATTACGAATATTACACACCAGAGAAAATCATGGAAGAAAAAGGCGTAGAGCCGTGGCAAATCGTGCATGCGAAAGCATTCATGGGAGATACGAGCGATAATTACCCAGGTGTAAAAGGTATCGGGGAAAAAACAGCGTATAAATTGATTCAAGAGCACGGAACAGTAGCAACTGTACTAGAAAATGTAGCATCATTAACGAAAGCGCAGCGTACAAAGATTGAAAGTGATCTAGAGAACTTAAATATTTCATTACAATTAGCACAAATTCATTGTGAAGTTCCAATTTCATGTTTACTAGAAGAAGGCTTACACACAATGGATGAAGAAAAACTTAGATTCGTTTGTGAAGAAATGAATTGGGGAAGACCAGAAATATTAATCAATATGCTGTAAATAGTTTTGAAAGAGGGATGTTGTATAAGTCAAACTTTGACTTATACAACATCCCTCTTTTTGTTTTTACGAACAGTATCGTAGTAAATAAAATTATATCGAACTCAATTTTAAATATATAAATGTTCGACAAAATATATTGATAGAAGTTGATGACAATAGCAACTTTTATAATGAAATGAAGCAATTTCAAAATAGTTTTAGGATAATCACATTTTTGTATGTTCACAAAGTTGTCAGAAAATAAATGAAATTTTCATATGAAGTTCAAATGGAATTCACAACAATCCATTATTATAAGAACAACCAGATAATTCTTTATCTTTTATATAAACCATCCCCCAAGGAGGACAATGAGAATGAGAAAAAAAGTGAGAAAATCTTTTAAACAATTATTAATTGAAAATAAACAATCACTATTAAATAATAAAGAAAATATGAAAGAAATTGAAGAGAGAATTGAGAAACGACATGTCGCATATAGAGCTGCTAGTAACTCTGTATGATAATTTTGCTCATGAAAAAAGCTTGTAGTTTGGATACTATCCAAATTACAAGCTTTTTCTTTTTTGATCACTTCCACCAAATCCAAGTCCAAAAGTAATTTCGTATATTTCGAGGGGTAATGCGTATAAAACGTTCGCCGTCAAAGAAACAATTGAAATTCGGAAGTGTTTCATCAGGATTTTTTGGAATAAAGGTGACGATATTTTCGTTGCTTGTAACGGTTACTGTAATTGGTGGATCGGTAGGCGAGACTTGAAGTTGTAATGAAATATTGGCCGTATTTTTAAATTCATTATTAACAGGCGGACTTATCACTTGTACTGTGAATAAGACGATAATTGTTTCATTTGGTTCCAAATTAGTAGCGACTAGGAAACCGATATTTGGATTCGCTAGTGGAGAGCGTTCCCCATTAATAAAGACCGTGCCGTTCATAAATTGTAAACCTGCTGGAATGGTATCTTGTAATGAAACATTTGAAAGTGAAATATCAGAAGTATTCGTAATACGCACCGTATAATCAAAGTATTGGTTTAAATAAGCTGAGCTGACGGAAGCGTTTTTCACTACTACCGCAGTTATAAATTGAACTGGTATACGAACGGTATTTGAATTAACAATAAAAGTAATAATTGGGTCTTGTGGTGTCAATTGGAAAGCTGCTGTAACTGTTGCGGAATTGACAATTGTATTGTTTGAAGGAATAGAAGTGACGAGAACTTTAAATGTTATCGTTGATACTCCATCTGCAGGTAAAGCGCCGATATTCATACCAGTGTCTGGACGAACATTTGGAACCGGAGTACCGTTAATTGTTACGCTGTTTTCTATAAATGTTGTACCAACTGGAATGATATCTAGGATAGAAGTACTGATTGTAGGAATTGGTGAATGATTTATTACTTCTAATGTGAAAGTTATGGTCTCTCCTGTTGTTACGATAGATTTATCAGCTGTCTTTTCAATGCGAACCATCGGATCAACTACTGTTGTTGTAACGGTATTTGTTTGCTTTGTAATTGTAATAGGCGGTTCATTCGGATCAATGGTAACAGTATAGGAAACAGAAGCATCGTTATTGATTGCAGATTGAAGAGTTGAAGAAGATATTGTTACTTGGAAAGTAATGATAGCAGATTCATTAGGAACAAGGTCTCCTAATGAAATACCAATTTCAGGATTTGCATTAGGCTGATTGATTCCGTTAATTGTAACGCTGCCCGTAACGAAGGCTGTATCTACTGGTACGGTGTCTATGACAAAAAGATCTTCAATCGTTACATTACCGCTATTCGTAATTGTGATTGTATACGTTACAGTTTGACCAGGTAATGCATTCGTTACATCAACAGACTTAATAGCAAAGACATTATCATTTTGGACAGTTGTTGTGACGGTATTTGTTGTAGTGGTATTCGTAACGGGTACGTTATTTGGATTGACTATATAGTTAAAGGTAGTAATTGCTTTGTTGTTGAGTTCATTTGGTGTCGGAATAGAAGTTACAGTTACTTGGAAGGAAGCGATAGCATTTCCACCTACAATTATAGTGCCAATTGGTATCCCGCTTACTGGATTCACTCCCGGAAGAGTTTCCCCGTTTACAATGATGCTATTTTCAACAAACGTAGTACCTTGAGGAATCATATCTTGAATGACTACATCATTTGCTGCAACATTACCAGTTTGATTGAGTGTAATCGTATACGTTAACGTGTCACCGACTGTTGCAAATGCAAGGTCAACAGTTTTATTACTATTCAAAGTCGCATGATTAATTGTTGTTACGGAAGCTGATGAAAGAATAGTTTCGGTAATAGGTGGTCGATCTGGTAACGTGTATTGGTATTCAATTGTACTCGTGTTAGAGATTGGATTTGTTTGTGGAATGGAAGTAACCCGTACTTGGAATAGAATAGTTGCTGTCGTATTAGGCGGAATGTTATCAAGTTGTATCCCGTTAAGTGGATTGTCATTTGGACGAGCGGTGCCATTCACAATAACACTATTCTCTATAAAGCTCGTATTTGCTGGGATGATATCTGTAACGATAATGTTTTCTACTTGTATATTCCCATTGTTTGTGATGGAAATGGTGTAAGGGATAATCGTTTGTAGGTCAGCATATTGGATAGGTGTTGTTTTTGTTGCGATTACATTAGCAGAAATAACTTCAGTGAAGGTAATATTACTAGTCGATATTTGTTCTTCACCATTAATTGTATAACGAGAAGTGGATTGGTTTTGGATACGGCTGCTAGCTGGAAGAGATACCACGGTAACGGAAAACGTGACTGGGATAGAAGAGTTAGGAGCAATCGTTCCTACAAGTATACCAGTACTTGGATCCGCGTTAAGCTGAGGGATATTATTTACTAAAACACTACCGTCTATAAAGGTTGTTCCATCAGGGATATTGTCTGTAAATACAACAGAAGTAGCATTCGTATTTCCTGTATTCGTTAAAGTTGTTGTATAAGTTAAAATGTCACCAATTGCTACAGAGGTCAAATCAACAGTTTTCAGTGAAACGATATCAGCGTCATTAATTTGAACGAAAGTAGTATTGGAAGTAGTAGATTTTTGAATAGGTGCAAAGTCAGGGTTGAAAATAAAATCGTAGACGATGTTTGCAGTATTAGGTGTTGGGTTTACAGCAGGTAAATTCGTAACGGAAGCTTGGAATATTATTGTTGTTGATTGACCTGATGCGATATTAGGAATAGAAAATCCAATATTTGGATCTGCTGCAGGGATTACAGTGTTGTTAACTGTTACACTTCCCGGAATAAATACTGTTCCATCCTCTATAGTATCTGTAAAAAAGATGGAGTTAGTTGTAGTGGATCCGTTATTTTGAATGAGTACTGTATATTCAATGGTTTCATCAATATTAGCTAATACTGTATTAGTGGATTTTGTAGCGATAAGAATGGCATCAATAAATTGTATATTTGTAGTATTGGAAGATGTCGTTTCTGAAATTGGTGGTAAGCTTGGGTCTGGCTGATACTCATAGTGGATGACGGCGATATTATTAATGTTATTTTGAGAAGGTATAGAGACTACATTTACTTGGAATGTAACGATAATTGTATTGTTTGGAAGGATAATATCAAGGGTGATTCCGGTAATTGGATTTTCGTTAGGTCTCGGTATGCCATCTACAAGAATGCTATTTGGAACGAATGTGGTGCCAGCAGCAATTGCGTCAATTAGGAGAGTATTTGTAATAGGTACTGTACCAGCGTTTGTAACTGCGACTGTATATGTGATAATTTGACCGATTCGTGTAATAGATCTGTTAGCGGATTTAATTGCACTAACATTTGCCGTCCGCACTTCAGTATTTACTGCATTTGATAACGATCTACGCTGAATAATAGGGGAACTAGGGTCAATTTGGTATTCATACGAAGTGTCTGAAATGTTAGTGACTGTGTTGCCCTCTGGTATACTTGTAAGTTGTACTTGGAATGAAATAGTGACTGTTTCATCTGGTTGTATCGTGCCGAGAGTTACTCCATTTTCAGGGTTCGCACCAGGCTGAATCACATTATTTATTGATAAGCTATCTTCAATGAATATAGTACCTTCTGGAATGTTGTCAATGAACAACGTATTGTTAGCTGGAACAGTTCCTATATTTTGTAGTGTATTTGTGTAGGTGATAGTTTGCCCGATGGATACGAAAGTAACATCCGCCTGTTTAACAGAAATAATATTTGCATTTTGAAGTGATGTTGTAACAATATTAGAATTTGCAGAGCGATTCACTGGTGGAGCTGTAGGAATACTTACATATTGGTAATTTACAGATGATTGATTTACAATTTCGGTTTCAGTTGGTGGATTATTTGTTTGTACTTGAAATAGTATCGTTTTGGAACTATTTGGTGGAATCGTTCCAATTGGTATTCCGTTTTCAGGATTTGCATCAGGCTGAAGTACACCGTTAATTGTGACACTGTCTGGAACGAATGTAGTCCCAGCTGGAATAGAATCTGTAAAAGTAATATTTATTGCGTCAACATTTCCGGTATTTTTCACTTCAGAAATATAAAGTATAGTTCCGCCAATATCTACAGTTATTGGATTGGACGTTTTTGTAACTGTCAATTGTGCTTGCACGAAATTTGTAATGACAATATTACTTGTAGATGTTTCAGTAATAGGCGGTTGTCCTGGGTCTGGTTGAATTGTATATGTTGTATTAGATTGATTTGTAATCGATTGTTGCGGGAATGAATCGTTAATAAGAATTTGAAATGAAATAAGGTGAGTAGCGTTTGCTACTAGGTTAGGCAAAGTAACACCTGCATTTGGATTTGCACCAAGTATAGCTGTTCCGTTAAGTGTAAAACTATTTTCTACGAATGTAGTTCCTTCTGGAAGCGTATCTGAAAATATGAGATTAGTAGCTGGAATATTTCCGATATTCTCTAGCGTTATCGTATAGGTCAAAATGTCACCGGTTGTTGCTTGTTGTGCATTGACAGCTTTTAAAGAAAGAACATTCGCATCCGAAATTTGTGTGAAAGCTGGATTAGACGTAATTGTTCGAGAGATGATAGGAGCAGTTGGATCGGCGATAAAAGTATAGTCAATACGGGCTATATTAGAAATTGGATTCACGCTTGGAATGGATTGAACGATAACTTGGAATGTGACGGTGACAATTTCTAACGGTGCGATAGAGTTTAATGGTATCCCTACGTTTGGATCAGCACCTGGAACTGAAATAGTATTAATGGTCACACTATTCGGAATGAATGCCGTTCCTTCTGGGACTAAATCTGTTAAAGTAACTGTATTTGCCGTAGTATTCCCGTTATTTTGAACGACTACAGTGTAAGTGATTGTACCGTCAGTAGATTGTACGAGAGAATCTGTATTTTTAATTACAGATAATGATGCATCAACGACAGCTGTAGTAACCGTATTAGATGAAGATGTTGCTGTAACTGGAGGTTGACTCGGATCGACAATATACGTGTAACTTGTAAGTGCTTGATTTATAATTGCTCCTTGCGGTGGAATAGAGTTTGCAAGAAATTGGAACGTTATAGTAGCAGAATCACCTGGTGCGATAATACCAACTGGAATACCGAGAGTTGGACTTGCATCTGGCAGTGAAACCCCATTAAGCGTGACACTATTTGGAACAAATAATGCTCCTTCAGGAACTCCGTTAATGAGTAATACAGAGTTTGCAGGGAAGTTTCCAGTATTCGTTAATGTTGCTGTATACGTAATTATATCTAAGGTAGATACGATTGTTCGATTTGCTTCTAAAACAGTTGTAACAGTAGCGTTATTAATTTGTGTTGAAGCGCTATTAGAATTTATTGTGCCTGTAACAGGTGGAGCAGTCGGATCAACAATAAATGCGTATTGAATAGATGCAACGTTTGTAATTGGATTTGAAGGTGGAGTAGATGTAACTACGACTTGGAAAGTAACAGTTAAGGAACTACCCGCGCTAACGGTTCCGATATTAACTCCGTTATTTGGATTTGCACCTGGAATGGTACTTCCATTTACAGCAAAACTATTTTCAACAAAGGTCGTTCCTGCTGGAATCAGGTCTGAGAAGTTTAGATTCGTAGCGTTTGTATTTCCACTATTTTGAATTAAAACGGTATAAGTGATCGTGTCACCGATATTTGCAAAAGCTGTATTAGCAGTTTTTACAGCTGAAAGTATTGCTGAGTTAATAGAAGTAACGAAGACGTTCGTTTCCACATTGCCAGGTTGAGCCTGTAATGCATTGCCTACGTTATATTGGAAGTTAACAAATCCTAAGTTTTGGAGTTCAGGAGTGAATGTTGTTGGATTGCTTACAATTTGAACTTGGAATATGATTGTTACAGTTTGATTTGGATTGATTGTATTTATACCAACACCGTCAATAATAGAAGCGGATGATAATGAAGTGCCATCAACAACAACTGATCCTGCAACAAATTGTGTCCATGTCGGTAAAGGGTCTGAGAAAACAACATTGTTAGCTGGAATATTTCCTGTGTTCGTAATCGTAGTTGTATACGTAATTGTATCACCGATCGTTGCAAAAGCTTTATCTCCGATTTTAATCGTGTTTAAAATAGCACTTTCAATTTTTGTTGTGACGTTGTTAGAAGTAATATTTTTTGAAACTGGAGGATTTGCTGGATTAACGATATGTTGGAAGCTAACGCTAGCTTGGTTGGAAATTGGATTTATAGGCGGAATTTCATTGGCATTAATATGAAATGCTACGATGACAGATTGGTTTGGCGCGATATCACCAATTGGAACACCTGTAATTATATTTGCATTTGGGATGCTAATTCCGTTAAGTGTAAAACTATTCGGTTCAAAGGAAGTTCCGTCTGGAATAAGGTCGGTAAAAATAACATTCGTTGCACTAACATTTCCGCTATTTGTAATTGTAACGGTGTAGATGATATCCTGCCCGATATCTACCGTTGATACATTTGAATTTTTTTGTGCAGTAAGGATAGCACTATTAATTTGTGTGGTCGTTGTATTAGATTGATTGGAAGTTGTAATAGGTGGCTGGCTAGGATCAACGACGTAATGATATGTGGTTGAAGTAGAATTAGATATTGGATTCAGTGTTGGAAGTGTAGTAACAGTTGCTTGGAATGTGACGATTGCCGTAGTACCACCATTAATGGAACCTATATTTACACCAGTAGATAAATCAGCGTTTGGAATGGTTTGCCCATTAACTGTGAAACTGTTTGGAACAAAAGTTAAATTGCTATCAAGTATATCGATAACGGTAACATCAGTTGCGGTCACATTCCCGGTATTAGGGAGGTTAAGTGTAAATGTTATTGTATTACCAACATCCGCAAAAGTAAGATCTGCTGTTTTTGTACTTATAATATTTGCGTTGTTTATTTGAAGAAGCGTAGTGTTGGAAGTAGCTGAACTCGATACTGGAGGATTAACAGGATCAACAATAAACTCATATGTCGTTGATGCTGTATTCGGTGCTGGATTAATAGGTGGAATGCTGTTAACCGTAACTTGAAAGACGATACTGTATATTTCATTTGGTGGAAGTGTTGCAAGTAATACACCTGTATTTGGATTCGCATTCGGTTGTAAAACGCCATCGACAGTTAATGTGTTAGGAACAAATGTGAGTCCACTTGGTAATACATCTGTGAATACTATATTAGCTGCATCCGTATTTCCTATATTGGAAATAGAAGTAGTGTAAAAAGCAGTTTGCCCGATATCTGCAAAGGATGCACTTTCATTCTTCGTCATAGATAATATGGCTTCTTTAATTTGCGTTGAAACAGGATTGCTAATTGAAGTTTCTGCATCAGGCGGTGAGACTAATTGATACGATGTCGATGAGAAATTTACAATTGGGTTTTCGGCTGGTAATGAGGTCACGTTTACTTGGAAGGAAACATTTACTGTAGCCCCCGCTGTTATAGGCCCAATATTTACACCGTTTGTTGGATTCGCACCACTTTGAGGAATTCCATTAATGGAAAATGTGTTTGCAATAAATGTAGTTCCGTTCGGCATAGTATCTGTGAAAATAACATTTTGTGCAGATGAGTTTCCATTGTTTGTTAAAGCGACAGTGTAAGTGAGAGTATCTCCGATGTGGCCAAATACTTTATCAACTTGTTTAGATGAAAGAATGGTAGCTGTATTAATTGTAGTAAATGTTGTGTTTGAAGTAACATTTCTTGAAACAATCGGTGCATTTGGATCAGCGATAAATGTGTAAGAAGCAGTAGCGGAATTGGCAATAGGATTTTGGACTGGTGTAGAAGTAGCGGTAACTTGAAATGCTATAGATATTGATCTGTTAGGAGCAATTGATCCAATTGTTATACCTGTATTAGGGTTGAGTCCGATTTGTGTGATGCCATCTATTATAACGCTATCAGTAATAAACGTTGTACCATCTGGTATAAGGTCAGTGAAAGTAATATTCGTAGCGTTTGTATTACCGGTATTTGTCAAAAGCGTCGTATAGGTAATGGTATCACCTAATGTTACAAGTGTTTGATCGACCGATTTTACCATCGTTATCATAGCATCTAGTACCGGGTTTGTAACGATATTCGTTGAAGTAGAAGCTGTAACAGGAGTTCCGTTTGGATCAACAGTATAAGAATATAAAATTGTATCGTTACCCATAATTGAACTTGAAGGGGGAACAGAAAGAACATTTACTTGGAAAGTAACGGTTACGGTTTCACCAGGAGCGATATTTGGTATAGTTACTCCAAGTGCTGGTTGCGCACCAAATTGCTGAACTCCATTTATTGTGACTGAGTTTGGTATAAAGGTAGTGCTAGCTGGAATTGCGCTCGTGAAAGTAATATTCGTTGCTGTTGTATTTCCTGTATTCGTAATCGTAGTTGTATACGTAACTGTATCACCGACGGAAATGATAGATTTATCAGCACTTTTTTGGGTTGTTAATATTGCACTATTAATTGTTGTCGAAACAGCATTAGATACATTCGTTTGTGATACGGCAGGTTGGCTAGGATCAACCACATGTGCAAATTGTACAGAACTAAAATTAGAAATTGGATTTATACTTGGAATGTTTGTAACAAGTACATTGAGAGTTATAACGGCCGTTCCACTTGGATTTATATTTCCAATCTGAATCCCGCTAGCTGGATTTCCAATTTGCTGTGTACCAGAATCATTTGTCAAAGTTCCGGAAATAAATGTTGTTCCTTCAGGTAAAATATCTGTAAAAATTATATTTTGTGAAGTGACATTTCCAGGGTTACTTAATGTAATTGTATAAGAAATTGTATCGCCAATCGTTGCGAAAGTTTTATCTACAGATTTGATTGCCACAATTTCCCCAGAATTTATTTGTGTCGAAACAGGATTGGATGTCGTACTTCTTGAAACGAGTGGTAAATTCGGTCCTGTCATAAATTGATAATCAATGGAAGCTCCGTTTACAACTGGTGAGTTTGGTCCTCCAGGTCCGATTGTAAAAATAGGATTTGGGATGCTAACTACTTGCACACGGAAGGTAACGTTTATAAAATCTCCTGCAATAATATCTCCAATTGGTATCCCGTTCGCTGGATTTACTCCAGGTAATAAAGCCCCACCTACTCGAACGCTATCCTCTATAAATACTGTATTATTTGGAATCGGATCTGTAAAAATGATATTAGTAGCAGTTGTGTTCCCTATATTTTCTAATAAAACAGTATACGTTAAAAATGAATTTCCGGGTGCGACGTCAGAAAAGATACGGTCCACACTTTTCGTTGCTTGAATAATTGCTTCGTTAATCTGAACTAAAGTTGGATTACTTGTAGCTGTTTCTGTCACCGGTGGCTGGGTAGGGTCGACAATGATGGAGTATGTTGTGCTAGATTGGTTCAATGTTGGATTTGTAGCTGGAATTGAGCCGACAATAGCTTGAAAGCTAATTGTTGTCGTTCCTCCAACTGGAATTGAGTCTAAAGAAATCCCGCTATCTGGCCTAAATCCAAGTTGTGGGATGGAGTTAATTTGTACGCTATCAGGAATGAATGAAAGTTCAGATGGTAATATATCGATAAAAACAGGTGTGTTTGCGGTAGTATTTCCGCTATTAGTGAGGGTAGTTGTATACGTAATTGTATCTCCAACAGCAGCAAATGCACTGTTTGCAGTTTTTGTTGCGATAACGGAAGCAGTATTTACTTGTGTAAAAGTTTTATTGGATTGAACTGTTCGTGAAACAGGCGGGTCATTTATATCAACAATAAAGCTATATTGAAGCGATGATTTGTTCGGAATTGGATTAGGGTTTGGAAGCGTTGTAATGTTTACTTGAAAACTGAGTGTAATCAATGCATTTGCATTCAAGTTACCAATATTGATACCGTTTTGTGGATTTGCATTCGGGACGGTTACACCATTTATTTTAAAGCTATTCGGGACAAAGGAAGTACCGTTTGGAATTGCATCTGTAAAAACAATGTTGTTTGCAGTAGTATTTCCGGTGTTTGTAACAGATGAAGTGAATGTAATCGTATCACCAATCGTAGCGAAAGTTGTACTCGCATTTTTATTTAAAACTAAAGTAGCATCAATAATTGGAGTAACCGTCGTATTCGTAATTGTACTACCAACAGCAGGTGATTGGTTTGGATTCACGGTATATTCATAATTTACAAGAGCATTATTTGTTAATGTGCCACTAGGTGGTATGGCTAAAATTTGTGCTTGAAAAGTAATGAATACAGTATCTCCTGGCGGGATATCTGCTAAGTGAATACCAAGTGATGGATCTAACCCCGGCTGAGGAATATTATTGATAGTTACAGAGTTTTGGACAAAGGAAGCGCCTGCACTGAGTCCATCTGTTAAAACTGTAGCACTAGCGGGAATATTTCCTGTGTTCGTAACTGCAATCGTATAGGTAACGATATCTCCAATTGCAGCAGTCGGTGTGTTCACTGATTTCGTAGCGATGATTGTAGCGTTATTAATTTGAGTTGTTATTACGTTACTTAACGCATTGGAGGATGTTGGAGGTAAGTTAGGATTTAAGAAATATTGGTACGTTGTGTTACTTTGGTTCGGGATAGGGTTCGGATTCGGAATGGAATTTACTTGCACTTGGAACGAGATGGTCGTATTTGCATTAGGATTTATCGGATCAATTGCTATGCCATTTGCTGGATTTGCATTAGAGAGCGTAGTACCATTTACTGTTACACTATTTGGAATAAAAGATGTCCCGCTTGGAATGGCATCTGTAAATACTATACTTGATGCAAGTGTGTTCCCAATATTCGTTAAAGTAGTCGTATACGTAATAATATCATTTACGTTCGCAAACTGTTTATCAGCAGATTTTGCAGAGGTAATCGTAGCGTTATTAATAGTTGTCTGTACAGTGTTAGAGGCCACCATCTGCATGATGGCTGGTTTGGATGGATCGTACGTGTATTGGAATGTAGTGCCTGATTGATTCGTAATTGGATTTACAGCAGGAATAGTTGGTACAAAAACTTGGAATGAAACGGTACGTGATGAATTTGCCCCAATCGTACCGATCAAAATGCCGTTAGCAGGATTTGCATTTGCTATAGGGACACCGTTAATCGTTACAGTATTAGGAAGGAAGATGGTACCATCTGGAATGATATCTGTAAACGTTACATTAGTGGCAGGGATATTGCCGTTATTCGTTAAAATTGTTGCATAAATTATGACATCGCCAACATCAGCGAAATTTGTACTTGTTAGTTTTGTAGCAACAAGATTTGCGGTGTTAATTTGTGTCGTTACGATATTGCTAGTGGCATTTCTAACAACAGCAGGTAAATTTGGATCTGCGATAAAGCTATATTGTAGTGCAGCACTATTTTGAACTGGATTTGGTGAAGGTAAACTATTTGTACTAATTTGAAAAACAATGGTTGTAATTCCACCTGCGGGAATTGTCCCAACTTGAAGACCAGCACTTGGATCAGCACCTAGCTGTAAAGCACCGCCTATAAAAATACTATTTGGTACAAGAGTCGTACCAGGAGGGAGTATGTCGGTAACGACTACATTATTCGCTGGAGTATTCCCAGGGTTAGCTAAAGCAATTGTATATGTGATTGGTTGCCCAACATCAGCAATAGTTAAATCTACCTGTTTGACAATAACTACATTTGCTAAATTAATTTGTGTGCTTACAGTGTTACTTAAAGAGGTTTCTATAGTTGGTGGATCGCCTGGATTTAGAATAAAGCTATACTGTGTACTAGATGAATTTGTTGTTGGATTTTGTGTAGGTAAAGCAGTGACGGTTACTTGATAAGAAACAGTAATTTCACTGTTAGCAGGAATGGAAGGTAACGGAACACCGACGTTTGGATCAGCGTTATTTTGGAGTACACCATTAATAAGGAAAGTGTTTGGAATAAAGGTAGTACCGTCTGGATTTGTATCTACAAAAGTAGGGCTATCAGCAGTAACACTTCCTGCATTCGTTAAAAGAATAGTATAAGTTAATACATCCCCAACAGTAGCAAACGCCCGATCCACTGTTTTTGCTGAAATGACATTTGCATCGTTTACTTGAGTAAATGTAGTGGTTGAAGTAGTGTTCTTACTTACAGGTGAAGCGTTTGGATCCACGATAAAGTTATAGGAAATAGAAGCGCTATTTGAAATAGGATTTGGATTTGGGATGCTAGTTATTAATACTTGGAATGAAGCTGTAATTGTAGTATTTGCATTGATGCTACCAATATTGACGCTAGCTGGTGTAACACCTGGCTGAGCAACATTGTTAATTGTAACACTGTTTGGTACAAAGGCAGTACCATTCGCAATTGAATCGGATAGTACTACATTGTTCGCCGCAACATTTCCATCGTTTGTAAGAGCAAAGGTATAAGTTAATACATCTCCAACTTCCGCAAATGTTTTATCTACAGACTTCGTAGCTTGAAGGTTTGCTAGTCTAATTGTCGATGTAACAGAATTAGAATTTGCTGTTTTTGAAGTTGGTGGCAGACTTGGATTAACAGTATATAGATAAGAAGCGAAAGCATTATTAATGATAGGATTTTGGGCGGTAATATTAATGACTGTTACTTGGAAAGAAAGAGTAAAAGTAGCACCGCCAGGAATTGTTCCGATAGGTAAAGCGACGAGAGAATTTACATTTTGCAAAACTCCATTTAGTGTTACAGTACCAGGAGTCAATATCGTTCCATTTGGAAGTGGATCTGTTAGTTGCACGTTAGTTGCGGCTGTATTTCCACTGTTTGTAATGAGGATTGTATAACTTATCGTTTCGCCAATTGTAGCAAATTGTTTGTTTGTTGATTTTGTTAATGTTACATTCGCATTGTTAATTTGAGTGGAAACGAGATTAGAAGAAATGTTTTTTGTAACGGGTGATTGGCTTGGATTGACGGTATATTGATAAGAAGCGCTCGATCCATTAGATACGACATTTGACGCGGGTATTGTGTTTACTACTACTTGAAACGAAACATTTTTTGTTGAGCCAGTTGTGATCAATCCAATGTTCACACCGTTAGTGGGATTTGCGCCCACTTGTGTCGTGCCATCTATTGTTAAACTGTTTAGAACAAAAGTTGTGCCAGTGGGAATGACATCTGTAAAAATAACGTTATTCGCATTCGTATTACCTGTACCTGTAAAGGAAACGGTGTAAGTTAATGTATCACCAATATCTGCAAAATTTTTATCTACTGCTTTCGTCATAGTTACAGTAGCATTATTCACTTGAGTAGATACGATATTGGTCGTATCAGTCCCACTTACTGCTGGTTGATTTGGTACAGGAATGTATTGATATGTTGTTGTGCCACTATTTAATATTGGATTTGTTTGGGGAATAGAAGGAACGAATACTTGAAATGAAACAGTAGTCGTAGAATTAGCAGCAATGGATCCAATGGATATACCATTAGCGGGATTTGCTCCAGCTTGAGTAACTCCGTTAACAGTTACACTTCCCGGAATGAAAGTAGTCCCGCTAGGAATCGGATCCGTATATATAACGTTCGTTGCAGCGATATTTCCTATATTAGCTAAGGCAATACTGTAAGTTAACGTTTCGCCAATATCGGTAAATATTTTGTTAACTGATTTTGTGCCATTAATATCTGCGAGGTTAATTTGTGTTCCTGCAGAGTTACTTGTTGCAAGACCATTAAAAGTTGTTCCTCCGGCGATCGGTGTATATTGAAATGTAATATTAGCAGTGTTAGAGATGGGATTTTGATTTGGGAGAGAAACGACAGTTGCTTGGAAAGTTACTGTACGAGAAGCACTATTATTAATCGTTCCAAGAGATATACCGGCGGTAGGATTTGCATTTGTTTGTGGTACGTTATCTACTGTTACACTGCCGGGTATAAAAGAAGTCCCGCTAGGGAGACTATCTATAAAAATAGCATTATTGGCGGGAAGGAGCCCGGTGTTAGGGATAGTAACTGTATAAGTTAGAATATCTCCAATTGCTGCAACACTTTTATTTACGCTTTTCGTTGCTTGTATATTTGGTGAGTTTATATTAATTTGTAAGCCGACTGTATTTAACATATATGCATCTCCGTTAGTTGTTAAACGGATTGCGGCGGACACTTGGGAGTTTGTTAAATAAGGAGAAATATCAATGGAAGTAATGTCCCAGCCTTGTCTTCCTGCAGATATATTTGTACTTGTAGAAGCGCTTTGGTTTCGTGTGCCAAATGTTCCAGTTGTATCTAAATTTCCAGCAGCATTATTCACTTGAGAACCGAAGAAATTATTTATCGCATTATTTGGCCCAGATAAAGCGTTTAATGAACTGAAATTTGGTCCGAATAATGCTTGATCCCCAGTTAAATCAGCATCCCCTTCCGTAGAACTTAAAAATAACCTCCCGCTTACAGGTCCCCCTGAAGGTGTTAAAAATCCTGAGACAGATACATCGGCACTACCAGTTTCTGCGGAAACACGGTTACCTGCTACATAAATCGTCAAGTTTCTTGCAGGCAATGTTCCGTTTTGATAAGCGACGATAAGTGTCCATCCAGCCGAATTAATTGTTCCGTTAGAAGCATCTATAGGGTCCACAAGTCCAGGGACAGAGCCGGTTGTATAAGAGCCAGATCCTCCAGCTTGAACGAGAGATGTTACATCTGCAGAACGTGTATAGAATCCAAATGTGACGGATCCGGAAACGAATGTTTGATTAGAAGCTGTAACAGCAGAAGGCGTAATTGAGTATGTTGAAACAGGTGTTGTAAAAGAAACAGGGTTTCCTAAAACATTCGTAATGTTTTGATCACGAGATAAATAGTTGCCACCCCAAACAAGTTCTGCGTAAAGAATCGTACTACCAGCAGGGATATTTAAAATAGCGGTAGAACTATTTTGTGTATAGTTTAACGTTGTACCAGCAGGAAAAGTAGGTACTTGTAAAGCGGTATTCGTAGTTGCGAATGCACCAATTGCCCCGATTGTACCAGCACGGTTTTGATTACTAATTTTACTTAAGCCTAAAGTATTTCCTGTAATAGCGAGTGCGCCGTTTGTGGTGGTAGAAAATCGATTCGTAATGGGCATGTTGTCACCTCATTTACAATATAGTCTTGGTCAAAATAGGATATGTGTGTGACAAATAAAGGGAAACATGTACAAGTTGATTTAGTAATAATGATTTAAATGTCTAAATAAGGGGTTGGAGAATGATTGGATTGAAAATAAGAGTGGAGCGTCTTAGAAAAGATAATATAAATGATATTGTTGCATTATCTTCTTATATTGGTTGGGATTATAACAGAGAAGAAGTTGAAACGATTTTTAATTCAGGTATTGTATATGGCGTATGGAATGAGAGAAAAGAACTGATTGCAAGCGCTGCAATTATATTATACGGAGAGGCGTTAGCGTCAATAGGAATGGTAATTGTCCATCCGGATTATAAGGGAAGAGGGATTGGAAAGGCGATAACGAGTTCTTGCATGAATAGCGTATCAGCTCGAACTTCAATTATGCTGATTGCTACAGATGAGGGGAAGCCTTTATACGAAAAGTTAGGATTTAGGGCAGTGAGCTATATTTCTAAATACATATGTAACTCGTACAATACGAATTATAACTGTCAAGGAAATGAAGAATATGTGATGAATTATAAAGAGGGGGATTTAGAAGAAATAATAAAAATAGATGAAGGCGCATTTGGAACAAGTCGAAACGAGTTTTTAAAACAAAGAATTATGCAAAGTGATCAGTGTGTCGTTATAAAGGATACAAAAGAAAATGTAGTAGGATACGGTATAAGTGTACAAACGCCAGAAAATAAAATAATAGGACCGATCGTTGCTAAAAATGATGCAATGGCAATGAGAATAGTACATGCTTTAGCAAGAGGGCATGATGGGAGATTAAGAATGGATGTACCAGAAGGAAAGAAAGGTTTCATGAAAGAATTAGAGATTACTGGTTTTCAAAAGGTTAATACACCGCCAATTATGATGAGAAATAGTGATCAATTTTTGAAAAGAAATGGGGAACTATACAGTATTGCAGCGCAAATTTTTGGATAAAAAAGAATCCTTCTAAATGAAGGATTCTTTTTTATTAATCACGATATTGGTCGTGAGTTGGTTGGAAGAGGTCTTCCTCGATATCTCTCACCATAGAAAAATGATCCACATTATAATGACCGTGTAGAACTTTATTATGGTGCTCGATAATTTGTTCTGCAGATAACACGTTAGAATCAGTTGTGGAATGACCGTTTTTAATTAATGTAACATCAAATCCTTGTACAGTAGCTGTTCTAACTGCGGTGTCGATGCAATGTTCTGTTTTACATCCACCGATAACGATATGATTAATTTTTTCTTCTTTTAAAAGTTCAAGTAGAGAAGTGCCATAGAATGCGTTTGTTGCTGCTTTATTAATAAGGATTGCAGACTGAGGTACTTGAATTTCATTATGTACTTCAAATCCTTCTCCGCTACCAGAAGCAACATCGATATCTCTTACGAAAACAACAAGGGCATTTGCATCTAGTGCTTTCTGTACGGCTGTATTTAGTGTAGATAATAGATCTTTTTTACGAAAAACTTCATTTTCTTTTTCATTTCCATCCATTAATTCTTGCTGCGCATCGATAATTAATAGTGCTTGTTTCATCGTGTCTCCCCTTTAATATGAAATAAGTTCCACTATACATATTCATTCATATTGCAAGGAAATCCTCTATTGTCTATGCAGTAGACGATAGATTTACAAAGTTGTCAAAGAAATTTCATTCTCATAGCGTGTAAAAACATGTATGATAGGAGATGGAGAATTTTTGAGTAGGTGGGAATATCATGCAAACAGTAGAAGATTATCTTTCATTCTTACATACGAAAGGATTTAAACTATCAGAGGAAGCACAAGGGTTTATTATGTTCGGACAAGGATATACTGGTGCATCTGATGGAATTGTGAACGCAGCAATAGAAGCGACAATTAAACATCAATTACAGTTTGATGGGAGTTATTTTGTTGCGTTATTAGAACGTTTGAAAGAAGAAGAAATTACAGATAAAAAAAGCGCTAAGGCTTTTATGCGGAAGTTACAAGCGTAACTTCACGCAGCCTGCGCTTCTTTTTTTGTTTTGGAAGGTAATTCAACAAAAACCATGCCTAGGAAAATACATAGGCATCCGATAATAGCAGAAATAGAAAGTTGTTCGTTTGCAACGAGAACGCCTGTTAATGCAGCAAAAACGGGCTCCATTGCGAAAATAATTGCTACTCTCGTTGGAGACGTATGTTTTTGTGCCGATGTTTGAATGAAAAAAGCAATGGATGTCGCGAATAGGGAAGTTAGAAATAGAGCAAATAAAAAGGAAGAATTCGTCCATAGTGCTACTGAAAATAATTTTTCCCAATCTTCAAACAAAAAGGCGCAAATAGAAGAAAACATACCGACAGCTAATACTTGCGACGTGCTTAACAATAATGGTGATATTTTCTTAGAGAAGAAGCCGTTAACAAGAATATGAGCGGCGAAAGCAACTGCACAACCGAGAACGAGTATATCTCCAATGTTCAATTGAAAAGAATCACCGGCCGTTAATAAGTATAAACCAGCCGTTGCTACAGCAATGCCCATTACGATAAAAATGGTAGCTCTTTGTTTTAAAAAGATAAAAGACAAAATGGGTACCATAACGATACTAAGCCCTGTTAAGAAACCAGCTTTTGAAGAAGTTGTATAAAGTAAGCCGAATGTTTGTAATACATAGCCAACGCATAAAAAAAATCCAACGATTAATCCAGCGAGACTACTCTGTTGTATATCTTGTTTTGAAGATTTTTTTGAGAAAATCATTTGAACGAATAATAAAATAATTCCAGCGAATAAAAAGCGAATACCATTAAAAGTAAATGGACCAACGAAAGACATAGCATTTTGAACGACAACAAATGTAGCTCCCCAAATAAAAGAGACAAATAATAAAGCAAGAGGAGCAACCCAATCTTTTTTCACACTCATACCCCCGTTAATTTTGTAAGATAGCTTTTCTAGCTAATTCATCAGCAACTTTATTTTGACTACTTGGAATCCACTTAATAAAAAAGAGATCGAAACTTTTTATGTACTGTAATGCTTCTTCTAATAGTGGTGCAAACATTTTATTTTTTGCGTATTCTTTTTCGACAGCTCGCTCGACAAGTTGCGAATCTGTACGAAAAGAGACAATGTTATAATTATGCTCCGTGCAATATTTTAATGCCGCAAGTAAGGCGTGGTATTCTGCTTCATGATTGGACATTGTCCCAAGGGGCAATGATAATTGTACAGCTGGTTGCACCCCTTTAATAAACACTCCAGCGCCAGAAGGACCAGGATTTCCTTTTGATGCACCATCAATATATACTTCAATCAAAATGAGAAACCTCCAAATTATAAGATGATCCCCTACTTATATGTTTCTTTGAAGTAGGGGATAGAGTACTTTAGCCGATTGTAATACTATAACGACATGTAAATGTTTCATTCGCTTGTAAAGATTGAATTCCTTTTTTTTCCTTGAAATCTTTTGCCGGATTTACTTCATCAGCAATACCGTACCAAGGTTCAATACATAAGAAAGGTGCGTTTTCGCCTGGTGTCCATACGCCAACAAATGGGAAGCCATCAAATTCTACTTTTACAAATTTATTATGTTTATGAGAACGAATAGAGATTTCATCCGTATTCATATTTTCAAAAATAAGCGCATCATTTTTGAATAAATCGTATGTAAGTGGTAATTCATTCGTATTTTCAGCGATTAATTGTTTTTTACTTGAAAGGTAAGGTCCTTCTAATACGCTTGTTTCTAAGCGTTCAGAACCATTAAATGATAAATGATAATCTGTAAATGATTCGCCCTCTAATAAGGGGAAGTTGAAACCAGGATGTGCTCCGATTGAGAAGAACATCTCTTTTGAAGTAGGGTTATTTACTTCATATGTTACATGAACGATTTGTCCGTCTAGCTCATAAGAAACGAGTAATTCGAATTCGTATGGGTATTTTTTTAATGTTTCTTCATTACTAGTTACAATATAAGTGATTTTCGTTTCACTTTGTTCTTGTACAGAGAATGTAAGATCACGAGCAAAGCCGTGTTGTGTTAAAGAATATGGTTTACCATCTACGTAGTATGTATTATCTACTAATCGGCCGACAATTGGGAATAAAATTGGTGCGCGGCGCCCCCAATAAGAAGAATCGCCTTGCCATAAGTATTCAGTGTTATCTTCTTTTAAGCGAACGCTTTGTAATTCTGCACCTTTGTCAGAAATGGAAACGACCACTTTTTCATTTTGAATTGTTGCTGTCATGAAGTGAAACCTCCTAAAACTTTCATATGTTTTATTATACGTTGTCTAAAAGAAAAAAGGTAGTTAAGGATAGGAATCTATTGACGAGAGAGTGTGTATTGCGTAGAATATATTCTTGTTGCTTAAAAAACGAATAACGTGGTTCGAAACCATCCCACGTAAAAAAACTAAGGAGATTTTGTCATGAATATAAGAACATTAGTCGGTAATGGTATTTTAGCGGCATTATATATTGCTGTTTCTATGCTTATTCAGCCATTTGGCTTTACGAGTGTACAGTTTCGTATTTCAGAGATGTTTAATCATCTTGTTGTATTTAATAAAAAAGCAATTTACGGAATTGTATTAGGTGTATTTTTAACAAATCTCTTTTTCTCACCTATGATCGCTTACGATTTAGTATTTGGAGTAGGGCAATCTATACTTGCATTAGTTGCAACGATTATTTCTATGCGATTTATTAAAGGTGTTTGGGCTCGTATGATTTTTAATACAGTTATTTTTACAATTACAATGTTTATGATTGCAATTGAGCTTCATCTTGCATTTGATTTACCATTTATGTTGACTTGGTTAACATGTGCCATCGGTGAATTTGTTGTCATGGCAATTGGTATGCCTGTAATGTACTGGATTAATAAACGAGTACAATTTGAAAGATTTATGCAATAGATGAAAGAGCTATTCCTATAGGGATAGCTCTTTTTGTATGTAATCATATTGAATATAATGCTGTGACTCTTGATACAATATAATAAAATAAAGTGAGGCTTTCATTAGCTGACTACATATAAGAAGTCTTATATAAGGGGAATCTAGTATGAAATATAAAATTCATTGGTTGTATAAAACAAAGAGCGGATTGCAGACGGAATTAACGACAGATTATATGAACATAGAAGATGTATTGCAATTTGCAGAGGATTTCGAGAAAACAGGAAGAGTGAAAGAACTATCATTTTATGATGAAATGGATGCAGAATGGTCATTAAAGGAAATGAAAAAGCTGAGTAAACAAGTGGAGGAAGAGCTCCAAGAAATACTCGTTTATTTTGATGGCGGTTATGATGTACAGACGAAAGAAGCTGGAGTAGGTATATGTGTATACTATAAAAAAGGAAATACAAAATACCGAATTCGCCGTAATGCATATATAGAAGGTATATATGATAATAATGAAGCGGAATATGCATCATTACTATATGGCATGAATATACTCGAGGAATTTGGAATTAAGTATGAAGCAGTTACACTTCGCGGCGATTCTCAAGTTGTACTGCAGCAATTGGCTGGAGAATGGCCTTGTTATGATGAGCATTTAAATCATTACTTAGATCAAATTGAACAAAAAGCGAAGCAAATGAAATTAAAACTTGTATGTGAGCCGATATCTAGAAAACAAAATAAAGAAGCGCATCAATTAGCTACGCAAGCATTAGAAGGAACAGTCATTGATAGTCATAAAGAAATAACCGAATAGAGAGGTGCAAAGGTGGATAAAAAGCAACTCATTACAGAGGTAAATGACTTATTAGAAACGTATTGTGAAGGATGTTTCTTGCGAGAACATAATCGAAAGACAAATAGTAAGTATTACGCTCATTCATTTTGTATACGACAATGTACAGTTGGAGAAACATTGAAAAAGTATGGGGAACAGTTATCATGAAAAACATCCAGAGAAAATTCTCTGGATGTTTTTTAGTGTCTTGCTTCATTTAATTGATGCTCGCATTTACTTAATTTCTTTTCCTCATTCATTAAAAATGGTTCATCTAAATCTGTCGCAACAGATTTCATAATTTCAAGCTGAGAGCGAGCGGCTTCTACAGCAGTAGTCGCATGCTCTAATGTATCTGGATCCATTGAAATTGTCGCTGACCCTACCATTTTTTGTGCTGTTTCTACACGGAATTTCACTTCTTCAAAATCATTTACTTCTGATCCCATTATTACTTCCTCCTTTGTATATTGCGCATTTCACATAGTTTTTGCTCTGTAAAACGGAAATATACAAAGGAATAACAAAGGAGGTTACCAAGTAAGGTAACCTCCTGTTATATGTTGGATTAAAGTTTTACTACGTTAGCAGCTTGAGGTCCGCGGTTTCCTTCAGTGATATCGAAAGATACTTCTTGACCTTCTTCTAAAGCTTTGTAGCCGTCACCTTGAATAGCAGAGAAATGTACGAATACATCGTCAGCGCCTTCCATTTCGATAAATCCAAAACCTTTTTCGTTGTTAAACCATTTTACTTTTCCTTGCATGTTACAATTCCTCCTAAAAACATTTGCTTTTTTCATTTAGTGAAATTCATTTGAAAGATAATATAAACTAAAAATGCTATAATCTTGAATATTCTGCTAAATGATTAATTTAAATATACACGAATTGGTAGAAATTAGTCAAGTAAGCGATTTTATTTTTTTGTATTTTTAAATAATTTTTCAGCCGAATTTTTAAATAGGTATAGGACAGGCCGAGTATGTAATATTCTTAATTGAATGCTATACATAATGAGGTGAAAGAAAGAATGAATGAGTCTTATTTATTAGATAATGAAGGAATGAGAACGAGAACTGACATACCAAATTGGGTTGCAAAAGAATTTCAAAATTTTTCGAGTGTCGTGCTAGAACCAACTTTCCCATGTTATTTCGGCTTAACAGCTTTGAAAAAGAATGAACTTCGTTATTCGTTTCTCTCTCATAATGATTGGAGTCATTTGCCACATACAATGTTATCTTTTTTAGAGTTAATGAAAGAGCGCCCAATTGTAAGAAGAGGATTCTTTCTTTTTGTGGAACCGGAATGTGAGGAACAATCACTGGAATATTATCGTGATTACTTTTGGAAAGTACTACAATATTTACATGAAAACGATGACCAAACATGGCCGAAGCAAATTCCTGAAGACCCAGACCATTACTTATGGGAATTTTCATTTGGTGGTGAACCGATATTCGCATTTGGAAATGCGCCAGCTTATAAACAACGAAAAACTAGGCATTTAGGAAATTCTCTCGTTATTGGATTTCAACCGCGTACCATCTTTGATGGATTAGAAGGGGATCGCCCTAAAGGAGCATATTCAAGACAAACGGTCCGAGATCGAGTTGAAAAGTGGGATCAGCTGCCGAAACACCCTAACATTAGTCATTATGGTGATCCAGATCATCGCGAATGGAAACAATACTTCATAGGAGACGATGTAGAGCCGATAAAAGGAAAATGTCCTTTTCTTCATAAGTTAGAAAAGTAAGAGCCATCATCCAGATGGCTCTTTTGCATATTTTGGATAAAAAAGGGTATTTTAGTAGTAAATATTTTGATGAAAGCTAGTCTATTTTTAATCATTACATCATTACTTAATAGTAAAGGAAGTAGAAAGGATAGAGCGATGTTTGGAGCGATTATACAACAAATTGTATTAGGTATTTCATTAGCTGCGCCAGTAGGTCCGATTAATATTGAAATGTTAAAACGAGGAATTGAACGAGGTTTTTGGCATGCATGGGTTGTTGGAATTGGTGGAATGACTGCAGATATTTTGTTTATGCTTCTCATTTATTTCGGTTTATCTTCTGTGTTTATGTATACATATGTACAAGCTTTTATGTATTGCACAGGGTTTTTCTTATTATTTTATTTAGGATTTCAAAGTGTAAAACAAGGAATTTCCCACTCGAATATGGAATATAAAAAGGAAGAGGTAGGTGGCCTTAAACAATCGTTTATGGCAGGTTTTTTAATTGCGATATCCAATCCATTAAATCTTGTTTTTTGGTTTGGTATATACGGAAGTACACTTAGCTCATTGCTTACGAAGGTAACGAAACAAGAAGCCTTTTTATACAGTCTTTGTATTATCGTTGGCATTATTTTATGGAATTTAAATATTGCTTTTTCTGTCCATTTTGGCAGAACTTTATTAAAGCAAAAAGCACTTGGCTATATAACAGCCGGAGCCGGTATTATTTTAGTAGGATATTCTATCCATTTTGCATACAAAGCTTTACAGTTGTTCACATAAGATTGAAGGGGAGATTTTTATGTATCGAACCACTATTGACGGAAAAGAAATTATTATTACGTTAGCACCCAAAATCCGAAAAGAAATTACTGATAGGAATCCACTATATGAAGCGGTATTTCATAATGCAGCAAGATTACTGCAAACAAAGCAACCAACGTTTGCAGTGAATCATGAAATATTTGGGCTCATTATTGGAGAGGTACAAAGAGGAGAAGTAACAGTGTTTGCGGTGGAACATATTATTCCAAAGCAAAATATATTTGGATTGAACAATTTTTTCTCGACAATAGAGCAGCAGGCAAATTTGTAAAGTGAATAGAATAAAATAAAAAATAAAAGAAATAGTCGTAACGATATGTTGCGGCTGTTTTTTTGGAAAAGGGGGAAGGAAGATGAAGAGAGTGGGGAAAGAGTTCTTTTTACAACATGATATCGTTATTATGTATAGTATTTTATTTATTTTCATCATTATTTTAAAAATGCAATTTTTCACATGGATCGGTATGTTCGCGTGTTTGTTTGGGATTGTTTTTTATACGCTTAACGAATATATGACACATCGGTTTTTATTCCATTTAAAGCCACCTAAAAACGTATTTTTATTAAAAATGTTAAGAAGATTACATTATGATCATCATGTATATCCAGATGATTTAAAACTATTGTTTTTGCCTGTATGGTTTAGTATACCTAGCTTTACTATATATTTACTTATAGCATATGGTATAACAAAAAGTGCTACTATTACACTTTCATTCGGAATTGGAATGATTATCATGCTTCTCGTTTATGAATGGAAACATTATATTGCACATAAGCCGATTCGTCCGTTCACTAAGTTTGGAAGATGGCTAAAAAAACAGCACATATTACACCATTATAAAAATGAAAAGTTTTGGTTTGGTGTTTCAAATCCAGTATTCGATTTCATATTTGGAACGCTTAAAGATGGGAAAGACGTTGAATTAAGCGAAACAGCTCGTAATTTAGAAAAAGAGAAAAAGACAGAAGTAGTGCGATAAGCACTACTTTTTTATTCTGTTTTAATAGGCATCAAATCTTGACTGGTATGAGATTGAAGTACGTAAATTTTATGTTGAAAAAGTATATTAAAAACTTAGGAGAAATTGCCGAAAAATGTCTATCGAAAAATCTTTGCAGGAATGTATGGATTGTCTAAAATGGAAATAAGTTTCTGAATATTTATAAAATTTAGTCTTTAGGTATACAAGGGGGAATTGTATTTTCAGTAAGAGAGGGGAATGGGAATGAAAAGAGATGATACGTCAGCACGTAAGTTACAAAATGAAGTGAATTATACAGAGGTTGTTCAGTCAGAAGAATTTCAATTGCTATTAAATACGAAAAAGAAGTTTATCGTTCCGATGAGTATTTTCTTTTTAAGCTTCTTTATTGCATTACCTATTTTAACATCGTATTCAAAGGTGCTCAATACACCAGCATTTGGGGATGTTACGTGGGCATGGGTGTTTGCATTTGCGCAATTTATAATGACGTGGTCATTATGTATGATTTATAGCAAAAAAGCAGAATCCTTTGATGAAATCTCACAAAAAATTCTACAAGATATGCAAAAAGGGAGGGGCTGACTTTGAATATAACCGCTTTTGCATTATTTTTAATCATCGTTCTTGGTACACTCGTCATAACTTATTTTGCGTCGAAGAAAACGAAAAATGCGAGTGAGTTTTATACAGCTGGAGGAGGATTAACTGGTTGGCAAAATGGTCTAGCCATTGCGGGAGATTACATGTCTGCTGCGTCATTTCTTGGTATAGCCGGAGCGATCGCATTAACTGGATTTGATGGATTCTTTTATAGTATCGGCTTTTTAGTTGCTTATTTAGTTGTTCTATACCTTGTTGCAGAACCGCTTAGAAATTTAGGGAAGTACACGTTAGCGGATATGATTGCGGCACGTTTTGATGCGAAAAAAGTTCGCGGCGTTGCAGCGCTTAATACGATGACGATTTCAATTTTTTATATGATTGCACAATTAGTTGGGGCTGGTGCACTTATTAAATTATTATTAGGGATCGAATATACGACATCCGTTTTAATCGTTGGTACATTAATGACAGTGTACGTTATTTTTGGCGGAATGACTGCGACGAGCTGGGTACAAATTGTTAAGGCTGTATTACTTATGGCAGGTACATTTATTATTTCTGTTATCGTTTTCTCAAAATTTAATTTTAGTGTGACTGAAATGTTCGCTCAAATGAAAACAGCTACGCCATTAAAAGATTCATTTTTAAATCCAGGGGTAAAGTATAAGGATGGTCTTGATACACTGTCTTTAAATTTAGGACTAGTTCTTGGTACTGCCGGATTACCACATATTCTTGTTCGCTTTTTTACAGTACGTGATGCAAAAACGGCACGGCAATCTGTTGTGTACGCTACGTGGTTAATTGGCGCATTTTATATTATGACAATCTTCTTAGGATTTGGGGCAGCAGCATTTGTAGGAAATGAGGCAATTATGAAAGCAAACCCTGCTGGTAATATGGCAGCGCCTTTATTAGCTAAAGCGTTAGGTGGAGATTTCTTATTTGCTTTCGTATCAGCAATTGCCTTTGCAACTATTTTAGCTGTAGTGGCAGGCCTTGTATTAACAGCAGCATCAGCATTTGCACATGATTTTTATAATGAAATTATTCGCAAGGGGAAATCAACGGAAAAAGAGCAAGTGTCAATGGCTCGCTATGCGTCTATTGGGGTAGCGGTATTATCCATTATACTAGCGTTATTTGCTCAAACATTGAACGTAGCATTTTTAGTTTCATTAGCATTTGCAGTTGCAGCGAGTGCAAATCTACCAGTTATATTATTCACAATATATTGGAAGCGCTTCAATACAACAGGTGCTATTTCGGGTATGGTCGTTGGTCTTGTATCAGCAATTGTTCTCGTAGCATTAAGTCCAAATGTTTGGAACCCTGTAGCTGGAAAAGCTATATTTGTTGGGGAAGCGATTTTCCCATATACGACACCTGGAATTATTTCAATTCCGCTTGGATTCCTTGCAGCATATTTAGGAACCGTGTTATCGAGTAAGAAAGAAGATGCTGCGAAATTTGATGAGATTCTTGTAAAATCTAATACAGGTCATGGTGTTAGTGATGCGTCGTCACATTAAAAAGAGAAGGGCTTTTCGATATATAAGAAAAGCTCTTTTTTTCTTGTAAATATTACTGTATTGTAAGTAGGATTTTGTCTTAATTTTGTGGAATGAAAATAAGCAGGGAGAAAATTAAATCATCATGGCACCAGCACAGCTTTTGTGAAAAATAAGTTGTTATGGAAGGTGGAAGAAATGATGAAAACGAAACAGACTGATGAATTATTAGCAAAAGATGAGCAATATGTTTGGCACGGAATGCGTCCCTTTAGTCCAAATAGTACAATGGTAGGGGCAAAAGCAGAAGGGTGCTGGGTTGAAGATATACAAGGAAAACGATATTTAGATGGTATGAGTGGTCTTTGGTGTGTGAATAGTGGATATGGCAGAAAAGAGCTCGCAGAGGCGGCTTATAAGCAATTACAAACATTATCATACTTTCCGATGTCACAATCGCATGAACCGGCTATAAAGCTTGCTGAAAAATTAAATGAGTGGCTTGGAGAAGAGTATGTTATTTTCTTCTCTAATAGTGGTTCGGAAGCGAACGAAACGGCTTTTAAAATAGCAAGGCAATACTATGCTCAAAAAGGTGAACCGCATCGTTATAAATTTATGTCGCGTTACCGCGGGTATCATGGAAATACAATGGCAACGATGGCAGCGACGGGACAAGCACAGCGTAGATATCAATATGAGCCATTTGCTTCAGGATTTTTACATGTAACGCCGCCAGATTGTTATCGTATGCCTGGAATAGAAAGAGAGAACATTTATGATGTAGAATGTGTAAAAGAAGTAGATCGCGTTATGACATGGGAATTAAGTGAAACGATTGCAGCTTTTATTATGGAACCAATTATTACGGGCGGAGGCATTTTAATGCCGCCACAAGACTATATGAAAGCTATTCATGAAACGTGTCAAAAACACGGTGCACTTCTCATTAGCGATGAAGTGATTTGCGGTTTCGGACGTACAGGAAAAGCATTTGGATTTATGAATTATGACGTTCAGCCAGATATTATTACGATGGCAAAAGGGATTACGAGTGCATATTTACCGTTATCAGCGACAGCTGTGAAAAAAGAAATATATGAAGCATTTAAAGGGAAGGGAGAATATGAATTCTTCCGTCATATTAATACATTTGGTGGAAATCCAGCGGCTTGTGCATTAGCACTTAAAAACTTAGAGATTATGGAAAATGAAAATTTAATTGAGCGATCTGCACAAATGGGTTCGTTTTTATTAGAGCAATTAAAAGAAGAAATTGGAGAACATCCACTTGTTGGGAATATTAGAGGGAAAGGTTTACTAGTTGGAATCGAACTAGTAAATGATAAAGAGACGAAAGAGCCAATTGATAACGACAAAATTGCAAGTGTTGTAAATGCTTGTAAAGAAAAAGGTTTAATTATTGGACGAAACGGCATGACAACAGCAGGATATAATAACGTCTTAACATTAGCACCACCGCTTGTTATTTCAAGTGAAGAAATTGCTTTTGTTGTTGGAACGTTGAAGACAGCGATGGAACGCATTTAATGAATGAAGCGAGCTGTATATTACAGCTCGCTTTTGTTTAGTAGGAGGTTTTTTTTATGAAGAAATATGAGCCTAGTCAACATTATCACATCGGGTATTATGAAGATGGATACGATTTAGAAGTGACGGCGTACAAAAGAATAAATGAGCCAGTTTGGGATGCTTATATTCCGCACTATGAGGCAGACGACTTTTATAAAAAAGTGGAGGAAATGAAACTAGGTGAATATATAGATGAATACGGCATTATGGTGTATTCATTTAGTAATGATATTGATGATGACGAAGCGCGAATTATTTTTGAAAACTGGTTAAAAAAGAATGGAATTGTTTAAAGATAAAATGAAAAAAGAGATTACTATCTTATAAGATAGTAATCTCTTTTTATTGTAGAAAGCTTATTTACTTGCTTTCACTGCTTTATCTTTTGCACCAAAAGTGTATTTTAACATTGGTGGTGTAATCATTGTAGTTAAAATAACGACAATAACGATAGCTGTAAAGTAATCTTGTGCTAATAGACCTGAAGAAAGTCCTGTTCCTGCGATGATAAGTGCAACTTCACCACGAGAAACCATTCCAGCACCGATAATGGCAGAAGACTTAGCGTCAAATCCAGTCATACGTGCACCCAATCCACAACCGATTAATTTCGTTAATACAGCGATTACTGTTAATGCTAGGATGAACCAAATTTGATTACCAATACCGTCAAATGTAATATTCATACCGATACTTACGAAGAACACTGGAACGAACATAGCGTAAGCGATTGGTTCTACTTTCTTTTCTACTTCATGCTTGTAGTTCGTTTGAGAAATAGCGATACCAGCTGCGAAAGCACCGATAATACCAGCAATTCCTAATAATTCGCCGAAATATGCGAATGAGAAACAGATGATAAGAGCCGCACTGACGATAGACTCAGATACGCGCAGTGGTGATAACCAGCGCATGATTGCAGGAACACCTTTCCATCCGATTAAAATAATAGAAGCGAAGAATACAACTTTCTTCAAGATAACCATTGTTAAGTTAACATCGTCTGTACCTAAGAAGCTCATTGCAAATGCTAATAAAATAACAACAAGAATGTCATCAAATACAGCCGCGCCCAGCATAGTTGTACTTTCACGTGTTTTCATCTTTCCTAAATCACGAAGCGTTTGTACGGAAATACTAACACTTGTCGCACATAGAAGTAATCCTAAAAATACAGCATTTCCTTGTTCCATTCCCATAACAAGACCAGAAACGTAACCACCTACGAATGGAAGAAGGATACCTCCAAGTGCAACTGCTAAAGAAGAATTACGATTTGCGTTTAATTCCTCTAAGTCTGTTTCAAGACCAGCCATAAACATTAAAAGAATAACACCGACATTACTTAATTGTGTTAGAAGCTCTGAATTTTCAATCCAACCTAATATAGCTGGACCGATAACGATACCGACAATTAATTTACCTAGTACAGAAGGTTGACCTAGTCTAACACTAAGATCACCAGCAAGCTTTGTACTTAATAAAATAAGTGCAATTTGAAAGAAAAATTCGAAATCCATCGGATTCTCTCCTCATCATTTTTATTTTTATCATACGATTTCTCGGAATTTGCCTAATGAAAATATGTAAAACCCATTAAACAAAGGGTCTGATTACAAGTTCTTTTGAACTTGTAATTTGAACCTGTAATTAATATATAATAAAATGTATGAAAAATCAATGAAAAAATAGCAGATTTTCATGATAGGATTCGATTTAGGTATGGAGGGAATCACTATATAATAAGAAGAAATAAGGATACATTTTTTATGAATTGGAGAAGGGTATATGTTATTAAATAAACGTTTTACAATTGGAGAAATGGCAAAAATGCAAAATATAGCGGAATCTACTTTACGCTATTATGATGAAAAGGGGATTTTTCATCCGTCCATTGTGGACCCGAAAACAAATTATCGCTATTATACAATCGATCAATTTTCACTATTAGATACGATTAAATTTTTACGCCAATTAAATATTCCATTAAAGGAAATTAAGAAATATATTGATGAAAGAAATCCAGCATACGCACTCAATTTACTGGAAAAACAACAAGAAATGATGTTGAAAAAACAAAGAGAAATTGAGTATGCTTTGGCGAAAATGGAACATAGAATTCATTTAATTAAGGAAGCAACAAAAGCAAAAGCTGAACAAATGGTAATTAAAGAGATCCCGCAGCGAAACATTACAGCAATTGCGGTTGCCCCGAATACGACGGATGATATGTTTGAGTACTATATTCATTCGTTGCAAAAAAATATGAAGCAAATGGATGATAGCTTATTTTCTGGAGATATCGGTGTAACGGTGGCAAAAAAAGGATTAATGCAAAATGAGTTTCAAGCATATAGCAGTGTTTTTATTCTTTTGGATTACATGCCTTTTCAAATACATAGTTCAGATGAAATTAAAGAAGGCATATTTGCCTGTGTATATCACCATGGCCCATATGAAGAAACGGATGAAACATATAAGAAGTTAATGAAATATATTGATCAAGAAGGGTACGAAGTAAGTGGAGATGCGATTGAGATTGCATTAATTGATTGGTCTGTCACAGACAATCCAGAGGAACAAGTAACAGAAATTCAAATTCCTATAATGAAAAAATAAAGCAATAAGATATAGGACCCGTATCATTACAAATTGGCATCAAACACAATAATTCAGTTACCTATTTTTTAATTCTCTATTGACCTTCAAGTAACTTAAAGGTTTAAACTATGAACAGAGCATTGAAAAAGGAGCATTTATATGATGGAAACAACAGAAAAGTTAAGAGAAAAACCGATAAAAAGTTTATTTATTTCATATTTAATACCAGCTGTTCTTGGAATGGTATTAATGTCAGTTAATATTGTGATTGATGCGGTTATGATTAGTCGGGGAGTTGGAGCAAATGGATTAGCGGGAGTAAACGTGGCTATTCCAGCCTTTTCAATTTTCTTCTCTATTTCATTATGGATTGGAATGGGCGGGGCAACGTTATACTCCATTGCACTAGGTGAAAATAAAGTAGAAAGAGCAAGGTCTATTTTTACGCAATCCATGACGGTAGCAGTAATTATCGTAGGTGTTTTAGCTGCGATTTGTTTATGGAGAATAGAAGATTTAGCATACTTATTCGGTGCAAACGAAGTGATTTTACCGTATGCGTTAGACTATTTACACGTATTATTAATGTTTGGAATGATATACGTGTTAGAAAATATTTTAAGTACATTTATACGAAATGATGGAAATCCTAATTTAGCAATGGCAGGTCTAGTTGTAACGGCTGTATTAAATATAGTGTTTGACTATATCTTTATATTCATCTTTGGATGGGGCGTAACAGGTGCTGCTTCAGCGACTATTCTTTCGGCAGCGATTGGTTTCCTTGTATTATTATCTCATTTCTTTAGGAAAAGTAGTATTTTAAAATGGACGAAATTCCATTTTGAGTGGGATACAGTTAAACAAATTATGATAATCGGTTTCCCGAGCTTTACAGCAGAAAGTACAGTAGCGATTGTAACGATTGGTTTTAATATTGCATTCGTTCAATATGCAGGAGAAGTTGGAGTCGCTTCTTATGCGATGGTGAATAGTATTCATGCGATGACATTACTACTATTCTTCGGTGTTGGAGCAGCATTACAACCGATCGCTAGTTTCCATTACGGCGCAAATTTATCAGAGAGATTGCGCGAAGGATTAAAGTTCGCTGTAAAAATTGCGGTAGTACTCGGTGGTATTGCAATAATTGTCGGATTATTCTTCGGGAAATATATTATTGGTCTATTTGATGTCCAATCTCCAGAGTTATTGGAGTTAACATTAACGGGTATTAGCTTGTTCTTTATCCAATATGTATTTTTAGGCTATAATATTGTGTATGGAGAGTACTTCCAATCCGTGCGACAAACGACAAAATCAGTACTTATTATAATGAGCCGAGGGTTATTATTTATTATTCCATTATTATGGATTATGCCAAAATTATTTGGGATAAATGGAATTTGGCTCGTTATGCCAGTAGCTGAAGTATTGACAGCGATTATTGTATTTACGATGAATCGTATGAAACATCCTGTTCCATTAAATATGGCGGGAGAGAAAGAAGCGATATAATGAAGAAAATCCCCTTGAGTAAGTAAGGGGATTTTTTACTCTTTTAAACTAATCGCAAAAGATCCATCTGTTTCTTGAACAGACGCGAAAGCAACGCTTTTAATATTAGTGATGCCCTTTTCTTTTAATTCTTTATATAACCACTTTTCGTCCTTATGAATTAACTTTAAGTTATCGTATTGAATTTGCGAATCAACGATAAGGGCAATTGGTAATCCAGCATACGTAACATCTATGTTCAAATCTTTTGGAGTTAATGGTACAAGTTCACGCTTTGGTAAAATGCTAATGGCTCCGTTCGCTTCTAAAATAGCATATTCAATTTCGTGAACACTTGGATATCCTGCGACGCGAAGGTTAGACAGTAGTTCAGCGATTGGATATCTACTTTTTTGTAAGTTTTCAAAAATAATATCACCATGTTTAATTAAAATGATAGGGTGCCCGAGAATAAAACGATTTAGTTTGTTTAGTAAGCTTAATTTTGTAAGAAGCAAATGCAAACATGTAATAACGACCATACCGAGAAAAGCTTGCAAAGCACCAGAGACAGGTATGGCCTGAAAAGCTAAATAAGATAAAAAGATAATAGCACCAAAATCATGAGGAGTTAGTTGTGCCAAAGCAGATTTACCGAGCATCTTAAGTGAAAGTAAAAATAAGATGAAAAAGAATGATACGTTACATAAAAAGAGAAGCAATAAGGACACTCCTTCGTACAAAGTTGTACTTACTGTTCCCGAAAGGAATATAAATATTACTTTCCAGAGGATAAATTAGGGTGAATTGAAATTTGTCTGTGTACAAACGAATAAACGGATATTATGATGAAAGAAGTAAAGAACATAGGAGTATACGGATATGAAAAAGAAGAAAATAATTACGTATATGATAGCAATTATAATGGTTTGCGCCGTTTATGTGGGATTTTTACAATATAACATTTATAAGGATGGGCATATGAAAGCAATTGACGATGCTGATTATATCATTGTACTAGGCTCGAAAGTAAATGGGACGAAACCATCTTATTCATTGCAATATCGTATTGATAAAGCAGCTGAGTATTTACAATCACATGAAAAAACAATTGCGATTGTATCTGGAGGGAAAGGCAAAGGGGAAGATATTTCAGAAGCATTAGCAATGAAAAATGGATTAATGAAACTAAAAATTGCAGAAGACCGCATAATAATGGAAGATAAGTCAACGAGTACAGATGAGAATATTAAATTCTCAAAACCGTTAATTCCAGACAATATGAAAAAAGGAATGATCGTAACAAACGATTTCCATATGTTTAGAGCGAAAAAAATAGCAGCAAAACAAGGTTTACAATTAGAAGGTCTTCCGGCCGAAACACCGAAGCGAATTGTCATTCCATCGAATATACGAGAGTATTTAGCTATTACGCAATATTGGTTTATGAATCGAATATAGAAAAAGTAATCCCATCTGGAAGTCCAGTCGGGATTATTTTTGATGAAAATCTTACAAATATGTCATGTTCATGAAAGGTAAAGCGATAGTTTCTGGAAGCGATTCCTGACATAATGAAGATAACAAAAACTATTTAGAGGTGAATCGGATGAAAGGAAATAATATATTATCTTCACTATGTTACTTTAGTATCTTTTTTGCACCATTTTTACTGCCAATTATCGTGTACTTCGTTGCGGAGGATGAAGTGAAATACCACGCGAAAAAAGCATTTTGGTCACATATTTTCCCGTATGCGATTTTATTTGGTGGATTAGCAGTATCCGGCATATATGGCTTAAGCTCCAATCAATCTGATGGTGCTGGAATTGGAATAATGATCACATATGCGGTGTTCATTCTTGTAGGGATTTATTACTTCATTTGGAATATCGTAAAAGGTATTAAAGTTTTGAAAACAGCGTAATAAGATAAGAAATAATTTGGTGTGAGTTTGTCGTTATTTGTCGGTAAGTCGATATATTCGAAAAATCGTTGATATAATTAAATTATCGTTAATATAATTTCATTTACCGTATTGATAGACGTTTTAGAAAGAGCAATTCAAAAAGAATTGCTCTTTTTGTGCTTATAAGTTGTGAATATTGAAAAAGATATGTTAATTTTTCATTATGAAGAGAAAAAAGGAGTGTTTTTCATGAATGAGATCATACATAAAATGGAGCAACACGTTTCAGTTCGTAAATATAAAGAAGAATCAATTCCGAAAGATGTAGTAGAAAGAATGGTACAAGCTGCGCAGCATGCCGCTTCCTCACATTTTGTACAGGCGTATTCTGTTATATATGTAACAGATCAAGACCTAAAGGCTAAACTAGCAGAGTTATCCGGAAATCGTCACGTGAAAGACTGCGCAGCATTCTTTGTTTGTTGTGCAGATTTAAAACGACTTGAAATAGCGTGTGAACAGCATAGTACAGAGATAAAACATGAAGGAGTAGAAGACTTTATCGTTGCAACGGTAGATGCTTCACTTTTCGCGCAAAACTTAGCGTTAGCAGCAGAGTCGTTAGGATATGGTATTTGTTATATTGGTGGTATTCGTAATAATCCGAGAGAAGTGAGTGAATTGCTTCATTTACCGGATAAAGTATATCCTGTATTCGGAATGACGGTTGGCGTACCAGATGAAAATCATGGAGTGAAACCGCGTTTACCAGTAGCAGCAATTCTTCATGAAAATGGGTATGATGAAAAGAAATATGATGAATTATTAAACGAATACGATGAAACGATGAGCTCGTATTACAAAGAAAGATCAGCAAACAAGAAAAACGTAACATGGACGGAATCAATGAGTTCGTTTATGGCTAAAGAAAAAAGAATGCATATGAAAGAGTTTTTAAGTGAAAAAGGATTTAATAAGAAATGAGTAAAAAGGCAGACTTGCATGCAGGTCTGCCTTTTTTTGGAGGAGAAATAGGATTGTCTTCGAATAAGTATAGGGGGAGGCGATAATATGAAAAAAGCTTTAATCTTTTTATTTGATGGATTTGCAGAATTTGAAGTGAATATAGCGAGTTTATTTTTGATCAGTAAGCAATTCGAAATAATAACAGCAACAGTAGATGGAAAAACAGTTACAGGAGAAGGTGGTTTCTTATGTCAACCACATGTCTCTATCGAGCATATTGAAGTAGCAGACTATGAAGTGTTTATTGTGCCAGGGGGACATATTTTTGACCATTTAGAAAATGAACAATTGTTATCTACCGTGAACGAATTACATAAGCAGAACAAATGGATAGCGGGTATTTGTGCAGGAACATCTTTACTACATGCAGCAGGAGTGCTTAATAAGAAGAAATTCTCAACATCATTAACACCAGATGAAAAACAGTTAGTTCATTTACATGAATGGGAATATAAACAAAATAAAGATGTAACTGTTGATGGGAAAATCATAACAGCAGTAGGATCTGCGTACGTTGAATTTGCTGCTGAAATAATGAAACAGCTCAATTTATTTAATGAAGCTGAAGCGAAGGAGAACTTGCAATACTTTAAAAATGTAACAGCGGTTTGTAATGAAACGTTAGTTTAAGTGAAGATAAAAAGCGGCATAATAGCCGCTTTTTATCGTTTAAGTCTATATGTTTTTGTACAATATAAAGCATCTTTTATCTTGAAAACGTACTTATAATAAATGCAAACTTTCAATAAGAAGATACATACCTGTACAACTCAAAAGGATGTACGTAAATATTTTAAAAATCCGTTGATTAAGCCATTTGAAAATAATTTGACCTATATACAAACCTAGAAATACGATTGGAATAGCATAAAAACTTGATTCCCAAATCGTTTTGTTTGTGCCAGTAAAGAGTATTTGAGTTAGTAGACTAATGAAATATATAAACAGATAAAAAGCCAATGTAGTTGCTCGTAACTTCTCCTTTTTCGTATCAGTTCCTGTAAAATAAAGTAACAGGGGAGGACCTGGCATACCGATACTTGTCGTTAATAGCCCAGATAATCCGCCAACTATGAAATCTCTAGATTGTGTTGATTTAATCTTAACGTTGCATAATAGCATCAACGTTAATAGTAAGAGTAGGATGCTAATTGCTAATTTAAATGTGTTGATGTTAATAGAAGTGAAAATAAAAATACCAAAAGGAACACCAACTATACTTCCGAAAATTAATCTTTTCAGTAGAATAAAATCAATGTCCATTCTTATTTTCCAGATGAGTGATATGGAAATAATTAATGATAAAATGATATTTATTTGTATAGCTTCTTGTGGTAGAAATAACATGAGTAAGAAAGGTGTTGCCATAATAGAAAACCCAAAACCTGTACTCGTTTGTAAAATAGAAGCTACTAATATAATACATATGAAAATGAAAATAATCTCCAAAATAGCCCTCCTACATTATCAGATCCAATACATATTTTAACATAAAGTGAAACTTTAATCAGTGAGGGCTTACTGTCCTTTAAAACGGGAAAAAAGCGGCATTATAGCCGCTTTTTATGTTGCATTCAATATTCCAATGATGACCCTGTAGCTCTAAAATATTTTTCTCGTGAAGGGGTCATTACCCGGATTGCTAATAAACAGGAAAGGAAAAGAATGAGTAATGAGCTACTGATTACAGTGATTTGGACGGAAAGAAATTGTGCGGATGCCCCAATTGCTAAAATGAAAAAGATTTGGATGAAATTTTTTATTGAGTCAAACACGCTATCGATACGTCCTATCATATGTACAGGGATGTTATTTTGATAAAATGTGATAAAGCCAGTACCAGCAAATGATGAAGAAATGCCAAGTAAAATGAAACCGCCTGCTGCGACTATAAATGAATTTGAAAAGGCGAAAATTACATAGCCTATTGCTGTGAAAATCATACCGAATCCGATACAATGTTGAATCGGTAATCGTTTAGCAAAGAGAGAAACAAGAAATGAACCGAAAATATATGCAGCACCAGTTATACTAACAAGCATGCTATATTCCATGTCGGATAAAAACAGTACTTGATTTGTGAATACAACTTCTTGTGAATCGAGCGCCATAGAAACAAGCATAGTGGCTTGAAATAAAACGAATATGAGAATGATGTAAGTTTCCGTTCGAGCAAATGAAAAAACTTGTTTCCAATCACTTCGTAATGTTTGTACGAAAGTATTTGCAACTTCTTCGTTTTGCTTTGTTTGTAACGTAATGTTTGGCAAGAAATAAATGAGAATAGTAGAAAGTAGAAAGGAAAGTGAGTTGCAGTAAATAACAAAGGATGCTGAGTACGTGGTGAGAAGTATTCCAGCAAGGGCTGGACCGATAATAAAAGCCCCGCTTGTACAAAAGTTATTCCAAGCGTTGAATTGAGCGCGTTCTTCAGCTCGTATGAGCATTGTTCTATAAGAAAATGATGCTGGATCGAAAAATGATGTAGCAATACGAGTCAAAAAGATAAAAATATAAATGGCCCAAATAGAATCAAATAGCGGAATACAGCCAATAAGAGCTGCTCGAATGATATCTGTGATGAGCATAATGGAACGTTTGTTTAATCGATCTACTATACTACCAGACCATATTTTTGTAACAACGGTCGCAATTGGACCTACAATCCATAATCCTGCTACAGCAGCAGGTTGGTTTGTGCTATGTAACACCATTACGTTTAGGGCGATGAGATACATAAAATCACCTAAACGAGAAATTCCTGTTCCCGACAATAATAATAATTTATTTTTCATGAGCAGTTGGACCTTTCTTTCATTGTTTTTTTATCCTGCAGGAAATAGCGTATTCCTCTTCGGAGTTTGATTGACGAGCGGTTTTGTTTTCCCAGCGTAATAAAACTTGTGTAACTTCCCAAGTAAGCTGTTGTAATTCCTCTGGAGTTAAAAATAAATGAGATACAATATGACTACCTGTATTCGTTCCTTCTGTGCCGCTTTCTTCAATATAGAAATGAGCAGCTTTTGCTTTATAATATTTTTCAATAATTCCCCGTTTTTCTTTCGTGTCTACTAATTCAAGTAACCCTCCATCATATAAAATTTGAACGTGATAATGTACGCTACCAGCAGATTTATTTAGTTTAGTAGCTACTTGTTTTGCAGTGAGTGCTTCGTCTTTTAAAAGGTGAAGAATTTGAATGCGAGTTGCGTTGGAAATGAGCTTCTGCTGCTCAGCTGAAATAGTAAGTCTATCGTCAAACATTATGACATCTCCTTTCTTATAATCTAAATTTATTGTACATTCTAAAAAATTAGAACGTAAGGAAAATAAATCGCCTTTTTCCTTTATATTTCGACATAAATAAAAATAGCATGTGCATAAACATGCTATTAAATGATAGTAGGTTCTTCACTCAGTTTCCCGCGATAAAACAGGTAACGCTATATAAAACTAACAAAAATACAGCATATAGCTAATAGGCTACCAATAACACGCGGAGAAAGAATTTCTAAAAGCCGTCCTGTAATGAACATAGATAACTGTATAAGCGAACCATAAATAGAGTAATGGAATGAAAAAACTTTACCCATCATATTTTCGTGCGTGTAAGTTTGAAGTAATGTCGTATCAAGTGGAACGATGATTCCTCCTGCTATGCGCATACAGAATAATGCAATGATCCCGATAATAAGTTGATCGGATAAAATGAATCCGAGAAAGAAAATTCCTTGTAGGAAATAGGCCCAACCAAATGCTTTTTTCATTTTTTCTTTACTATGAGACATATAAAGAGTAACGAGGAGGCTCCCAATCATAAGCCCAGCCCCTTGGACCGTATATAAAATTCCAATGTTCGTGTGGAAAATCCTTTCGGCATAGATCGTTAGTAGTAGTTGATAAGCACCTCCAATCATGCCCCATGAAATGCCGACAAGAATTAATGTTAAAATGATTTTTGTTTGTAATATGTATGTATAACCATCTTTTATATCAGTAAAAAATGCTCTTTTCTTGTTACAAATATCATGAGAAGGGACACTCATAGTATAGATAAAATAGGCTGAAATAAAGTATGACAGGCTGTTGATTAAAAAGGCGAACTCAATATGTAAAGATTGTGCAAGGATTCCACCTAAAGAAGCCCCCATAATAGACATAAAACCATTCATTGTACTAGAAAGAGAGTTAGCAGTTACGAAATGATTTTGGTGTACGATATTTTTTAAGGTTGCTTGTTTAGCCGGCTCAAATAAACAAGAAAGTACGGATAAACATATGTTAGAAATGAAAATAATCTCAATTTTATATAGTGCAAATAAGTAAGTGAGGACGATTATGCCTCGTAAAATATCAGTAAAAATCAGAATCTTCTTTTTAGAAAAACGATCTACAATCCCGCCTATGAAAGGACTAAGCAGAAGTTGAGGCAATCCTTTACTTATAAAAGTGAGTGCGATCATAAATGGAGATTCCGTTATGCTATAGACGAATGTTAATAAAGCTATCGTATGAAACCAATCTCCAAGTACACTTAATGTTTGCCCGTAAAATAGTTTATTGAAGTTATTATTTGTTTTCAGAAGTGTGCTATAAGAAACTGACATAAAAGATTAATCCTTATGTAATGATGATGCTTGCACTTGTTTTTTCCATTCGCTTACATACACTTTCTCTTCTGTCGGAAGTCCGACAGGTAATTTTGCAATCAATTCTAAACTATTTCCATCAGGATCGTTAAAGTATACGGCAGCATGTGCTAATTCAGGAAAAACAATTGGTTCAATTGGCTCCATTCCAAAGTCTTTTCGTGCTGAAATTCCTTTTTGATGTAACCAATGAATCGCATTTTCTAAATCATGTAAACTTACTTGAAAGGCGATGTGTCGTAAAGAGGGGTGATAATTCACTTTGTATTCTGTGCCTTCCCAAAGGCCGAGCCAACTTTCATTTTCTTTAATCCAAAAGAAAGCAATATCGTCTCCTCTTTTATATAATTTTAGTCCTAGCGATTCGTAAAAAGGTATAGACACTTCTAAGTTACGGACAGGTAAATGCGCTTCGTAAAGACCTTTAATCATTGTAATCCTCCTTAATAAAAATGTTTCTTATTCCATATTAAACGATATTTTGTTAGTTGAAATCGCAAATAAGAGGGATGTAAATTCATACGAAAGTATGAAAAAACAGCTCAAATATGAGCTGTTTTCGTATAGTTTTTCGTTCATTTGTTAAGGATAGGATATTAGTATCCGTATCCGCCGCCACCCCAACAGCTACATCCGATGATGATTAGAAGGATGAATAGTACGATAAGCAAAGCAAATCCACCGCCGAAACCAGCGCAACTTCCACCATAGCTCATATGTTTTCCTCCTTTTGAGTAAGTTAATCTATATAATTCATGGACTACTGTATACAGTATGTTTTTTGTATGGAAAAGGAGCCAGTCTCTTTTGTAATTAGACAAACGCCTGTATGGTTATTTTGATTGTATATTGTGCTAGGGATATGTGAATGAATCGCTATATATTTTGCAATTTGTTCATAAAAAATATAAAAATTGTAAAAAAAGCCATTTTTATATTTTTTTATGAGAAGATTTGTACTATAATTTTACAAGTAATATTATGGGAAAAGGGAGTTTTAGTAAAGAGATGGAGATGGGAAAATTACACAATAAAATAGAAAATAAAAAGAAAGAGCTAATCCAACTTGTTGCTAGACACGGATTGGATCATGATAAAGTTTTGTTATTTAGCCGAGATTTAGATATACTTATTAATAAGTTTATGAATGTAAAAGATAAATTACATAAATAATTTGTAGTTTTTTATATTAGGATATTTTGCGAAAAAGGAGAGGAAATTATTTGGAACATTTACAAGAAGAGTTATATAAACAAATAAAAGAAGAAAAAGGTATTGTTACAGTTTTTTTAAAGAGTGGCGTTAGAATAGTAGGAGAAATTGTTGCGATAGACAAATTTACCGTTTTAATGTTAGTTGATGGAAAACAACAACTGATTTACAAGCAGGCTGTATCAACGATAATGAAATAAGACACTCAATTTGAGTGTCTTTTCATTATCGTTTGCAAGCTTCCACGTCAATGCCGGCAGCTAGTAATTTCTTTTCTCCATCTTGTTCAATCATTTTTTGTAATTTAGATAGGAAAGAATCAAAGTTTGTATGCTTTGCCACTTGGAATGTCATTTTATGCTCAATTGGTAGCCACGTATCAATATCAGCTTCGTTATGCTGAATTTTCACCTCAAGCTTATCAAGTGCGTTGGCAACTTTTGCTTCGTACGTTTCTTTCGCTTCAAACTCCATCCATAAATCATATAATTCCTCACCGAGAGAACCTTTTAATGTTCGTTTAATATTTAAAATTGCTTCTTGCTCATTTTTTTGTTTTTGTAATTGTAATTCATGACTATTCATTGTATCAAAGGCAGGAATATCACCAGCTTCTGCTTCGACTAGGTCGTGAATGATAACCATTTTAAGTAATTTTTCAATATTTACTTTTTGATCTAAATAAGGCTCAACTAAAATGGCCATTAGAGACATGCGCCACGTATGTTCAGCAACGCTTTCTTGACGTCCGTTAGAAAGCCAGCTATGTCGCATTTCATATTTTAGTTTTTCTGCTAGTGCAATGACTTGTAAAATGTTATGTTCCATTGTAATCCTCCTCATATTTCCATACTATAATTCTAATATGGAAATGAAATGTGTCAATTCTATGAGTATATTGCGATAAACAGATGATAAGCGTATAATACTTATTATATGTGAAAACGCATTATTAAAATAAAAAAATGTTTTATAAAAATGAAAAGGAAAGGGCAGGAATATGGGAGACGAAAATCAAGGATTTGCTAGACCACAAAGAAGAAAAAGGAAGTTTGACATTTCTAGCCCAGTGGGCATAATAGTAGGTTTTGCTATAGTGATAGCGGCAATTATGATTGGCGGCGGCGGAATAAAAGCTTTTAAAAACTTTTTAGATGTTTCATCTATTTTAATTGTCATAGGGGGAACTACAGCGACAATTGTTGTGGCATATCGATTTGGAGAAATAAAAAAATATACGAAAAGCATCTTTACTGTTTTACATAGAAAAGAAGAAAATTTAGAACAGTTAACGGATTTATTTGTTGATTTTTCTAAAAAGTCTAAAAAACACGGCCTGCTTTCTTTAGAAGTTGATGGAGAGCAAGTAGACAATCCTTTTATTCAAAAAGGAATTCGATTAATGTTAAGTGGTTACGATGAAGATGAATTAAAAGAAGTGTTAATGAAAGATGTTGAAACGGAAGTGTATGAGTTAAGAAAAGGGGCAGCATTATTAGATAAAATTGGCGATTTCGCTCCAGCTTGGGGCATGATAGGGACTTTAATCGGTCTTATCATTATGCTTCAAAACTTGCAAGACACATCGCAAATTGGTACAGGGATGGCAGTTGCGATGTTAACGACATTGTATGGGTCAGTACTTGCAAATATGATTGCAATCCCTCTTGCTGAAAAAGTGTATCGTGGTATTGAAGATTTATATACAGAGAAGAAGTTTGTTATTGAAGCGATTTCAGAATTATATCGCGGTCAAATTCCTTCTAAATTAAAGTTGAAACTCGATACATATGTATACGAAACAAAGATAAAAAAAGTAAAACGAGCAGCCTAATATTTCAAGGAGTGGTATGGTTATGATGCAACGACCGCAAAAGGGATCGCCTCGTTGGATGACGACTTTTACAGATTTAACGATGTTATTATTAACTTTCTTTGTATTACTAGTTGCTACATCAAAGCAGGATGCAGTAAAATTGTCAAAGATGCTTGAAAAGTTTAGTGACGTGGAGCAAGTAGATGCAAAAGTAATGGGAAATACAATACCAGATATTTCACATGAAAAAAATGATGAAAAAATGGTCTCTAAAAAGAGAATGGACGAATTATATAAAAAGTTAAAAGCATATGTAGATAATAACGGTATTAGTCAAGTGAATGTATATCGAGAGGATACGGGAGTAAGCGTCGTTATAGTAGATAATTTAATATTTGATACGGGTGACGCGAACGTTAAACCGGAAGCGAAAGAGATAATAAGTCAATTAGTTGGGTTTTTCCAATCAGTACCAAATCCGATTGTTGTTGAAGGGCATACAGATAGTAGACCTATTCATAATGACAAATTCCCTTCTAACTGGGAGCTGTCTTCAGCAAGAGCAGCTAATATGATTCACCACTTAATCGAAGTGTATAATGTGGATGATAAAAGGCTAGCTGCGGTAGGATATGCAGACACAAAGCCAGTTGTACCAAATGATTCACCGCAAAATTGGGAGAAAAACCGTCGCGTTGTCATTTACATAAAAGAATAGTATATTATCATTTTAATAATAAAATAATGAAAATACGAAAATTCTTTTAAAAAAATATTAAATTTTATCATTTTATTTTGTATAATGAGTGAGAATGATAAGGTGAAATATTAAGATATATTTATACATAGAAGGAGAGAATTAAAAAGAATGGCACATAAAATTTTAGTTGTAGACGATGCGATGTTCATGCGAACGATGATTAAAAACTTATTAAAAAGTAATTCTGAATTTGAAATTATTGGTGAAGCAGAGAATGGAGTAGAAGCAATTCAGAAGTTTAAAGAACTTCAACCGGATATTGTAACATTAGATATTACTATGCCAGAAATGGACGGACTTGAAGCGTTAAAAGAAATTATTAAAATTGATTCAAGTGCAAAAGTTGTTATTTGTTCTGCAATGGGACAACAAGGTATGGTATTAGATGCAATTAAGGGTGGAGCAAAAGACTTTATTGTAAAGCCGTTCCAAGCGGATCGAGTAATTGAAGCTTTAACAAAAGTAGCAAACAGCTAATATAGAAGGGGTGCCACAAGGAATCTAAACATTGATAGCGGATATGCGTGTGGCCCCCTTTTTTCTTGCTATAAAACACTAAATTGTTATACATAAATGAAATGTTTGTTAGACAGGTAGGGGATGAAAATGCAAACAGATCTATTAAATATATTTTTTGAGGAATCAGAAGAACATTTACAATCGCTAAATGAAAATGTGCTAACTTTAGAACAAAATCCCACTGATATGGATGTTGTGGGAGAAATTTTCCGCTCAGCCCATACATTTAAAGGTATGTCAGCGAGTATGGAATTTACGGAAATGGCGGATTTAACGCATAAAATGGAAAACGTTTTAGATGAAATTCGTCATGGAAATATAGTTGTAAATGCAGAGATTATTGATGTGATTTTTGAGTGCATTGATAATTTAGAGAAGATGGTTGCAGATGTGCAACAAGGCGGAATGGGCAATATTGATGTAATTACAACTAAGCAGAAATTAGAAGCATTATTGAATGGCAATGTAGAAACTCCTGCGGAATATATTGAGCAACAACCTATAAATAATGATGATGCAGTTTCGCATGAAGTGCATATAACTGTTGAGCAACATGCTATTTTAAAAGCAGTACGTGCAATTATGTGTATTGAAGCACTGCAAAATGTAGGTAATGTACAAAAAACAGTTCCAAGTATTGAAGAAATTGAAGCAGATGCTTTCGGGTTTGAGTTCACAGTATTTATGGATACTGATCAAAGTGAAGAAGAATTAAAACAAGTAGTGCTTCATGTTTCTGAAATTGAGAAAGTAGAAGTGAAGCAAGGACATACATTAAAAGAAGTAGTCTCGAAAGAATTGGGTACACAAGAAGCTATGCAGGAAGATTTACAAGCGGCTACGCATGTGGAATCAACTAAAGAAGTATCGAAGCAATCTGCTAATGCTACACCTGCTAAAGGCTCTGCAAAAACGAAAAATGGTAAAGTGGAAAATCGTTCCATACGTGTTCAATTGGAGAAAATTGAAAGATTAATGAACATGTTTGAAGAAAGTGTAATTGAGCGCGGTCGTATAGATGAATTGGCACAAGCAATTCAAAACAAGGAATTAATTGAGCATTTAAATCGATTAGGCGATATTTCAAAAGATATTCAAAATGTACTACTAAACATGCGTATGGTACCAATTGAAACGGTATTCAATCGTTTCCCGCGTATGGTACGTATGTTAGCGAAAGATTTAGGGAAGAAAATCGATTTACAAATTACAGGTGAAGACACCGAAGTTGATAAAATTGTTATTGATGAAATCGGTGATCCACTCGTCCATTTAATTCGTAATGCAATTGATCACGGTGTTGAAACTGTTGAACAACGTCGTGATGCAGGGAAAAATGAGACAGGTACGATTAAATTAGAAGCGTTTCATAGTGGAAATCATGTCGTTATTCAAATTACGGATGATGGAAATGGAATTCATAAAGGGAAAGTATTAGAAAAAGCGATTAAAAATGGTGTTGTAACAGAATCTGAGGCAAATAAATTAACGGACCGTGAAGTGTTTGATTTGATCTTCCAACCAGGATTTAGTACAGCTGAAGTTGTATCCGACCTTTCTGGGCGTGGCGTTGGATTAGATGTAGTGAAACATACAATCCATAGTTTAGGTGGACATTTAATTATTGATTCTGAAGAAGGAAAAGGTAGTACATTTAGAATTGAACTGCCATTAACGTTGTCCATTATTCAATCTATGCTTGTTCAAACGAATGATAAACGTTATGCTTTCCCTCTTGGTAATATTGTTGAAGCAATTCGGATTAAGAGAGAAGACATCCAATCCTTACAAGGAAAAGATGTGTTAAATTACCGTAATCAAATTATTGAAGTGAAGCATTTAAGTACTGTATTTGGTGAGAAAACAGTAGATGAGGCGTTTGCGTCATATGATGGTCAAATGGTTCCTGTGTTAATTGTTCGTAATACACATCGCAGCTATGGACTTATTGTAAACACAATTATCGGTCAAAGAGAAATAGTCCTAAAGTCATTAGGTGACTTCTTTGCAGAGAGTTCTAATTATTTCTCTGGTGCGACAATTCTCGGTGATGGACGAGTGGTCCTCATTTTAAACCCAGAAGGTTTATAATAGGAATGAAGGAAAGCTCCCCACTTGTATACAATTGGGGAGCTTTTTGGTTAATCGTTACGAATCTAAAAATGGGAATAAATACATATTAACGTTTTATATAATAAGTTTGTTAAAATAAAATGAGAGTTTATATCATTTGATAGAAAAACAGAAATGAGGAGGCAGAGAAAATGCCTGAGCAACACACAAAAGGGGATACGAGCACAATTGTGCTAGAAAAAGAAAATGAGCATTTAACGCCTCAAGAATGCGATATTCTTGGCGAAATTGCAAATATATCATTTGGTTCAGCTTCGACTGTATTATCAACAATCTTAAATAGGCAAGTAAGCATTACTGCTCCTCGCATAGAATTGGTAGATTTATATGATTCAAGCGACGTCGAAGTTCCACACGTTGTATTAAACATTCATTTTACAAAAGGATTAGATATGGAAAACCTTCTTGTCCTTAAGCAAGATGTTGCATTATCTATTGCTGATTTAATGATGATGGGAACAGGTGAAGTGGAAGACGGAAAAGAGCTTGGTGAATTAGAGCTAAGTGCTGTACAAGAAGCGATGAATCAAATGATGGGGTTCGCAGCTACATCTATGTCAGAATTCTTTCAAGATACAGTAGATATGTCTCCGCCGACAATTAAAGTTGTAAAGTTATCAGAAGAAATGGAAAAAATTTCTGAGATTGATGGGAATCAAACGATTGTTAAAGTATCGTTTGATTTAAAGATAGATAATCTTGTAAACTCTAAACTTGTGCAAATTGTTTCAGTTGAACATGCGAAACGAATGGTAAATAAATTAATGCAATTATCTGGTGGAGTAGAAGAAAAAGACGAGCCAGCGGAAGTAGTGGAAACAGAGATTGTAGAAGAACAAGTTGAAAAAGAGCATTTAACACAAGAAGAGAAAGATGTCCTTGGTGAAATTGCAAATATTTCAATTGGTTCCGCTTCAACAGTATTGTCAACACTTTTAAATCAGCCAGTTACAATTAGTACGCCCAATGTAGAATCAATCAATGTTCGTCATTATGACGGAGTACCAGTCCCATTTGTTATTTTAAATGTTGATTTTGTTGAAGGACTAAAAAATGAGAATGTATTCGTATTTACGAAAGATGTCGCTTTAACAATGGTAGATTTAATGATGATGGGAACAGGGGAAGTTGATCCAGAGAAAGAACTTAGTGAATTAGAACTGAGCGGTATTAAAGAGATCATGAACCAAATGATGGGACACGCTGCAACGGCGATGTCAGAAATGTTTCAAGAAAAAATGGACATGACACCACCAAATGTTAAATTCGTAACGTTAAAAGAAGAAATGGAATATTTGGGAGAGTCAATGAAAGTGGATGAACTCGTCCAAATTACGTTCAACCTTGAAATTGGCGACCTGCTTCAATCGAAAATGTATCAAATTTTACCGATTTCAGAAGCGAAAGAAATGGTAAGAAGACTTCTATATCCAATGATGGAAGAGGAAGAAGAGATTGTTACGGAAGAAATTGAAGAAGAAAAAATTGTAGAACCTGTTGTGCAACCTATTGAATTTAAAGAAGTAAAACAAATGGAACCAGTATACATGGACACATCCATCTTACAAAATGTAGAAATGAATGTGAAATTTGTATTTGGAAGCACAGTGAAAACAATTCAAGATATTTTAAGTTTACAAGAGAATGAAGCGGTTGTACTAGATGAGGATATTGACGAGCCAATTCGTATTTATGTAAATGATGTATTGGTGGCGTATGGTGAACTTGTAAATGTAGATGGGTTTTTCGGAGTAAAAGTGACGAAATCGCTATAAGTCGTTGAAATAGGAGTTTGAGCTAGTAGATGAAAAACGTAAAGTTTTTTCTAATGAGCTGGTTATTTATAAATGTGTGTCTGTTCTTCCCTCTGCAAAGTCAGGCGGAAGAACAAATTGAGCCAGATCAAAAATTAAATGAAATGAATGTGCAAGAAGAAAACAAAGAAGTTCATGGGAAGCCAGAGCAAGTGGAAGTGAATCAAGGTAAAGAGGAACAACAAGAAGTAGTAAATGAACAAGAGGTCGAAAAAAAGATAGAGACGGATCAAGGGGTTATTACAGTAAATAAGTCGGAAATAAAAGTTGGCGAAGAAGTGCGAGTTATTGTAGAGCCGAAAGAGCAAAATGTTCAAAGTATAAAAGGTATTTTGCGCTTGCCAAAAAACGGCGATCAGTATGAACAAGAAAGAATGCTATCGTTTAAGTATGAAGAGGAAACAAAGCGATGGATTGCTAACTACAAGGTCGAAACTTTTGATTTGCAAGGTGATTGGAATCTTCAGCTCATTCAAAGTTCTAAAGAAGCTGAGAAAGAAGAGCTTATAGAAAATGAAGTGAAAGTCCCATTTATTCGTATAAATAATGACACGCCAACAATAGATAAAGAACTGCCGAAGTTGCATAAAGTTACTGTTGACGAGGCGAAAGAGAAGCTAATTGAACGGAAACAAGGCGATTCTATACGTGTGCGAGTGAAGGCGACGGACGGAGAATCAGTTGTGAAAGAGGTTCGTGTTACATTAAAAGGGAAAGAAAATAAAGAAATTACATTTTTATTAGATTACAATAAGCGCGACATGGATTGGCAAAAAGTATTTGAAATAACGGATGCGTTGCCAATCGGGACATACGAAATACTTGTAGAGATAGTAGATGCGGCCGGCAATAAACTGGTTGAGGAAAGTGAGTATATCGTTTCTATTTTGGAGCAAAAAACAGAAGAGGATAAAAAGGTAGAAGAACGAAAGAATGAAGATAAATTAGAAGATAAGGAAGAACCTGAGAAAGAACCAGAGAAGCAGGAAGACTCAAAAATAGAGATCCCGCTCCTGGAAGAAAAACCGCCAGTTGTTCAAATTCCGAAGCAAGAAGAGAAAGTAAACGATCTTATAAAAGAACCATTGAAAGAGAAAGAAAAAAATACTTATGTTATAAAAGAGCCTCTCACAGACAACAAGGAAGTAAATAAAGCGAAGGCTCAAAAAGATAAAGATAATAACAATCAAGTCGTTTCGAAAAAGAAAGAGAAACAAGAAGAGCCAGAAGAGAAGAAAGAAGCAAAAAGTGAACAGGGAATACAAGCTTCTAATGCATTTGCTATCATGTCAGGTTTATTCGTACTATTTTTAGTTTTAAAAAGTAATAAAGAATGGGGCTAAGTATTTCATAGTAGTGGAGGCGCTTAAATGGAAATTAAACGTACGACAATTGAAGATAAGACGCTACAACCATTAAAACAGCCTGCAGCTATTTCGGAACATGAAATCCAGAAAGAACGAAAGCATAGTAATCTAGTGTTTACTGGACAGTCTAAGATTATTTCGAAAAATAATGAAATAGGGATTTTACTTGCGAGTTTAGGTGATGGAAAGGTTATGAAGGAAATGCTTTCTAAAGAGATGGATACAGTATTACAGCTCTTTAAAAAGTTGCATACGTTATCTGGAGAAGGGAAGCAAACAGAAAAAGTATTTGAACAAGTAATGAGAAGCCTGCAAGGACTTGTGAAACAGGCGCATATAAAAGAACTTCCTTTGTTAGATGGAACGTATGATTTCGCAGAAGTACAACTATCATTTGGTAGAAAGGTACATATTCCGTTATTAGATGTAAGTGCACTCATTTCTAGAGTGGAAAGTGATTCTTCAGAAGGAAATATAAATTTAATGGTAACGGTTATTACTGCTTATATAACGAAATTGTCTAACGAAACCATTTTAATTAGCGTTACAGACCGCACTGCTAAAGAGCGGGATGTAAGCGTATGGAGAGCACTTGCAGAAATGAATATGACACAATTATCACAGGCTTTGAAACATACGATGCAAGAACATAAATGGTCTATGACGTTTCTTTTTCTCTTTGTATGGATTGTTGCTATTATTTTAATTCGAGTTATATAAAAAGGTCGTCACTTTACATTGTGACGACCTCTTTTATATTTTCTCGTAGAAGAATGTATCAAATCTCTGAAGATTATAACGTTCAGGTGTTAAAATTTGTTCGGTACTACCAACAAATAGTACGCCGCCTTTTCGTAAAGAACGACTAAATTTTTCATAAAGTTTTACTCTTGCTTCTTCAGTAAAGTATATCATTACGTTGCGACAAATAATTAAGTCGTAATTTGTATCGAACGACTGCATTAATAGGTCGTGTTGTTTGAACGTGACGTTTTGCTTAATATTTTGATGTAATGAATATATATCATTCTCTTTTGTGAAATGACGCTCTTTCAAATCGATAGGTAATTCTTTTAAAGAACGTTCTGTATATTGACCGCGTTTTGCAGTTTCTAAAATGTGAAAATCAAGATCCGTTGCTATTATTTCATAGCGAAATGGAGATAGATGTTTTGATAAAATTAAAGAGAGTGTATACGGTTCTTCACCGGCAGCGCAAGCGGCACTCCATACTTTTAATTTTCCGTTATTTTGTTCAAGTAATTTTGGTAGTGCTTTCGTCTCTAACGTTTGCCAACGTTCTTTATTTCTAAAAAATTCTGAAACGTTAATTGTAATATAGTCAATAAAACTTAAAAATAAATTTTGATCGGTACGTAAATTACTTAAAAAATTAGTGTAGTTCTCAAAGCCTTTTCTCGAAATAAAAGCATCGATTCTACGACGCATTCTATCTTGTTTATATGAAGCGATATCCATATTGAATTGTTGTTTAAAACTCGCGATAAAATGATCATAATCTTGTTCAATTATCATATTTATAATAGGCACAATAACGATATTGTGCCTCCCCCTTTACATCATACGGATTTTTTGTTCAAAGTTTTTTTTCATCTGTTTTTCATGTAAACCTGGTAAATCATAAATAACAGCATCAATTCCTGCTTCTTTTGCAACGTCAACGGGAATGACAGATGTATGCTTGTCCCCATTATAAAAACAGAGAACTAAATCGGTATCTTCGATTATTTGTTTTACAAAAAACATATAATCCGATCGGTAAATGGAGTCGGAAGGATGATCAAAAGTAACATACTCGGCTCCATGTCTTTTTAAGTAATCAACGACCTCTTGAAATTCATCTGTTAATGCTTGTAACGGCTGTAGCGTGTAAAGGCATAAATTTTGAGCGAGTCTTTCGTTTTCGATGAAAAAACGAAGAATCTCATTTTCGATAGATTTATAACATAATATGTAAATTTTATGTTTGTGAGCATAGTCAGTTAAAAATTTTTTTATTTCTTCTTGATCTAATGCTGTTAATTGATTTGAACCACAAAGAAAAATATTCATAGATTTGTGCCACCTCATGCTAAATTGTAACATATCTTTTATAAAAAATAACTGCAAAATATTAGTGTTCAGAGTATAATTATAAATAACTGGATTTTACGATTAAGTTTAGGAAGAAATAAAAAAATAAATAGGTGATATATATGCTGCGTTCGATCTCGCATAATCCAATTTTATCGCATATACCGCCTGCTACTCAAATGCCGAAAGAAGCAAATGTCAGGACAGGACTTGCATTTTCGGATAATTTGCATGCAGATCCGAAAAAAGATAAATTGTTAGAACAAATGGAAGCATTTGTCGATAACATTGGAGAAATTAAAGAGAAAATTGAAATGGAATTAACGCTTGATAATGTAATGGAATACAAAAATACAGTAAAATCATTTTTGAATTTTTACGTAGATAATGTATTGCAATATAAAGATGTCATGTCTCGTCATCCGCGTTACGGATATTCACAGAAAATGACGATTGTGAAACAGGCGGAAATGGGATTAAATGAGTTAGAAGATGTTATGAATTTAATTAATACGAAAACGGGACATTTAGAAATGTTAAATCAAATTGGAGAGATCCACGGTTTAATTGTAAATTTAGTCTTGTAAAAGGAAGGAAGCTATATGTACATACAATTATATGAAAAGCTTGTTATTATTCAAAAAGCGTATGAAAATATTCAAACGCTCGGAGAACAAATATATGAGAATTTGAAACATAAAAATGTAAATGCAGTTCAAAAATTGCAAGTAGAGCAATTGCAGTACATTGATGGTTTAAAAAAGTTATCAAGTTCATTTGAAGAAATGGTTGTTCAGTTTTGTAAAGAAAAGGGCGTGGAATCATTTCGTGTAAGTGCATTATTTTCGCATTTTTCTAACGAAGAAATTGAAAAAATGGAAAAATCACAAAAAAATGTAGCTGAATTAGAAGAGAATGTAAAAATGATTCTTTTGAAAAATCAATATTACTTAAACGTACTATTAAAAACTACAGAAAGTATTGTGGATTCCGTTTCTGAATATAATTTAGAGCGAAACAATAATTCACAAATCTTTATGAACGAACTATTGTAAAGGGGAAGTGAAACATTATGAGATTATCTGATTATAATACGCCGCTATCGGGTTTATTAGCGGCACAAATGGGATTACAAACGACGAAACAAAATTTATCTAACATTCATACGCCTGGTTATGTGCGTCAAATGGTGAATTACGGATCGGCTGGGGCAAGTCAGGGCTATTCACCGGAACAAAAAATAGGTTACGGTGTACAAACGTTAGGCGTTGACCGTATTACAGATGAAGTGAAGACGAAACAGTTTAACGATCAATTATCTCAACTCTCTTACTATAACTACATGAATTCGACTTTATCACGTGTAGAATCTATGGTTGGAACGACAGGGAAGAATTCATTATCTAGTTTAATGGATGGCTTCTTCAATGCCTTTCGTGAAGTTGCAAAAAATCCAGAACAACCAAATTACTATGATACATTAATTTCTGAAACTGGGAAGTTTACAAGCCAAGTAAATCGTCTGGCGAAAGGCTTAGATACAGCAGAAGCACAAACGAGAGAAGATATTGAAGCGCATGTCAATGAATTTAATCGTCTTGCTGGCAGCTTAGCGGAAGCGAATAAAAAAATTGGACAAGCAGGTACACAAGTGCCAAATCAACTTTTGGATGAACGTGATCGTATCATTACAGAAATGTCTAAGTATGCAAATATAGAAGTGTCTTATGAATCTATGAATCCTAATATCGCGAGTGTTAGAATGAATGGTGTTTTAACAGTAAATGGACAAGATACATATCCACTTCAATTAAATAAAGAAAAAGAACCAATGACTGCTGAAATTTACGGTTCGGAAATTCCTTTAACTAGTGGAGCAATCCAATCAGCGATCGATACGAAGGCGAAGATTGCTAGTTATAAGAAAAACCTTGAAGAACTAATGAGTTCTGTAAAGAATGAAGTGAACACAGTAATGGGGAAAGAGTTCTTCGTTGGAGATCAAGCGAAAGATATGAAATTAAACCCTGAATTTGCAAAAGATGTTTCGAAAATGAAAATATCAGCTGAAACAGCAAATAAACTAGCAGCAATTACAGATGGAAATTATAAAGAAGGTCTTTCTTATAAACAAGCATTAGACCAATTCGTAGTTGGTGTTGCATCTGATAAAAGTGCAGTGAATGCTTATCAAAAAATTCATGGGGATTTATTAGAGGGGATTCAGCAAGAAAAAATGGGTGTTGAAGGCGTTAATATGGAAGAGGAAATGGTTAATTTAATGGCCTTCCAAAAATATTTCGTTGCAAACTCTAAAGCTATTACTACGATGAATGAAGTGTTTGATAGTCTATTTTCGATTATTCGATAAGTGATAGTAATTGATTGGAAATATATAAGGAGGAGATAGAAATGAGAGTATCTACATTTCAAAATGCAAGCTGGGCAAAGAATCAGTTAATGGATTTGAATGTGCAACAACAATACCACCGAAATCAAGTAACTTCAGGGAAGAAAAACCTTTTTATGAGTGAAGATCCACTTGCAGCAAGTAAATCATTTGCAATTCAACATTCATTGGCTAATATGGAGCAAATGCAAAAAGATATAGCGGATTCGAAAAATGTATTAACACAAACTGAAACTACTTTACAAGGTGTTTTGAAATCTGTAACGAGAGCAGATCAATTAACGGTGCAGGCGTTAAATGGGCCAAATGGTGAAAAAGAATTGAAAGCCATCGGTGCAGAGATTGATCAAATTTTAAAACAAGTTGTATATTTAGCGAATACGAAAGAGCAAGGTCGTTATATTTTCGGTGGTGATAGTACAGAGAAGCCACCATTTACAGAAGATGGTACGTATCAAGGTGGACAAAATGATGTGAACTGGCAACTAAATGACGGTTATGAATTAAAAGCATTTCGTAACGGCGAAGCATTATTATCCCCTGTTATAAAAACCTTAAAACAGATGAGTGAAGCGATGCAAAAAGGTGACCAAAAAGCATTACAGCCTTTATTAGGAGAAAATAAGAAAAATTTAGATGGCATCATTAATCGTACAACTGAAGTTGGTTCGACAATGAACACAATGGAGACGTTCAAAACAATTTTAAGCGAGCAAAACTTAGCACTTCAAGAAAACCGTAAAGACATTGAAGATGTGGACTTAGCGGTAGCAATTTCTGATTTAGCTTATATAAACGCAACGTATGAAGCTACGTTAAAAGCAGTTAGTACGATGAGTAAAACGAGTATTTTAGACTATATGTAATCTATAAGGAGTGAGAAAAATGGCAGGAACAACGATGACAGGTATTGGTGGTAGACAACAAATTTGGAACCTCGGAAATAATATGATCGATACTTCTAATCTTGTAGAATTAGAAATGCAAGCGTTAGATATGAGAAAAACACCATATACTACTGAGAAGCAAAAACTTACGCAAGATAAACAAGTATATGCAAGTTTAAAGACACAATTTACTCCTTTTACTCAAATGTTTAAAGATTTAGCAGCTTTTAAAGGGAATGAGAAAAAAGTTACAGCGACACAAGACGGCTACATTAATGTGAAAGCTGATGGTGGAGCTATTGCAGGAACTTTTAATATGACGATTACACAGCTTGCGCAGCGTCATCAAATAGCTTCTAATAAGATTGCTGATATGAATGCGAAGCTTCCTAAAGATGAAACATTACAACTAGGTGGGAAAACACTCAAAGTAACAACTGATATGACATATAAAGATTTAATTAATAAAATTAATGACGGAGATTATGGTATATCGGCTTATACACTTGGAGATAAAATCTTTATGTCCTCAAAAAAAGAAGGAACAGATGGGGAAATTGATTTTTCAGGGAACACATCTACACTGTTTCAAGATATTGGTTTAGCTAAGGCGGATGGGACAGCAGTCAATACAATTAATGAAGCGCAAAATGCAAAATATAGTATTAATGGTATTGAAGCTGAAAGTTTTACTAATACAATTGAAGCTCTTCCAGGCGTAAAAATCGAATTGTTAAAAGTAACTGAGCCGAAAGCAGAAGGAACATCAGATGCAAGTACAACAACAGATCCAAAAGTAAAAGGTGTAGAATTAAAATTTACGGTAAGTGATTCCAATGTAACAGACACAGCCAATATTATTAAAAAGATGGTAACAGAGTATAATAAAGCAGTTTCTACAGTCGATCTTTTTGCTGGGAAAGATGGAGTTTTCCAAGGACAGGTAATTATGCAAAGTGTACGTCAAGCGATGAACAATGTTGCAACATTTTCTCAAGACGGTAATTATTTATTCACATTTGGTATTCAATTAAAGCAAGACGGAACCATGGAAGTTAATGATGAAAAATTAACACAAGCACTAAAAGAAAAACCCGATGCAACGAAGCAATTTTTCTTTAGTTCTAACGGTTTAGGAAAAATGATGGAAGAGCCACTTGATAAAATATTTGGTGATAAAGGTGTAGTTGGAGAACGAGTGAAAAACATTGATTCACGTGTAAGTGATTTAGATAAAAAGATTAAAGATATTGAAACGCAAAACTTGCAAAAACAAGATGAAATTGTGAAGAAGTATCAAAAGCTAGAGAGTACATTAGCAGCGCTTGATAGCCAATTAAAAACAATTAAAGCAATGACAAAACAAAAAAGTGATGATTAATGAAAGGTAAGGAAGTGATTGTATGCAAGCATGGCAACGTTATATGCAAAATGATATTATGACGAGTAATCCAATTAAAAATACAATTTTTATTTATGAAAGATGTATTGTAGAGTTTCGTAATTTAGAAGAACTGTTACATACTTTTAAACTACAAGAAGGGGATGCACTTCTTGAAAAGTTAGAACGTATTTTTGAAGAATTAAAGCTTCAATTAAATCCTGAAATTACGAAAGATTTATATGATAGTTTATATGGCTTATACGATTGGATTAGCATTCAAATTCAAACGATGAAAGTAACACGTGAAGCAAAAGACATGGATGCGATTGTGAAAGTGTTACAAGATTTAATAGATGGTTACCGCGGAGCACTTGAAAATGAACAATGATATTTATCGGACGTTTGTCGGCTGTTTTAATGAAATCGGTGAATTGCAAGTGTCAGATGGAGAGTTTGCTGAGAAGAGTGAAATGTTAAATCGCTGGATGATGACATTGGATGAAGAAACACGTGTGCAAGTTGCAGCAGAAGTAAGCCCATTCATTATTAAGGCGGCACAGCATATTCGAGATAAGCAAAAGATTTTGGAAGAAATGATTATGACAAATGATGGGCGCATGAAAGCTAATTCATTTTACGGTAAATTTTAGTGATAGAGTTTAGAAACGGATTCCCCTTTTAAGAGGGGATCCATTCCTTTGTTTAAATAAAGACTTCCGCTGGTTGAGGTTTCATTTTATGACTGTAATGAAATAATAGTAGTAATCTAAATAATATGAAAATGAACTTTAGTTTGTAAATCATATATTGAAATGTTTCATAGATTATTGCGTGAATACAGTTTTTTTGTATTCTTTTTTATATTTTTGTATTTTTCTAAAGACAACAATGGAAAAATGGAATAAAATATGTAAGGGTACATGATTGTTAATATTTTAATAAACACATATAAGAAAATAAATAATGAAGTGAAACTTCCATCAGTGGATCATGAAGTTAAAAAAGAAAGGGTGTGGAATATGCCAGATTTAGTGAGTGATGTAGGCCATTATATGAATTATTTAGTGACGAAACGAAATACTGTTTCTAGTAATATTGCAAATGCGAATACACCCGGCTATAAAGCACAAGATGTAACATTTGCTGAGCAAATGAATAAAAGTAGTACATTATATAAGAACAATGCTGCGGACTTAAAGAGTAATCCGAATTTATATCAAACGAATGAAATGCACTTACCGACAGTGAATACGAAAAATACATATGCAAAGATGCAAACAAAATCAATGCAAACGAATAAAGATGGAAATAGTGTGGATGTAACGACAGAAATGCTAGATTTAATGAAAGCAAATCAGTTATACGGTATTTCAATTAACGCGATTAATACACAATATGCAATTAACCAAGCGGCACGCGGACGTTAAAAGTAGAAGGAGAGACAACGATGTTTCAGGCAATTAATGCAAGTGGCTCAGGGCTAACGACAGCGAGAAAGTGGATGGAAGTTACTTCTAACAATATTGTAAATGCAAATACAACGGCTGCTCCGGGGGCAGATTTATATGAGCGTCGTAGTGTAGTGCTAGAATCAAACAATAGTTTTGCAAATATGTTAGATGGGTCTCCTACAAATGGAGTAAAAATAAAAAGTATTGAAGCAGATAAAACTGAAAACTTAGTGTATGATCCAACACATCCGCATGCAAATGAAGAAGGATATGTACGCTATCCAAATATTGATGTGACTGCTGAAATGACGAATGTAATGGTTGCCCAAAAAATGTACGAAGCGAATACAAGTGTATTAAATGCGAATAAAAAAATGCTTGATAAAGATTTAGAAATCGGCCGAGGATAAGGGGGAATATAGTAATATGAAAATCCAACCAATGTTAAATACACAGCCATTTGGAGCAATTCAGTCAATTGGTGCACCGAAAACGTCTCAAACATCTGTAGTTGAAGGGGAAAAGTTTATTGATTTATTGGAAGATATGAATCAAACGCAAAACAATGCGCAAACAGCAGTATATGATTTACTAACTAAAGGAGTAGGAGAAACGCATGACGTTTTAATTCAGCAGAAGAAGGCTGAGTCTCAAATGAAAACGGCTGCTCTCGTACGTGATAATCTTATCGAAAATTATAAGTCACTAATTAATATGCAAATTTAGGAAAGTGGACGGGTGTGTTTAAATGGAAAAGATAAAAAATGTTATCCAATCGTTAAAAACGTGGCATAAGTTAGTAATCGGTGCTGCGCTTTTAGCGATTGTAACAGGAGCACTTTTATACTTCACCTTGCCAGATAAATATGTTGTTGTATATCAAAATTTAAATGATACAGATAAGCAAGAGATTACAGCAGAATTATCGAAGTTAGGTGTCGATTATCAGTTAGCGGCCGATGGATCGATTCGTGTGCAAAAAAATGATGCTCCATGGGTTCGAAAAGAAATGAATGGGATGGGCTTACCGTTTAATTCTAAAAGCGGTGAGGAAATTTTATTAGAAAGCTCGCTCGGTTCAAGTGAACAAGATAAAAAAATGAAGCAAATTGTCGGTACGAAAAAGCAATTGGAGCAAGATATCGTAAGAAACTTTGCGACAGTTGAAACGGCAAATGTTCAAATTACATTACCTGAAAAAGAGACAATTTTTGATGAAGAAAAAGCAAAAGGAACAGCTGCAATTACGGTTGGAGTGAAGCGTGGCCAATTATTAACGGCAGATCAAGTTGCAGGTATACAGCAAATGATTAGTGCTGCAGTTCCTGGCGTGAAAGCAGAAGAAGTAAGTGTGATTGATAGCAAAAAAGGTATTATCTCAAAAGGAGCAGATGAAGCGCATTCTACTAGTTCCTCTTCTTATGAAAAAGAAGTAGAGATGCAGCAACAAATTGAAGGTAAATTAAAGCAAGATATTGATGCAACGTTAATGACGATGTTTAAACCGAATGAATATAAAGTGAATACGAAAGTGTCTGTAAACTATGATGAAGTTACACGCCAGTCAGAAAAATATGGTGATAAAGGTGTACTTCGTAGTAAACAAGAGCAAGAAGAAAGCTCTACTGCACAAGAAGGAGCAGAGACGAAGCAAGGCGCTGGTATTACAGCGAACGGCGAAGTGCCAAACTACGGTACGAACAATAATCAAAATGGTAAAATCGTCTATGATAATAAAAATGGTAACAAAATTGAAAACTATGAAATAGATAAAACAGTTGAAACAATTAAGAAACACCCAGAATTAACGAAAACAAATGTTGTAGTATGGGTAGACAATGATACGTTAGTAAAACGAAAAATGGATATGACTACTTTCAAAGAAGCAATCGGCACAGCTGCTGGGCTTCAAGCTGATCCGAATGGAAACTTTACAAACGGTCAAGTTAACGTTGTAACTGTTCAGTTTGATCAGCCGAAAGAAGAGAAGAAGAAAGAACCAGAAGAAAGCGGTATAAACTGGTGGTTATTCGGTGGAATTCCAGCTGGTTTATTAGCGATTGGTGGTCTAGTATGGTTCTTATTAGCAAGACGTAAGAGAAAGAAAGAAGAAGAGGAATATGAAGAATACTTAGCAGAAGAGGAAATTGCTGCAAGTAATGAAAGTATCATGGAAATTCCTGAAGAAAAAATAGTACCAGAGCCAAAACCAGAACCAGAAGAACCGAAAGAACCAACGTTAGATGAACAAGTGCATGATGCTACGAAAGAACATGTAGAAGGAACTGCAAAAGTAATTAAAAAATGGTTAAATGGACAGTAAGGGAGGAACAACGATGTTAGATGAAATCTCCTCCAAAGAAAAAGCTGCCATCCTTATTCGTACATTAGAAGAAGGGGTGGCAGCAAAAGTCATTGAATATATGACGGCTGAGGAAAAAGAAGTATTACTTCGTGAAATCGCGAAGTTTCGTGTATATAAACCGGAAACGTTAGAAAATGTACTAGGGGAGTTCTTGTATGAATTAAATGTAAAAGAATTAAACCTAGTGACTCCGGATAAAGAATATATTCGTCGCATATTTAAAAATATGCCAGAAGACGAACTAGAAAAATTATTGGAAGATCTTTGGTATAACAAAGATAATCCGTTTGAATTCTTAAATTCACTTGCGGATTTAGAACCGCTTCTTACTGTACTTAATGATGAATCGCCACAAACGATTGCGATTATCGCTTCTTATATTAAACCGCAGCTTGCTTCTCAATTAATTGAGAGATTACCAGATCATAAGCGAGTAGAAACGGTAATGGGGATTGCGAAGCTAGAGCAAGTTGATGGTGAATTAATAAATCAAATTGGTGATTTATTAAAATCAAAATTAAATAATATGGCATTTAATGCAATTAATAAAACGGATGGCTTGAAAACAATAGTAAACATTTTAAATAATGTTTCACGAGGTGTTGAAAAAACAGTCTTTCAAAAGCTGGATGAAATGGATTATGAGTTATCTGAGAAAATTAAAGAAAACATGTTTGTATTTGAAGACTTACTCGGACTTGAAGATCTTGCACTTCGTCGTGTATTAGAAGAAATTACAGATAACGGTGTTATTGCGAAAGCACTTAAAATTGCAAAAGAAGAAATTAAAGAGAAATTATTTACATGTATGTCTTCAAACCGTAAAGAGATGATTCTAGAAGAATTAGATGGCTTAGGGCCGCTTAAGATGACGGATGCTGAAAAGGCACAGCAAACGATTACAGGCACAGTGAAAAAGCTAGAGAAGGAAGGAAGAATTATCGTTCAAAGAGGTGAAGATGATGTCCTTATTTAAAAACAGAATTCCGAAGAATTCTGTTTCTTTTTCTGAAGAAACGTATGAATTACAATTTCCAAAACCAATACCAGTTCAAGTCGAAGAAGAAATACAGGTGGACCATGAAGAGCTTCTTGCACAGCAACAATCATTACATACTGAACTGAATCAACTAAGGCAAGAACAGCAAATGCTAGAACGAGAGCGTCAACAGCTATTGCAAGATAAAGAACAATTTCAAATGCATATTCATGAACAAATGGAACAGATGGAAGCAGCACGTATGCAGTTTCAAAAAGAACAACAAGAAACTGCATATGAATGGACAGAGTTATTATGGGATCAATCTTTTCAACTAGCAGAAAAAATTGTAAATCAAGCAGTAGATTCGCGAGTGCTTGATGTGTTATCCATTTTAACTGGTATCGTTCAAACGTTGCCTACTTCGTTTGAAAAATTAGTCATTACAGTACATCCAGAAACATTTGAACGTATTCAAGAAGAGAAGGAAAATACGAAAGAGTATTGGTTACTACAATTAGTAGAATGGAAATATGATTTCTCCTTACAGTTCGGTGAATTTGTTCTAGAAGAAGAGAAAGAGTTCTTTGAATTTAAATTTGCACCTATATTTGCGAAACTTCGCCAGAAATGGGAAGAAGAGAAGGTATTTGAGGAGCAAAATGTATGAATCGACTATTAATGAATGAAAACCATAAATGGAATACGTTTATTGAAACCCCGTTTTATACGAAAGTCGGTAAAGTTCATAGTGTACAAGAACAGTTTTTCGTAGCGAAAGGGCCAAAGGCGAAAATTGGAGATGTTTGTTTCGTTGGGGAACATAATGTTTTATGTGAAGTGATTGCGATTGAAAAAGAAAACAATATGCTACTTCCGTTTGAGCAAACAGAAAAAGTATGTTATGGAGATTCAGTTACATTAGTTGCAGAAGATGTTGTCATACCTCGTGGTAATCATTTACTCGGAAAAGTGTTAAGCGCAAATGGCGAAGTACTAAATGAGGATGCAGAGAATATTCCATTACAAAAAATAAAACTAGATGCCCCGCCTATTCATGCATTTGAACGTGAAGAAATTACTGATGTATTTGAAACTGGAATCAAATCGATTGATTCTATGCTAACAATTGGCATCGGTCAAAAGATTGGTATTTTTGCTGGTTCTGGTGTTGGTAAATCTACTTTACTCGGAATGATTGCGAAAAACGCAAAAGCTGACATAAATGTTATTAGTTTAGTAGGAGAACGTGGCCGAGAAGTAAAAGACTTTATTCGAAAAGAATTAGGTGAAGAAGGAATGCGAAAAAGCGTCGTTGTTGTAGCGACGTCAGATGAAAGTCACCTAATGCAACTTCGTGCAGCTAAGCTTGCAACGTCTATTGCTGAATATTTCCGTGATCAAGGTAATAACGTACTACTTATGATGGACTCTGTTACTCGTTTTGCTGATGCGCGTAGAAGTGTTGATATTGCTGTTAAAGAGTTGCCGATAGGTGGTAAAACACTCTTAATGGAAAGTTATATGAAGAAGCTGTTAGAGCGCTCTGGGAAAACACAAAAGGGATCCATAACAGGTATTTATACCGTACTCGTTGATGGGGATGATTTAAACGGACCTGTACCAGATTTAGCACGAGGTATTTTAGATGGGCATATTGTGTTAAAGCGTGAACTTGCAACACTTAGTCATTACCCTGCTATTTCAGTGCTAGACTCAGTGAGTAGGATTATGGAAGAAATCGTTTCGCCAATTCATTGGCAACTTGCAAATGAAATGAGAAAAATCTTATCTGTTTATAAAGAAAATGAATTGTATTTTAAATTAGGGACGATTCAAGAAAATGCAGAAAATGCTTATATTTTTGAATGTAAAAACAAAGTAGAAGGTATAAATACGTTTTTAAAACAAGGTCGATCTGATAGTTTCCAATTTGATGATATTGTTGAAGCGATGCACCATACAGTATAAGACCTCAGCCCAAGAGGTCTTATTTTTTTGTTTTTTAATATTTCACAGATTTTTTTGGAAAAAAACTATATAATAGAAAAAGAGAACGTTATAATAGGAAGGGGCTATGAAAACAGGTGGATAAGCAGCAGTACGACACGATAAAATTGCAAATAAATCAAGAAAAAGAACAGATTTTGAAAGAAGTGTATGAATTAACGGGTGAAAAAAGAAAAATAGAACAAAAAAAAGAATATGATTTATATGTAGTAAAATCGCGTAGTAAAGTCGTACAAACTGGGCAGCGTATAATGGCCGGTATGCTTTCGTCACATACGTTTTCACCTGAAAGAATAGAAGAATGGAATCGGAAAATTAAAAAAACGGAAGATTTTATTCGAAAAAATGAAAGCCTTTTAGAGCAAGTAAAAGAAAAAGAACGTGTCATTGATGAGATGTATCAAGAAGGTTGTAGAAAGCTTGCTAAAGTACGAGAAAAGCAGGAAGAAAAAATGCTTCTTGATTTGAAAATGTGTATGAATGGATGAGGTGAATATAGTGATACAGTCTGTATTACCGGTGCAACAAAGTTTACCTCCGCAAAAAGAAAAAGGGCTAGAAGTACAATCAAAAAGTGAAGATTCTTCATTCGATCGTACGATGAGAATGGAAAATAAAAAGCAGCCGAAAACGGAGAAAATGAAACGAGAAGAAGCACCAAAAGAAGAAAAAAAAGAATATATTCTTTCTAAACAATCAGTAACGAAAGAAGAGCCAATTGTAAAGAAAGAAGAAAAAAAAGAGACAGAACAGTTACTATTAGCAGTATCTGAGCAAATGGTTGCAATTGAACAATTACGTGTGCAGCCGGAATTGTTATATCAATACATACAAAAAATACAAGAGCTATATAAAGAATATGGGAATATAAAACTTAACGAATTACCCGCCAATGAATTACAACAGTTACAAGAGCTTCTTTCAAATATGAATATCAAAAATGCTATATGTTTAGAAGATACAATGCAAATGGTATTAGACAAAATGAAGATGCCGGAGCAAACGATGCAAGTATTGAAAGTGGTAGAAACAGAAACTTGTAATATTGCAAAGAAACAAGAAGATTCCAAAAACTTAGATGTAGATCTTCCAAAAGCTGAGGGCGATGATGTAAAGATAGAGTTGCCTGAAGGTGATGTGTTAAACGATTCGAGTTCAACGGGTGCGGAGTTATTAAATAAAGCAACGGGTACGGATCAAATAGGAAAATCAAATAGTGGCGCTGAGAAAGTTACGTTACCTGACTTAGGAAAGAAAATGGAAGCACAAGTAGAAGCGTTGCAAAAATTTGTAGTGAAACAAGAGCGTGTTTTATTTCAGTTAAATCCAGAAAAACTTGGTACATTAACGGTGTTTATGAAAAAACATGGAGATCAAATTGATGTTCACGTAGAAATGGAAAAACATGATGCGAAAAAACGTGTTGAAATCATTTTTGATGAATTGAGACTGAAGTTAAAAGAAAAAGAAATCAATATTCAAATTAGCTATTCAGATAAAGATGAAAATCGAAAAGAACAGCGAGAACAAGAGCAAAGACAAAAACAAAAATTAGCAAGTACGAAACATGAAAAACAACATGCAAAAGAATTTGCGGGATTATTGGAGGAATAAAGTGTGCCAACAGTTGGATTAAATACAACGAGTACAAATCATATTCCGTTACAAGCAGGAGCACAAACAAAAAACGCATCTGTTACTGGTGCACAGTCGACAGCTCAACAAGCAAACGGAGTATCAGCAAGTACTCAAAAAACACCCGGTATTATGGATAAAGATGATTTCCTGAAACTTTTCTTAGCAAGCTTTCAACATCAAGACCCGTTTAATGCGATGGATATGAACCAAATGATGAACCAAACAGCACAGCTATCGCTTATGGAGCAAGTACAGAATATGACGAAAGCAGTAGATAAACTGCAATCAACGATGTATTCGACGGCTCTTGATGGAGGGATGAAGTTTTTAGGAAAGTACGTTAGAGGTGTAAGCAATAATGGAAAGCAAGTGACTGGTCAAGTGGAAACAGTTCGACTTGCTGAAAATAACGATGTGCAACTTATTGTTGATAATCAAGTTGTCTCACTTCGTTTCATAGAAAGGGTTTCTGATAAACCGATAACAGAAACTAATCCGGAAGATGAGAAGAAAGATGATATAGAAAAAAATGAAGAGGTTAAGCCAGATTAATAAAAGGAGTGTACAAAGGTTATGATTAAAGCGTTATATACAAGTATTACAGGGATGAATGCAGCACAAAATGCATTAAGTGTTACTTCAAATAATATTGCAAATGCACAAACAGTTGGATATAAAAAGCAAAAGGCTATTTTTGATGATTTGCTATATAATAATACGGTTGGTTCACGTGGTGATGGTGCTTATGCTGGTACGAATCCAAAAAGTATTGGTAACGGTGTAAAGTTCAGTGGGACATCTACAGATTTTAGTGATGGCTCTATTACTTTAACTAGCGATAAGATGGAGACAGCGATAGAAGGAAACGGTTTGTTTTTAGTAGGTGATCGTAATGCTGGAAATGTAGAGTATACGAGAAAAGGGTCTTTCGGTGTATCGAAAGATAGCTATGTTACAAATACAGGTGGACAGTATGTACTAGGTTATGGTGTAAAAACAGGAACACAAGAAGTAGATTTTTCTTCACGACCAAGCCCAATTCATATTCCAATGGGATCAGCTGTTGGTGGGATTCAAACAGATAAAGCGACAATAGGCGGAAACCTTCCTAGAAACCAAAATGCATTATCTCACGAATTCACAGTTTTTGATGCGGAAGGGAACTCGTTAACGTTACGTGTAAATATTAAACAAAAGACTACAAAAGAGACTGTAGATGGTAAAGAAGTTGAAAAGCCAGTGCCAGGCGAATATACATATTCAGTTTCTGTAAGAAATGATTCTAAAAACGAAAAAGAATTTAAGCCTATTGAAGGTATGCCGGACAACAAACCGCTTATATTTGATACATTAGGAAATTTAAAGCAAACAGATGAACCTGTACAAAAAGATCCAGTAACTGGCGAAATTACTAAAGGTGGATCTGTTCAAATTCCTTTTGGTGGTGGTCTAACACTTGATTTAAGCGGATTAACAAATTATCCGACAGGGAAAACTATTTCTACCACAGAAGTAACGGGGCGTCCAGCTGCAATTGCAAATGACTATTCTATTTCTGACGGTGGTTTCGTTATGATGAAATATTCAGATGGTAGTATGAAAGTTGTAGGACAACTAGCTGTAGCTACATTCCCGAATTCAGGTGGATTAATGAAAACAGGGAATGGAAATTACGTTGCGACACCATCAGCGGGTATTCCAGGAATAGGTGTTGCTGGTGAGAATGGTGCAGGTAATGTACGAGGGTCAGCAAAAGAAAGTTCAAACGTAGATTTATCTGTAGAATTTGTTGATTTAATGCTTTATCAACGCGGATTCCAAGGGAATGCGAAAGTAATTAAAGTTTCTGATGAAGTATTAAATGAAGTTGTAAACTTAATTCGATAATATATCATAAAGAAAAATTGTAATGTAGTAGAAAGGGTTTTTTATTCGTATGACAAGACAAGAGCGAATTTTACAATTGCCTTTTTTCGAAAATAAACGTGAACTTGCAGAGCAAGTGTTAAAAATGGAACGAGAAGAGCATATATATTTACCTGATCAATTTGAAATTAAGCAAGTACCTGCATATTCATTTGGTGAAAAGCAATCAATTATTGGCCGTATTCATGAGTTTTATTTCGTAAGTGTTGGTAGCGAGGGAAAATGGAAGTATCAACTGTTTAAGGACGAGATGAAGTGCCGTGAGTTTTTTATTACACTATCAGGGATAACGGATCAGCAGATTGCATTTTGGTTCAATAACATCGAGTTATTGAAAAGCTCTTAAAAAGATCTAAAAAGACCTTAAAAGCTCTTTTTAGGGTTGAAGAGAGGACCTAGCGTTGTTTTGGAGCGGTTAGTGCCTAATAGGGCCGCGACTGGTGTGTAAGGACAGAGGTATGGAGAGTTACTAGGGTAGTATAAGAAGAGGTAAGCAAAGTTTAGTGTGGATAAACAGTTATGATCCAGACGAGCTCCTATTTGTAAGAATAGAGCTATGGAGGCGTACGGAGATGGTTGGGAATGAGATAATCATTTCATATTAGGCCAGTGCCTTCTGGATAGTATGTGACGATAGATTTCTATAAAAGGAGAGGTGAGGAGGATGGCGCAGAATAAGTATCGCGTTACATTCATTTCGCCAAGTGAGGTTGAGCAGCGGACTGTAATGGCGGCGAGTAGTTTGCCGGATTTAATTCGTAAAGTAGAGAGTATTATTGCAGATCCGAACGGTTATTTTGTAAATGATAAAAAAAATAATTGCTATTTTAAAGTGATTAAAGAAAATGTTACGTTTATTCAATATGAGTTACTATTTTCGGATAAGGAAATTCATATTGAAAAATTAAAACATATAGCACCAGCTATATTGAAACAATTATTTAAAAAAATAAATGATCCAGAATTATATGCGCTTGCGCTACTTGATGTTGATATAGCGACGAAAGAATATGTGCTAGAAGAAATGGATTCGGAGCTAAGAATACGAGTAGAAACGGAGCTTTCGAAAAAGTGGGAAGCAATGCCGACAGAAATTGTAGGAGCACAAGAAGTGTTATTAGAGGCACTTGCTTCGTTTATACAAGATTAATCTTCTTTTTAAATAAATCGTTCGACTATCTATATTTTTCATATAGGTAGTTGACTTTTTCGTTTTAATAAAGCTTAATAATTAGATATACGGAATTAATGGAAGGGGAGCGACACCTTTATGTCACAAGCACAAAGTATTTTATTAGAAAGTGGAACAAATGAATTAGAGATTGTCACATATACTGTTGGTGAAAACCTATTTAGTATTAATGTAATGAAAGTACGTGAAATCATTAATCCATTCCCTGTTACAACTGTGCCAGAATCTCATCATGCAGTTGAAGGTGTTGTTCAAGTACGTGGTGAAATTTTACCTGTTATTAACTTAGCGACAGCTCTTAATTTAAAATCGACAAAGCCACTTGATCAAACGAAATTTATTATCTCTGAATTAAATCAAATGAAAGTTATTTTCCGTGTTGATGAAGTGCATCGTATTCAACGTATTTCTTGGGAACAAATTGATGAACCAGCTTCATTGTCTATGGGACTAGAAGAAACGACATCTGGTATTGTAAAACTAGATGGGCAAATCATTTTACTATTAGATTATGAAAAAATTGTATGTGAAATTAGCGGTACTGGTTATGACAACAAATCACTTGCAGGGTTAGAACAGAAAACAGATCGAGCTGAAAAGGTGATTTATATTGCAGAAGATTCAGCAATGCTTCGCCAAATATTAGAAGAAACATTATCATCAGCTGGATATACGAAAATGAACTTCTTCAGCAATGGTGCAGAAGCATTAGCGCAAATTGAAAAATTAGCGAAAGAGCAAGGGGAAAAAATGTTTGAACATATTCACTTGCTAATTACTGATATTGAAATGCCGAAAATGGATGGACATCATTTAACGAAAGTAGTTAAGGATAGTGAAATAATGAATCGTTTACCAGTCATTATTTTCTCTTCATTAATTACAAATGAATTATTCCATAAAGGCGAAGCTGTAGGAGCAAATGCGCAAGTAAGTAAGCCAGATATTCAAGAGTTAATTGGTTTAGTTGATAAGTTAGTGCTGTAAAAAACGTTTTGAAAAGCTTTTTTTAGCTGGAATAGAAGCTCTAACCATGCGTAGAGCGGTCGTTGCCTAATAGAGCCCTATGCGATGTGAGACCAGAGATATGGAGTGGTTTTAGGTCAGTAGAAGAAAAGAGCCTTTGATTGAGGGTTTGAAGAACTGATATACAACTCTATTTTTTTAGTAGGGAGGAGGGAACTAGCCACGTGTAAGTAGTACGGGCTAGTTCCTTTTTTGCATTCTATACTCTACTGTACAGGTAGAAAGATTAAACGTTTCTGGAGTGTTTGTGGCTGTATGAATAGTCTCTACTTCGAGATTTTCAATTCGTTTAATGAATAAATAGCGGGCTTGTTTATTTGAAAATATAAGAGAACGTATTTTTGGAATATGTTAGTAAGGTTGCGTAGTAACGCAAACTTTTTCGGTGAAAATATATCCTAAATACCATATAATATAATTAATATGTAATTATGCATATTAATTAAAAATAATTTTTTTATTTCTATACTTTCTATACATTTTTGTATGTTTAATGTTTGACAGATAATTTCGAAATGTTATAATATGGATATGAAAAAATTGCTATTTTCTGAGAAGACATGGGAGTCAGATGAGAATTGTGAAAGGATGAGGGGGAGTGACACAGATTATGTATCACCACACAGCAATCAATGTATTAAGTCTTTTACAAAACATGTCAAATAATAAAATGAACGATATGCAACTAGAAGCGGAATTTAAAAAAATAGAAAAACAATTCCAAGTAAAATATGAAGAACTAGTTGATTTATATAATAGAATGGTATTATTTCAAATAGATATAGAAAAACATGGTGGGATGCGAGCATATGAAAAATCAGCGATTACATGGCTGAAGTCTGAGCTAGAGTTACTGTATGAAGTGTATCAATTTTCCCAACGTCACGGTTTAAACATTATTAATATTTCAAAATACGTTAGTAAAAAAGAACTAAATCTTTTTCCGAAAACAGAAAGTCAATTACAAAATACGTATTACAAATTAAAAAAATGTGAAATACCGTTTGAAAATATTGAAAAACAAAAACCAGGACGAAAGCGAAAATATACGCCTGTAAAAGAACCAATTGTTGAAATGAAAAAAGAAAACAAACAAGAATTAAGAAATGAAGTTCCAAATACAGAGACCGAAAAAAATCTTGTAACAGTTATATCTGGTATTGTTGATAATTTTGAAACAATTAGCCAGTGTAGTGAAAGAAAAGAGCATGAACTACATCAGTTCATGGAAGGAATCTATAAGCTTTCTAGCATGGCTGCAGAGCGTTCAAAAGATGAAAGGAACGCACGTGGTCTCGAAGGCGAGTTACATGTATTACGAGCTGAAAATGACAGACTCAAGCGAGAAAAGGAAGAGCTGGTTTATGATATAAAAGAAATGACGCATCATTTAATTCATTTCATTACGAGCTCTGATATCGATCAAATTCGCACATTACCTTTCTTCGTAAAAGAATGTAAACAAGATTTGCATAAATTAGGGTTATATAACGCACAAGACGGTAAAATGAAAATTATGGTTGATCGTAGTGGACAGGTTATGACTGTAACGCAGTAATAAAATTTGGGTACAAAATAAAAGGGAGATACATAGTTTATATGTATTTCCCTTTTGTTTTGTGTGGAATCGTTCCAAAGATGGAAAATGAACTTTTACGATTGTAGTAGTTTAGAAACCATTTGCGGAATTTGATTTGCTTGTGAAACCATACTAAGCGCAACTTCAGTTAACAATTTAAACTTTAAAAAATCGCTCATTTCCTGCGCCATATCCGCATCTTCAATTCGAGATGCAGCATCTGTTAAGGCCATACTTTGGCTATTTAAATTTTCAATATTAAACTGTAAACGATTCATCATAGCCCCAAGATCAGCACGATGAAGTGATACATTTTGTAAAGCCTCTTCAATTTTACGAATTGCAGCTCTTGCTTCTTGCTCTGTTGAGATCTTGATGTCATGTTGTGTAGGGGAAGGGGGAATGTGTTTCGTTATATTTACTGTATGACCAATATCATCTAACGTAACAGGACGGTTTTGGCCGTCGAACACGGATAAATCATTAAACTCAGTCGTCTCGCCAATATAGCCAATTTGCTCTGTTAAAGATTGAAACTCTTTATTTAACGAATTACGGTTTTTATTTGAATTTGTATCGTTCGCAGACTGAACAGCTAAATCACGCATACGCTGTAAAATATTCGTCACAGTTTGAAGAGCGGCTTCCGCTGTCCGAATCATTGATAGCGCATCCTCATTATTACGAATCGCCACACGCATACCACTCGCTCGTGCATGCATACGAGTCACAATTGCAACATTAGCTGGATTATCAGAAGCATGGTTTAACTTCTTACCAGTCGCCAAATGCTCCATCGCAACATTCATACGTTTTTCATTCTCATATAGTGATTGCCTAGCATTCATACTCAAAACGTTCGTACCAATACGCATAATAGACACTCCTTATAAAATTGATATAGTCAGTGTTCTAAAGCTAATAAACGGATATGGAAGGATAAAGAGACTTATGCTTATTTTATCTTTTTGTTTTAATAAAAGGGACGAGGACAAAGTAAGCCCTGACTGCTACTAAATATGGCTAGATCTTCTATTTAAGTAAAAGAGAAGCCTTTAATCTGTTTATATAGAAAAAATAAACCTCTCCGCAAGCAGAGAGGTTTATTCAAGAAACTAACTCAAATGGCTTATTGTAATAATTTAGAAACCATTTGTGGCGTTTGGTTTGCTTGAGAAAGCATGCTGATTCCAGCTTCGTTCAAGATTTTGAACTTAGTCATTTCAGACATTTCTTTCGCCATGTCAGCGTCTTCGATTTGAGAAGCAGCTGAAGCCATACTAGCAGATTGGCTCTTAAGGTTATTTACGTTAAAGTCAAGACGGTTTAATGTAGCACCTAGAGTTGCACGGTTGTCAGCGATTGATTTAAGAGCTGAGTCAATTGATTTGATTGCTGAATTAGCACTAACGTTTGCTTTTGCGCCAGCTGTAGGGGCTACAAATGCAGCTCCAATTTCTTGAGCATTTGGAACTGTCTTATCAACTGTATATTTATCAAGTTTTTGTTGAACATCTGTTACTTGTTGTTCAGTCATGTAATCTTTAACTAAATCGAATCCTTTTTTGAATTCAGCAATAGCATCTTCAGTTTCTTTGCTTGTAGCTTTTGCTGGGTCTAAATCTTGTAAAGCTTGCGCAGCATCAGTAGCTACTTTAAGGTCTGCTGCCTGTAGTGTTGTTGAATTTGTGCCAGCAATTGTTAATGTATCAATTTTTAATGCAGAAGTAGATACATTTGCTAAGTTGATATTAATTTGCTTACTTGTTTCAGATGAATCAAGTGTTTGGATAGAGATAGAAGCTTTAGAACCATCTAATAAGTTTTTGTCATTAAATTGTGTGTTTTTAGCAATGTAATCAATTTGTTCTTTTAAAGCATCAAATTCTTTATTTAAAGCACCTTGGTTTTCCAAAGTATTTGTACCATTCGCAGATTGGTTAGCGATGTCACGCATACGAAGTAAGATGTTAGATACAGAGCCTAATGCTGAGTCAGCTGTACGGATCACTGACATACCATCTTGTGTGTTGTTAGCAGCTACTCCTAATCCGCTTTCACGAGCACGCATACGAGTTGCGATTGCAAGACCTGCTGCATCGTCAGAAGCGTTGTTGATACGTTTACCGCTTGATAAACGGTCCATAGCGTTGCTCATTTTCGCTTGGTTTTGGCGCATGTACTCTTGTGTACGCATGCTATTAATGTTTGTATTAATTCTCATGTTAAGAACCCCCATTTTTTTATATTGACTTTTCTGCAAATTGAAAAACGGTAATATGCGAAAAAATCAATTTCGAGATTTATTGTAATCCCTGTCATAGCGGGTGTCAACTAAAAATTCGAATTAATAAATATAAAAAAATAACAGTTTAACAATATATTCATTTTTTTATTACAATATTATTAAAAGGATTATTGCAAACTTTAAAAAAAAACTCTAATATTAGATTATCTTTGTTTACCGAAAAGGTGATATTATGATAGTTGGAAATATAGTAAAAGAAGTGCTTGCATATAAGAAAGGACAAATTCAGCAAAAGCTAAGTAGTCCACAAGCATTCGTTAGTAGTCGTTTTCAAGAGAAATTGCAGAGTGAACCTGCGAAGGAGACGAAGGGTACTGCGCAGCCGACAAGTGTAGAGGATATGAGTCAGCCGGTACAATCTACGAAAATAGAAGCGGTTGTGAATAAACAAGCAGAATCTATTCATAAAGTAGAGGAAGTAAGTAAGCCTGAAGAAAAGACTGAAACGAAGAACGTAGATGAAGTGCAAGTCGCACAAAAAGAGTTTGAACGACGTTTCCCAGAAACGAAAAATGAGGCTGCTGATACGTGGGGATTAACGAAGAAGTATAATATTCAAAAAATACGTTCTTCCAATGAAGGGAAGTATGAGGATATTATTGATCGTGTAAGTCGTACATACGAAATTCCGAAAATGTTAATTCAAAAAATGATTGAAGTAGAATCTGATTTTAATCCGAAAACGGTGTCACATGCAGGTGCGATGGGTCTTATGCAGCTTATGCCAGCGAATGTGAAAGAGATGGGTATAAAAAATCCATTTTCACCAGCTGAAAGTATTGAGGGCGGTGTGAAAGAGTTAAGCGGTTATTTGAAGAAAAATAACGGCGACTTAGTATTGGCACTTGCTTCTTATAATGCTGGCCCTGGTAATGTGAGAAAGTACGGAGGCGTACCGCCATTTAAAGAAACGCAAGGATATATTAAAAAAATATTAAATATCGACGTTTCAAAATAAGAAGTTTCATATATAGAGAGAACATGAAATTTTCGTGAACATGATATGGGAGTTGGCTAGATTTGAAATTACAAGATGATATTCCGTTAACAATTTATTTTGAAATCGGAAATACGAAAAAGAAAATTGAAGATTTGCTTCATATTACGAAAGGTACATTGTATCGTCTTGAAAATTCAACGAAAAATACGGTGCGTCTTATGCTTGAGAATGAAGAGATTGGAACCGGAAAGATTTTGACGAAAAACGGGAAGATGTACGTTGAAATCGTTGAATTGAAAAGGTAGGGAAGGGGATTGTCATGAGTGGCGAAAAATTAAGCCAAGAGCAAATTGATGCCCTGCTGAAGGCGGTAAATGAAGGCGAGGAAATGCCAGCTTTTGCACAAGAAGCAGGGAAGCAAGAGAAATTTCAAGAGTATGATTTTAATAGACCGGAGAAGTTTGGTGTTGAGCATTTACGTAGCTTGCAAGCGATTGCTTCTACGTTTGGAAAACAGACGTCACAGACGTTGGCAGCGCGTATGCGTATTCCGATTGAGTTAGAGCCTTCAACGGTTGAACAAGTTCCATTTACGAGTGAGTATGTGGAGAAAATGCCGAAAGATTATTATTTATATTGCGTTATTGATCTTGGCCTCCCAGAGCTTGGAGAAATTGTTATTGAGATTGATTTAGCGTTCGTTATTTATATTCATGAATGTTGGCTTGGCGGAGATAGTAAGCGTAACTTTACGATGCGCAGACCACTTACCGCATTTGAGTTTTTAACACTGGATAATATTTTTATGCTCCTTTGCAAAAATTTAGAGCAATCATTTGAAAGTGTTGTAGAGATTAAACCGAAATTTGTAACGACAGAGACAGATCCAAATGCACTTAAGATTACGACAGCGAGTGATATCATTTCATTACTGAACGTAAATATGAAAACGGATTTTTGGAATACGACAGTTCGTATCGGTATTCCGTTCTTATCTGTTGAAGAAATTATGGATAAGTTAACGTCTGAAAATATTGTCGAACATTCTTCGGATAAGCGTAAAAAGTATACGTCTGAAGTAGAAGTGAAAGTAAATCAAGTGTTTAAACCTGTTCACGTTGCGATTGGTGAACAGAAGATGACAATGGGTGACATTGAACAAATTGAAGAGGGAGATATTATTCCGCTTCATACGAAAGTTTCGGATGAATTGCTTGGTTATGTAGATGGAAAGCATAAATTTAATTGTTTTATTGGAAAAGATGGAACGCGTAAGGCGCTCTTATTTAAAAGTTTTGTAGAGTAGGAGGATCCATATGAAGCATGAAGTATCTCCTGTGTCATTAATGGGATTAGAAGAATTTGCAGGAAAGCGAAATGAAGCGGGTAAAGCACATATTGATACTGTTTCGGATATTTCGATTGAACTTGGTGTAAAGCTTGGGAAGTCATCTATTACGCTCGGTGATGTGAAGCAATTAAAAGTGGGCGATGTTCTTGAAGTAGAGAAAAACTTAGGACATAAAGTAGATGTGTATTTAAGTAATATGAAAGTCGGCATTGGGGAAGCGATCGTAATGGACGAGAAGTTCGGTATTATCATTTCTGAAATTGAAGCTGACAAGAAGCAAGCTGCGCTTATGAAGGCGCAAAGTCAAATGCTAGATAAAGAGTAGAGGAGGAGTCATATGTCGTATATGACGACCTTATTTCAAGTCGTTTTACTGTTTGGTGCGCTCGGCTACGGTGCATATTATATGACGAAAAAGACGCGCAAGCAGCAGTTTTTTAAACAAGGTGAAAATGGCCATATTCAAGTGAAAGACGGCGTTTATTTAAATCATCAAACGAGTGCCTTTTTATTTGAAGTAGACGGCAAGCAAGTGTTCACGGTTATTAGTAATAACGGTGTGCAGTCTGTGCAATTAACAGGAACAGGAAATCAGTTTCAACAAGCGCTAGAAGACGCGGTGAAGAGTGAAACGAAAAAAGTAGAGGATCCATCATGAGAATAAAGAAACAGTTATCATTATTAGCCATTATTTTCGTATTTTCTATCGTTTTTTCAATTATTTTTGTAAATCCAGCGTATGCAGCCCAAAATGGTTTTATTAATTTCGAAAATGGAAAAGAGTTTACGAGTAATTCAAGTGTACAACTATTTGCGCTCGTTACCCTGTTGTCATTATCTTCTTCTATCGTTCTATTATTTACACATTTTACTTATTTTATGATCGTTCTTGGGATTACACGTCAAGGACTTGGGGTAATGAATTTACCACCGAACCAAGTGCTTGTTGGACTTGCATTATTTTTATCACTCTTTACGATGCAGCCTGTACTTGGGCAGCTAAAGAGCGATGTGTGGGATCCGATGACGAAAGAGAAAATAACAGTAAGTCAAGCTGCGGAGACGACAGCTCCGATTATGAAAGAGTATATGTCAAAGCATACGTATAAGCATGATTTAAAGATGATGCTGAAAGTGCGCGGTGAAGAGTTGCCGAAAGATTTGAAAGATCTTTCTTTATTTACGCTCGTACCATCCTTTACGTTAACGCAAATTCAAAAAGGATTGTTAACAGGGATGTTCATTTATTTAGCGTTTGTATTTATAGATTTGATTATTAGTACACTTTTAATGTACCTCGGAATGATGATGGTACCGCCGATGATTTTAAGTTTACCATTTAAAATACTCGTTTTCGTATATTTAGGTGGATATACAAAAATCGTCGACATTATGTTTAAAACGGTCGCCTGAAGCGTTTGATGCTATGTGATAGGAGTCATATAAATGAATACGTCACCAATTATAGATATTTTTCAAACCTTTTTTTATAAAGGGGTTATGATTTTAATGCCGGTTGCCGGTGTAAGTATGATTGTCGTTATTATCATCGCTGTCATTATGGCGATGATGCAAATTCAAGAGCAAACGCTGACGTTTTTACCGAAAATGGCGAGTATTGTACTCGTTATTATCATTTTAGGTCCGTGGATGTTTCAAGAGTTAACGACGCTTATTTTAGATTTATTTGATAAAATCCCATCGCTATTGCGTTCGTACTAAGATAGGTGGAATGAAATGAATATGGAATTATGGGCGGCGACGTTTTTTGCGTTTTGTCGCATTACTTCATTTTTATATTTTTTACCGTTTTTCTCAGGTCGATCCATTCCAGCAATGGCGAAAGTTACATTTGGACTTGCTCTTTCCATTACGGTGGCCGATCAAGTTGATGTCTCTCACATAAAGACAACTTGGGACGTAGCAGCTTATGCAGGTACGCAAATTGTAATTGGATTATCGCTTTCAAAAATTGTAGAAATGCTGTGGAACATTCCGAAAATGGCCGGGCATATTTTAGACTTTGATATCGGTTTATCACAAGCAAGTTTGTTTGATGTAAATGCAGGTTCACAGTCTACTTTACTATCAACCATTTTTGATATATTCTTTCTCATTATTTTTATTTCACTTGGCGGCATTAATTATTTCGTTGCCACGATTTTAAAGTCGTTTCAATATACAGAGGCGATTTCAAAATTGCTGACGACTAGTTTTTTAGATAGTCTACTCGCAACGTTATTATTTGCGATAACATCAGCGGTTGAAATTGCTCTTCCGCTTATGGGAAGTTTGTTCATCATTAACTTTGTTTTAATTTTAATCGCAAAAAACGCTCCGCAATTAAACGTTTTTATGAATGCGTATGTCATTAAAATCACATGTGGTATTTTGTTTATTGCGATGAGTGTACCAATGCTCGGTTATGTGTTTAAAAATATGACGGACGTATTGCTTGAGGAATATACGAAACTATTTAACTTTTTCTTAACGAAGTAGGGGGACGCGCATGGCAAAGGATAATAAAACAGAAAAGGCCACCCCGCAGAAGCGTAAGAAATCGCGTGAAGAAGGGAATATTGCCCGGAGTAAAGATTTAAATAATTTATTTTCCATACTTGTATTGGCAGTTGTCGTTTACTTTTTTGGAGATTGGTTAGGGTTTGAGATTGCAAACTCTGTAGCGGTACTGTTTGATCAAATTGGAAAAAATACAGATTCAACTGAGTATTTTTATTTAATGGGGATTTTATTACTAAAAGTATCAGCGCCAATATTAATACTCGTATACGCTTTTCATTTATTTAATTATATGATTCAAGTCGGTTTCTTATTTTCTTCTAAAGTCATTAAGCCGAAAGCGTCACGTATTAACCCCAAAAATTATTTTACGAGATTGTTTAGTCGTAAAAGTTTAGTAGATATTTTGAAATCACTATTTTATATGGGGTTAATTGGTTACGTCGCTTACGTTCTCTTTAAAAAGAATTTAGAGAAGATCGTGAGTATGATTGGATTTAACTGGACTGCGTCGCTTACTGAAATTATTAGGCAAATTAAATTTATCTTTTTAGCTATTTTAATTATATTAATCGTTCTTTCTATTATTGATTTTATTTATCAAAAATGGGAGTACGAACAAGATATTAAGATGAAAAAAGAAGAAGTAAAACAAGAGCATAAAGATAATGAAGGGGACCCGCAAGTAAAGGGAAAACGAAAAAACTTTATGCATGCCATCTTGCAAGGGACAATTGCGAAGAAAATGGATGGTGCAACGTTTATTGTAAACAATCCGACTCATATTTCAGTCGTACTTCGGTACAATAAACAAGTTGATTCGGCGCCAATTGTCGTTGCAAAAGGGGAAGATGAGCTCGCATTATATATACGAACGCTCGCCCGCGAACAAGAAATACCAATGGTGGAAAACCGTCCACTTGCTCGTTCTTTATATTATCAAGTCGAGGAAGATGAGACGATTCCAGAAGATTTATACGTAGCTGTAATTGAAGTTATGCGCTATTTAATTCAAACCAATGAACTTGAAGTATAATAGCGCGGTTGGAGGAGATCTCTTGTGTTTAAGATAGATTCTGCAAGAACCTATTTTTCTATCTTTTTAGCAGCGTCATTCGTAGTGGCGCTCTTAATTCCACTTCCACCATTTATACTTGATATCGTTATCGTTTTTTTACTAAGTATGTCAGTGCTTATTTATATGCGAGCAACAAGTATTAACGAGTGGGATGAATTAAAGTCATTTCCGACGATGCTGTTATTAATCGGGATTTTCCGTGTATCGATTAACGTATCGACGACGCGAGCGATTTTGACAGACGGAAATGCGGGGCATGTTATTGAAGAGTTTGGCCAGTTCGTAATTGGCGGGAACTTATTAATTGGTATCGTTATTTTCATAGTATTAATCATATTCCAGTTTATCGTTGCAAACGGTGCGTCTCGTACAGCTGAAGTTGCAGCTCGTTTTACACTTGATTCTTTACCCGGGAAACAAATGTCAATCGATGCGGATTTAAACCAGCGTATTATTACTGAAAAAGATGCACAGGCAAAACGAAAAAAGTTAAATATGGAAACAGAGTTTTACGGTGCGATGGATGGTGCCGGGAAGTTCATTAAAGGGGACGTTATTTTCGGGATCGTCATTTTATTCGTAAACATTATTTTCGGTTTAATTGTCGGCATGATGCAGCAGGGAATGAGTTTTGCTGATGCAGCTATTCACTATACACAGTTAACTGTCGGTGACGGAATCGTAAACCAAATCGGTTCGTTAATGCTTGCGATTTCAACTGGGATTATCGTAACGCGTGTATTTGATGGTTCATCTGATACAGTAACTGAAGGTATCTTTAAAGAGTTATTAGCGCATGAAGTTGTTGTATATGCGCTTGGTGGTTTATTTATTGCGATGGGTATTTTCACTCCGCTACCGTTTCTACCATTTGCTCTTGTTGGTGGAACAATTATTTTCTTAGGAATTCGTAATAAAAACCGAATAAAGAAAGAAAAAGAAGATGAGCTTCAAAAAGAAATAGAAATGATTCAAGGCGAAGATGAGCAACTGCAACAAGTGGAAGATTCATTCGGAGTATTTACAGATAAATATCCAATTATAGTAGAACTCGGTTTAGATTTAGCAGCACTTGTAAAGCAGAAGATTAACGGGGAAACAGCTCGTGATAAAGTTGTTCTTATGAGGAAGTCGATTATTACCGACCTTGGTATTAACGTTCCTGGCATTAACTTTAAAGATAATACGAGTTTTAGACCACGAGGACGTTACATTATTCGTATTAAAGGTGCGAAGGCAGCTGAAGGTGTTTTAAAATCAGGTTACTTATTAGCACTGAAAACACCGAATGTAATGGCCGATTTAGATGCAGAACCAGCGAAAGATCCGATTTTCGGTGAAGATGGATATTGGATTTTAGAGCATATGGTACAAGATGCACAAATGAAAGGCTATCAAGTATTAGAGCCACTTAGCATATTAATTACGCATTTAGATGTTGTCGTTAGACGTAATCTTCATGAGTTAATTCAGCGTCAACATGTAAAAGACTTAATTAACTCGCTTGAAAATGATAACGGCGTTTTATTAGAAGAGATTAAGAAGAAAGAAATCGACTTATCACTCGTTCAAAATGTTATTAAACAACTGTTAAAAGAGGGTATTTCTATTCGTGATTTACCAACTATTATCGAAGGTATTATTGACGGAAAAGAAATTTATCAAAATCATGTTGACGGTGTAACGTCGTTCGTCCGTGAATGTATTTCAAAAGTTATTTGTGAAAATGCAAAAAATCCTGACGGTAAAATTTATGCGGCGCTCTTCTCAGATTCAATCGAGTTAGATGCGGATGTTGTAAATAATTCATACCAAGGTTACTTATTAAACTGGGATTTAGATTTAGAAACACGTGTTGTTGAACAAGTACAGCGTGTCTTTAAACAAGCTCGTTTAATGGGAAGAGAACCAGTATTATTAACGCGTAGAAAAGATTTCAGATTTGCCATTGTAAGACTTCTTGAGCGTTATCAAGTAGAAGCGCAAGTACTTTGTATTAGCGAATTAGCACCGGAAATTGTTGTAGATCAAATTGCCTATATTGAATAGTAGGGGGTGAAGTAATGGAAAGTACAGAAAAGAAAGAAGCGTTAATGCGAATAAAAGCAGCTTCGAAAAATGAATTGTATCGAAAGTTATTTGACCAATATGGTACAGATTATTATTACGTTGTCGATGAAAGTGTAAAACGAAATATCCCGTTTTTTTGGAAAAAGAATTATGAAATGTTAGTTGCTTTTCCAGAGGATAAACAGGAAGAAGTGCATGAAGACACAGCTCAGTTTCATGAACAATTAATGGATGTTGTGAACGATCCTTCAGAACAAATTGTGAAGGCGAACGGAATTCAATCGGTACTGCACAATTTAGAAAACGTGACGACTTCTATGTCATACGCGGCGATGCAAACAGGAAATAGTGAAGAATGGACAAGAAAGAAAGAGAAACTATTAAAGCTGTTTGAAAAAGGTATCGTCGTTGTGAAACAGACGGAAGAAACGAAAGTAGCGAAAGTAACAAAAAAGCAAAAAACTGTGAAAAAAGTTGTTCCGGTCAAGAAAGAAGAAGTGGTTGTAAAAAAAGAAAACCAAGAATCTGTACCGTTTATTATTCAAAAAGTAATTCGTATGCTAGAGCAAAACGATGTAGAACAATATTTCATTCATGCATATGCTGAAAAGTTAAAAGTGAAGTTTGAGAATGCGACGATGATTACAGAAGAAGAAGTGATCGGCTATATATTGGAAGATATGAGATCCCATTTCAATACGGAAAACGTTTTTGAAAAAGAAGTGCAAACAATTGCATTAATCGGTCCAACTGGAGTTGGAAAAACGACGACACTTGCGAAAATGGCATGGCAGTTTCACGGTAAGAAAAAAACGGTCGGTTTTATTACGACAGATCATTCGCGCATTGGAACAGTACAGCAACTGCAAGATTACGTCAAGACAATTGGATTTGAAGTAATCGCTGTACGTGATGAAGCTGCAATGACAAGAGCACTTACGTATTTTAAAGAAGAAGCGCACGTCGATTATATTTTAATTGATACCGCCGGAAAAAATTATCGTGCGTCAGAAACAGTAGAAGAAATGATTGAAACGATGGGACAAGTAGAGCCAGATTACATTTGTTTAACGTTATCAGCTTCGATGAAAAGTAAAGACATGATTGAAATTATTACGAATTTTAAAGATATTCATATTGATGGTATCGTATTTACGAAATTTGATGAAACAGCAAGTAGTGGTGAATTATTGAAAATTCCAGCAGTATCATCGGCTCCAATTGTATTAATGACAGACGGACAAGACGTGAAGCAACATATACATATCGCTACAGCTGAACATTTAGCGAAACAAATGTTGCAAACATCATAGAAAAGAGGTGAAGGATAAGGTAACTGCCTTATTCAAACGAATATGAACGGTCTTTATATAGGTTCTATGGGTATGATGAATTACATGCAGCGCATTAATGTTCATTCGAATAACGTTGCAAATGCTCAAACGACAGGATTTAAAGCAGAAAATATGACTTCTAAAGTATTTGATGTACAAGACACATATCGCCGCGGAGATGGGGCTGTGACAAATATCGGTTCGACTGATTACGCTGTAGTACCAGCCGCAACGCATGTGAACTTAGTACAAGGAAATATACAAATGACAAATAGTGATACAGATTTCTTTTTAGATGATGGAACTGCTGGCACAGCTTCGTTTTTCGTTACATCTAAAAATAATGAAACGTTTTTAACGAGAGACGGTAGTTTTACATTAAATAGTGATCGTTACCTGCAAACAACTTCAGGCGCTTTCGTAATGGGAGAGAATAATGAACGTATTCGTATTCCAGAAGGAGCAAAAGTAGCTGTACAAGCAGACGGTACGTTATATGATGCAGTAACACAAAATAATATTGCCCGCCTGCAAACAAAAACAGTAGGTGCAGAAGCGAATAATCGTCTCGTACAGAGAGAGAACAAAAGCTTTACACTAGCAGAAGGGAATATTGCTGATTTACCGAACGGAACAGGCTTAGTAAAAAACCATATGCTAGAAAATTCAAATGTAGATATGACGAAAGAGATGGCAGATCTTATGACGGATCAAAAAATGATTTCAGCGTCACAACGCGTTATGACTTCATTTGATAAAATTTATGAAAAAGAAGCAAATGAAATATTGAGATAGGAGACTTCCCATAGAGGAAGTCTTTTTTATATTGCTTTTATTACAGTTACATCATAAAATGATAATGATTATCAATATCATTTTATCTATTTTCATAAGAATGGAATTTCATCATGACAGTAATATTTGTTTAACTAAGTGAATTAAAAATAAGGGGATGGTGTGTATGTCTACAAAAAAACAACTTTGTATTGGATTATGTTTAATTTCTAGAAAGAAAGAAGATTGTATATTTGATTCGGGAATCAATGAGCAAGTAGAACTAGCGAAACAAGCAGAAAAATCGAAGTTAGATTTTGTTTTTAAAGCCGATTATTTAGTGGCGCACCCAGATTTAATTGCTCGTAATAAGGGAAATGTCATTTTAGATCCGACGTTACTGTTTACGGCTATTGCATATGCAACAGAAAAAATTGGAGTCGTTACGACTGCATCAACTTCGTTTTATCCACCATATATATTAGCGAGGCAATTACAATCTTTACACTGGATTAGTAACGGACGAGTAGGTTGGAATATTGTTACATCTATTGACGGCGCTGAAAACTTTGGTGAGGAAGGAATGCCATCATCTGAAGAGAGATACGCGAAAGCGGCAGAATGTACAGCGTTAGTAAGAAAACTTTGGGGTAGTCACCCTAATGAAGTATTGAAAGTAGATAATCCTGATGTTATTAGAGAGATGGTACAGCCAATAGAGCATAATGGTGAATACTTTAAGGTGAAAGGTCCACTTAATATTCCGCAGCATATTTCAGGGGAAATGCCATTATTTCAAGCAGGTGCTTCAGAGTCAGGCCGGAATTTTGCTGCTTCTGTTGCGGATGCAATTTTTGCTGCAACGCCAGATGTAGAGTCAGGAATGGAACTGCGTCAAGATTTAAGAAGAAGAGCCGAACAGCATGGCCGAAAGCAAGAGGATATACGCGTATTACCTGGATTATATTTCTTTATAGGTGATACATATGAAGAAGCATTAGAAATGCATAGGCAAGCTCATCAACATCTCACAAAAGAAAAGAGATATGCGTTACTTGAAATGGTTCTCGGACTAGATGCTAGAGGAATTCCACTAGAAAGTAAGATTACGGAAGAGATGCTGCCAAGTCGGGATCAAACTGTTCGCAGTAAAACACACGCTGAATTATTACGGAACTACATTATTAAAAATGAACCAACACTTGAACAAATACTAGAACGACCAGAAGTTGTTGGATCGGCTCATTGGGTTGCGGTTGGTACAGCGCAAGACGTTGCGAAACAAATTATGGATAGATTTGAGGCAGGAACGTTAGATGGATTTATTGCTATTCCAGGAGGACCGCCAAAGTCACTAGATCTATTCTTTAGTGAAGTTATTCCTTTATTCGTGAAGGCCGGTGTATTTAGAGAAGAGTATAAGGGTTCTACTTTACGTGAACATCTGGGGGAGAACTTATCAAATGCTTTGCAGTTAAAATAAGTAGAATAGTATGTAGAAAAAGCCTTTCATAAGAAGGCTTTTTATTTTTAGTTTAAATTTCAGAATTATCAATTGACTTTATGAGTCTGTTTTTTTATATTAGTAGGTATAGTAATAACTACTAATATCCATGCAGCGTTTTGAAGTGAAAGTTATATAGATTGTGAGGGGTTATCGATGGATGAAATTATAAAGGAATTACAAAAGTTAGGTTTTTCTCAGTACGAATGTAAAGCGTATATTGGACTACTAAAACATTCTCCAGTAACTGGGTATGAAGTGAGTAAACAAACAGGGGTACCTCGTTCGATGATTTATGAAGTACTCGGTAAATTGATGGATAAAGGAGCGGTGCATATTGTTCCGTCAGAACCGGTGAAATATGTACCAGTACCAGCTACGGAATTAATGAATCGAATGCGAAAAGACTTTGAGAAGTCCTTTGAGTTTTTAGATGAGAAATTAAATTGTTTAGAACAAGAGCGACAAATAGATGTAATTTCGCATATTCGCTCAAATGATCGTGTTGTAAAAGAAATATGCAATATAATTAATAGGGCGAAGGAAGAGTTATGGATTTCTGTATGGGAAGATCAAGTGCATGAAATTGAGCCATATCTTCATCAAAAGGAAGAGGAAGGTGTACATATATTTTCAATCTTATTTGGCGCTCCAAATACAAAAATAGGCGCGACGTTTCACCATAATTATATGACGCCCCACGTCGTTGAAAAGAGAATGGGTGGTCATTTAACTGTTATTGCGCGTGATGGAGAGGAAGTATTAATTGCGAACTTCTCAAATGATAGCACTTCATGGGCCGTTACAACGTATGACCCAGCACTAGTTCTCGTTGCTACAGAGTATGTGCGGCACGATATTATGGTCGAAGAAATTACGAAGGAGTTTGGAGCTGATAAGTTAGATACGTTGTGGCGTGAAAATATAGATTTAGTTCATGTCGTAACAGGAAAACGAACTTTAGAAGGAATGGAGGATGATAAGGATGAGTAAAGCTCAGGCACATGTAGCTTTGCAGAGCGATGATACATTTCAGCAAGGAGTAAAAGATTGTTTACCAACTGTATTTGGTTATTTGAGCATTGGTATAGCAGCTGGTGTAATTGCAAAAACAGCAGGTTTCTCCATCATTGAAATTGCATTTATGTCCACTTTAATTTATGCAGGTTCTGCCCAATTTATATTAGCTGGTATGTATGCAGCTGGTGCTCCTGCTTCAGCAATTATTTTCACCGTCTTTTTTGTTAATTTACGCCACCTTCTAATGAGTGCTGCACTTGCGCCGTACTTTACGAAACTTCCGCTATTAAAAAATGTAATTATCGGTTCTCAAATTACAGATGAAACGTTCGGCGTTGCAGTACAGCATGCAGCGCAAAAAGGATATGTAGGCGACAGGTGGATGATGGGCTTAAATGTAACAGCATATTTAAATTGGATTCTTGCTACTATTATCGGCGGGCTGTTTGGTGAGTGGATACCAGATCCACATACGTACGGGATGGATTATGCATTACCAGCAATGTTTATCGGATTATTTGTCCTTCAGCTCATAAGTAGTAAACCGAAACTAGCAATTCATCTTACTGTTGCAATTGTAGCGATTATGATCGCATACGTTTCACACTTATTTATGCCAGATAGTATAGCGGTTATTATCGCAACATTACTAGCTGCGACGATTGGAGTTGTGATTGAAAAATGGAAATGAGATTGGACGTACTATTACTTTTACTAGCAGCAGGAGCTGTCACACTCGTGCCACGTATTTTACCTCTACTCGTATTTAGCAAACTACAAATTCCAGACTGGGGTTTAAAATGGTTAAATTACATACCAATTGCGATATTAGCAGCACTTTTAGCCCAAGTATTATTTATGCATGAGACGATGCAGTGGGATTACTTGATCGCAGCAATTCCAACATTTCTTGTAGCGATATATACTCGTAGTTTGTTAGGTACAGTATTAACAGGAGTGATTGTGATTATTTTGTTACGTTTCTTTTTCTAAAAAGGATTACGCTCATATAATAGCGAAAAGTGTAATAACATGAAAAATATAGGGGTGGTGTTATGATACTTTTAACGATAGGAGCAATTTTGTTAACGTTGTTTATTTTCTTTATTATCGGCTTCATTACGTTTATGATGTTTGTTGATAGAGCGACACCTCAAATTTATTATACACCTTGTGAATCAGTGACAATGAAAGCTAAAGGTAAACATAAAAGGAAGAAAAGTTGAAAGTTTGCTTTTCTTCCTTTTTCTATTACATCCCCGAAAGAACTAACAACAATAAACCAAATAGAAAACTAATAAAGGAAAGAAAACCAATACATATTGAGAACACACGATTGTTTCTCCATTCGCGCCAAAAAACGATACATCCTAAAATACAAAGGAAAAACCAAATGGGTAAGAATATGAACTCGCTAACTACCTCGGGAAGTAAACCATAAAAAGATGTTAAATATAAGATCCAATTTGCAAAAAATAAAATGGAAACGATAATAGATTGTAAGTAGGGACGTTTTGAAAACTCCCCCTTTTTTACGGTTACAAAAATGATAGTTAGCGCTGAGAAAAAGGCAATGAATATGAAAATAAGTAAGAGTAATGTAAGCGTCATTTAAATCTCCTTTATAAGAGTGTTTTTACAAGAAACGAATCTATTAAATTGTATGCTTGTTTTGTAGAGTGCACGTTATATTTTTCAGTGTACGGATTTAGAAAACCATGTTCACCGTGTAGTTGTTGTATTTCTAATAAAGGATTTTTTTGTTGCTGCAATGTTTGGATTAAAGAGGATACTGAAAAACTAGCTTCTTTTTCAGGGAATATAAGCAATGTAGCGCATGTAGGCTTCATGTGAATATAGTCGCGTATACGAGAGCCGTAACATCCGATAATAAAATCTATTTTCGGATTGTTACTACATAGCCATGAGATGGTAGCTCCAACGCTAAAGCCGATAAGTCCAATATGTGTATAATTGCTTGAAAGAGTATGGATGAATTCGTCAATTTGGTCTTTTCCATCATCAAATCCAATATGATTTACAAAGTGTTGATACGCTTTTTCTTCATCACTATAATGAAATGCGTGTTGCGTTTGTAGAAGATTAGGACAGAATACATCTATATGGGATGAAGTGAAGTGGTGGATAACGTGATGCATATGGTCGTTCACACCATATATTTCATGAACAATAACGAGAGCTAATTTTTTTTTCATAATTACAATGTATCTCTATGAAACTTAAATTCTTTCTCAACAAGGCAGATACGTAGGTGGAAGTTTTCATACCATTGCTCACGACCTCTTTTTTTTGCTTCTTTATGTAAGGCGTTCTGTTTCCAATTGTCAATCGCCTCAAGTGATTCCCAATAAGAAATTGTGATTCCGAGTCCTGAATGATCTCGTGCACTTTCTACACCTAGAAATCCAGGTTGCTGCTTTGCAAGTTCCTCCATTTTTTCGGCAACGGTACTATAATCTGTTGTATCATTCGATAAATTAGAAGTGAATATAACTGCATAATAATGACTCGCTTTTTGCGATGTGTTCTTCATTCAAATCCCCCCTTGAAAATTATTTCATAGTTTGAATTTTAGCACGAAATAAAAAGAAAAGAAGCAAGGGGCTTCTTTTTTTTTTTACGCTGTAAATTTTAATCCAGCATATATTTTACGACCTTTTTTTTGAATCCAACATACTTGCGCTTTTTTCTTTTGAATATTACGCTCATTCATTGTAACTTGTATAATTTGGTCAATCGCGAGTGGGGTGTTCGTTTGTATTTGACACCCACCGGTACTATAGTCGATAATGGTCGCTTCAATTGGCATCCCGTTCATATGTAATGTTCCAGGAGTCATAAGTTCTTCACGTATATGTTGCCTGCGAAATTGCCTTGGTGATTTCTTTGTGTTTTTTATGAAAGATGCAATTGCTAGTGTAAGAAATGCCTTATCGTACACCTTTTCCACCCGGTCATTAACAGGTTTACTAAATAGATGAAGAATGAGTTTACAATATTGCTCATGGGATACATCATGAAACGACACGCCAATTTGCACAGAATTTTCTTGTCTCCGAATCCATTTTTTTCTACTATGAATCTTTTCTACCTCTCCAAAAGATAATGTATAGGAAGATAGACTTGATAAAGTTTCAAATGGAATGTATGAATCTACTTCAAAACGTGCACCAGTTTCACTAATATCAAGGACGTGGCAAGAAATCGTCATATCTTCGGTTTGTAAAGTACCTGGTAAATTTACTACGAAACGTTCAGAGTTTCGGAAACGCGGTCTTTCAAATGCTACAAATAATGAAGTGATAATCGCTACCCCGTTGTATAGTACCCAGAAAATATTAATATATAAACTTTCTCTTTCAATATGATATTGCGCAGGGTATAAGAGCATAAGTGTTGCCCGAATAAGTGCAATAACTGTTAATATTAGTAGCACGAGATGAGGGACACTTGCAATCCATAAAAAATGTCTCGTGTTATTTTGGACGCCTTTTCTCGTTACATGAAATTGAAACTTTTTCCGTAAGAACGTTTCAGATAAAATAGCAAATCCCATATAAGGTGCCATAGCTACTTCGTATAAGTGACTCCACGTAGTCGTTCGTTTTTTATTCGAAACAGCTTTGAAAATAAGTTGTGACGTTAAAAAGGCAGGAGCCCAAAACATAAATAATTGCATAAAATTAATTTCTAAACTATAAATATCGAATACTAAAAATAATAGTGGCGCTAGTAAAAATATCATTTTATAAACGCCGAAAAACCAATAGTGGATTCCATCTGCATATAAAAGACGCTGCATAAAAGATAATCCTTTTAAAGTGAAAGGATTCCATTTTTTTACGACTTGAATATTCCCTCGACACCAGCGATCACGTTGTTTTAATAAATCGCTAAACGTTTCTGGGGATAATCCAACAGCGAGTGTTTCATTGACAAATACAGTTTCCCATTTGTTCGCTTGTAGTAGCATACCAGTTGCCATATCTTCAGTAATAACGCCAGTTGCAAATCCTCCAATTTCTTCAAGAGCAGTACGGCGAAATAGAGCGTTACTACCAACATACATCGTAGCGTTAAATCGATCTTTTCCTTCCTCTAATTGACGCATAAAGAAATCTTGTTCATTGGCGATATTATCTTCAAAAAACAAATTATATTGGAACGGATCAGCATTATAAAACACTTGTGGTGCTTGAACAAATACAATATTATTTTTAGAAAAATAACCAATCGTTCGCTCTAAAAAGTTGGCTCTTGGGACCATATCAGCATCCATTGTAACGATAATATCACCTGTCGAATGGGTCATGGCATGATTTAAGTTTCCTGCTTTAGCATGAGTGTTTTCAGTACGAGTAATATAGTGGACAGAAAATTCACTAGCAAGATTTTTAACACTTTCGCGTCGACCATCATCACAAATGTAAATATTGAGCAACTCTTTCGGATAAGTTATCATTGTACAACCAGCGACAGTTCGTTTTAATAAATCGAGTGGCTCATTGTAGGTTGCGATAAAAATATCAACGGTAGGTAATGTTTCGAAAGTAGATAACGGTACTTCTTTCCGTTTATACGGTTTCCATGAAATGATGCTAAAAACGATAGATTGTAAATAACCAGCCCACTCTGTAACTAACAATATAATACCCGCGATAATACTTATGAGATTAATAGTTGGTAACGAATAAAAAGTTCGCCAAATAAGGTAAATGGCATTACTAACGAGAAATAGAATAATAAGTAATTTTTTTGACCATAAATATTTGTGGGCGAGAGCGTAAGTAATAATGATTATGAAAAAAATAATACCTAAACCTTCGTATATAGAAAGGTTCATGAAAAGCCTCCTTTATTAATAGGGTATGGAATTATAAAACTTTTATATTTTATTATAAAGATTTTGTAATTACCATTATATAGAATACCATAAAATAGGTTTAAAGTAAGAAGTTTCTATATTATTTATATTCAAAGCTTAATTATTATTAGATACTATTATTAATCTTAAAATCTCTATATTAAAATGTATAAAATAGTAATAAATCACATATTTTGTTAACAAATCTTATGATTTATATTAGAATAATACATATAAAGTATATATATATAATATGTTAGTAAAATTTATTGAAGGAGGTGACCTCTTTGCACAGTAGGATAAAAGAAAATAAAAAAATATTAAATGTATTTATAGTTGTTATGAGTTTATTCTTGCTGTTATCTCAATACCAGTTTTTAAGTTCGATTGGTAAGGTGAGTGCAGCGGTAACAGATGATGAGGGATTCGATAACCCTACTTATCAATCTATTCATAAAGGTGATATGTATTCTACTGGGAATGTGAATTTAGGTATTAAAGCTACTGAAGCTCAGAAGAAAACAGCATTGTATTCAGATATAACGTATACTTACGCGACAACACCGAATGGCTATACACGTGAACTCATTGATGTAGATGATGATCCAACAACTACAAATTCATCTAAGGCATATATTCCTGTTCCAGAAGATGCTGAAATTGAATGGGCTGGGCTATATTGGAGCTCAACACGTTATGAATTAACGCAGCAACAGTATGTAGCACCAATAAAGTTTACTACTCCGGTAGGGAAGAGCTTTCAAGTAAAACCAAGTAATACGTATTACGGTAGTGGCTTGCTTTATGGTTTTGGTATTGATGGTACTTATTATTCTAACTATGCAGATGTTACAAAGCCTTTACAGTCCTCTAATTCAAAAGGAGGAAGCTATACTGTAGCAAATATTCCTTATCCAAATACAAACCTTGCATATAATTATGGATATTATTCTTTTGCTGGCTGGTACATGTTAGTTATCACGAAAGATAAGTCAAAAACAAGAAAAGCATTTACTGTTTATGATGGTGGATTGAAAAGAGCTACTGGGTCTGGTGAAAAAGAATTTACTGTGAAAAACTTTCTTGCTTCAAAAACTGGAGATTTAGATCCAAAAGTTTCTGTTTTCGCTGTCCAAGGTGATAGATATTGGCAAGGTGATAAACTTTCTGTTCATACAGATAATACTTGGAAGGAAGTTACTGATAAGCTGAATCCAACAGGTAATATATTTAATTCCACTATTTCTGAATATGAAGAACATATGAGAGATAAGTATCCAGGTACTTTTAATCCCGATTATAAAAATAATTTAGGAATTGATGCAGATTTAATTAGGTTACCAGCAGGATATATTAAGCCAGGTCAACGAGAAATAAAGTTAAAAGCATATACAACAAAAGACGACTACGTATTAAACACATTAGCCTTTGCTGTAAATGCAACAGCGCCAGAGCTGGTAATCGATAAGGAAGTAGTAGATGCAAAAGAAAAATACGAGCCAGGTGATGAAGTTACATATCGTTTACGGGTGAAAAACATTGAACCGAATTCGAGTTCTGTTGATACAAAAATTGAAGATGTTTTAGATTCACGTCTAGAATTTGTTCCGAATTCGGTGAAAATCATTTCTGGTCCGAATGCTGGAAATCAAACAGAACAGGTTGACTATGACGTAAAGACAAGAAAGTTAACAATAAGAATTGGTGAAGGAGCAAATGCTTCTAAAGGTGGAAACTATACGGATAAAACACCGGAGACAACGGTTGAATTTAAAGCGAAGTTAAAGGGAGAAAAGGTAGAAACTGAAGTTCCTAATACTGCCGTTGTTCAAGGGATTGATGAGTTAACAGGAAGTAAAGTTGAGGATAACTCTTCTAATAAAGTAGTAGTGAAAGTATTACCCGAACGAGAGGAGAAACCCGGGAAGTTAGTAGCTACTAAACTAGCTAAGGATATAAACGGTGGTACGCTGAAGGTTGGCGACAAACTAGAATATACAATTCATACTAAAAATAGTGTGCCAGATTCTCTCTTAAAATCTGTTAAACTTACGGATAAACTTCCTGAAGGAGTAGAATATGTTCCAAATACGTTAAAGATAAACGGGAAGGAACAAACGGATGTTGAAGATGAAGATCATGTACATATAAAAGATGGAACGATTTATGCCCATTTCGGCGACCTTAAAGGCGAGGGAGAGAAAGCAATAACGTTTGAAGTTGTTGTAAAAACGGAAATGGCAAATAAGAAAATAAAAAATATAGCAATAGTTGAGACGGATAGTTCGAAAGATAAGGAGAAACCAGAAGTTGAAACACCAGTCGATCCGTTGTCTGGACAACTAGAATCGAAGAAAGAGATTGTTGATAAAAGGCAAGAAAAATTTCATGTCAATGATGAATTCGAGTATCAAATTAAAGTTCGAAATAAGGTAGAAAATGGGCTAATTAAAGATATGCATCTAATGGATAAACTGCCTGAAGGAGTGGAATATGTAGCTGGTAGTATGAAGTTGAATGGGAAGCGAATGACAGATGCAATTGACGAAGATGAAGGATCGTATGAGGATAACACGATCAAAGTAAACTTTGGTGATGTACTTGATACAGAAGAAAGAACGGTAACTTTTAAAGTGAAAGTTACGCAAGACGCATTAAAAAAGAAAGAAATTGAGAACATAGCGGTTGTTGAGGGGAAAACACCAGATAATGAAGATTTACCACCACAAAAACCGAATGTAAAAACGAATGTGGAAGCAAAGGAACCTAAAGTAAGAAAGATGGTTTCGGATGCAGATGAAAAAGAAGTGGAAAAGGCGACATTACAAAGTGTAGGTGAAGAGTTTACATGGCATGTAAACTATAATTTTGGTAATGATGTCATGAACCTTGAAAAAGTGGTATTGCAGGATGACTTAGAAGATGTGTTAACTGTCCTACAAGTACGACTTGTAAACAGCGATGGAGAAGAAATAGAAGTTATACCGCAAATTGATGAACAATTAAAGAAAGTAAGTATTGAGTTACCGAAGCAGGACAGAAATTATACTTATCTTGCGAATCAATCGTATACAATGCATATTAAGTCAAGACTAAACGCTAATGTAAATGCAGATATACTAACGAAATACAATGTGAATGATGGTATTCCAAATAAAGCAGAATTACTGTTTGATCAGAAAAAAATTGTGTCAAATGAAGTATTCGTAGTACCACCAACATTAGGGAAGTTTGAGATTGAAAAAGTAGATGCGAACGATGAAAATATCAAATTAGAAGGCGCAGTATTTCAAGTGATTGATAAAGGTGGAAAAGTAGTATCTGAATTAACAACGGATAAAAATGGTGTAGCTATTTCTAATCCATTGCTAGTTGGAAAATATATGTTAAAAGAAGTGCAAGCGCCAGTAGGATATATGCTTATGAAAGAGCCAATTGAAATTCATGTGACTAGCGATGTATCTACCAAAAAAATAAAAATAGTAAATCATAAAAATGAGTGGATTATCCCTGAAACAGGTGGCATAGGAACAATTGTCTTTTATGTAATTGGTGGAATATTGATGTTTATTACATCTTTCTTCTTCTTCAGAAAAAGAAAGATTATGAAATAGATTAGTAGTTTGCAACAAAGGTAGACACAATAGGGGAGTGACGAATAATGAAAAGGATTTTTAGCTTATTATTAATATGTGTATTAGCTTTTTCGGCATTAATGAATATGACGGTTAGTGCTGAATCAAAAAGTACAGGTACTTTAACGATTCATAAGTTTGAACAAAGTAAAGACTTTAAAACAACTACAAAAGGTAATGGAAAAGAAGGACAAACTGTTCCAGAAGGGGCAAAACCTTTAGAAGGTGTAACTTTTGAAATTAAACGAATTGAGTCATTTGAAAAAATTTCAAATGATGGAACTGTTATAAAAGAAGAAGCAAAGCCAGTCAAAGATGCTGCAATTACAAAGGTAACAAATGCAAAAGGGGAAGCTGTTTTTACAAATCTTCCACTAGGACGTTATGAAGTAAAAGCTATTAAAGGTCCAAAACATATTGAATTGGACATGACTACTTTTATAGTTGATATTCCAATGACAAGTACAAACGGTAAAGAATTAAATTACGATGTTCATATTTACCCTAAAAATGAAACAAAACGTGGTTCAGTAGAATTCGTAAAAAAAGGTGAAGGCGGTAAAGTATTAAAAGATGCAGAGTTCCATTTATTTAAAAAGAATAAGGATGGAACAAGTACACAAGTTAAGACACCGAGTTCATTAGTAACAGGTGAAGATGGTAAAGTTCGTGTTGATTCGCTAGAATATGGGGATTATTATTATTTTATTGAGCATAAGGCTCCAACAGGTTATTTAACTAGTAAAGAGGAGCGTCCTTTCTCTATTAAGGAATCTGGTGAAGTAGTTAAGCTGGACGATATAAAGAACTATAAAGAACCTACCATTACTAAAAGTATAAATAACGGTTCAAAAGTAGCTGGAATTAATAAAGAGACAGATTATACGTATGATATTAAAACACTACTTCCTGAAGATATTCAATCATATAAAAAATATGTTGTAACAGATATTTTAGATGATCGTTTGGAAATAAAAGGCCTACCAATTGTTATGGTTGATGGAAAGAAAGTTGAAGATGATAGTGTAAAAGTAGTTGTAGAAGGCCAAAAAGTAACCGCTACGATTGAAGATTTTTCAAAAATAAATGGAAAAGAGCTTCATTTACAAATTACTGCAAAAATTAAAAGTGATGTTGAATCTGGAGTGAAAATTCCAAACAAAGCAGTACTTGATTTTGTAAACAAAGATGATGTTTCATCAGAAAAAGATGGAAAGCCATCTAATGAAGTGGTGGTCACACCGACAACGGGAAATATTAAAATTGAAAAAGTTGATGGTAAGGATAAGACGCTTAAATTAGAAGGTGCGAAGTTCCAATTACAAGATAAAAAAGGTAATGTTATAAAAGTTAATGGGAAAGAAATGAATGATATAACAGATGCAAATGGTATTATTACATGGAATGAAATCCCGTACGGTGAATATCAAATTGTTGAGACGGAAGCACCAAAATATAAAGATAAAGACGGTGCAGTCGAACACTATCAAAAGTTAAGAGATCCAATTGATATTACAATTGATGAAAAACACCAAAAAATAGAGCTACAAGTTGAGAATAATAAGAGCGGTTGGATTATTCCAGCAACAGGTGGTATGGGTACAATTCTCTTCACAGTAGTGGGCCTTATACTAATGGCGGTAGCAACATTTATTTTCTTTAGAAAAAAACCTGTAAAAAATTCTTAATTTATATGTTTATAATAATTGAGTTTAGAAAAGAGGAAAGGCATATTGCTTTCCTCTTTTCCACATTTTATCCGTAGTGAAAGAGGCTATTATGAAACGAAATATAATTTTTGGAAGTATTTTTTTACTAGGATTAAGTATATTTCTCTATCCAACTGTAAGCAATTGGTTTGCAACAAGAACACATTATTCAGAAGTAAGTACGTATGATGAAGCGATAAAGGGGCTGGAGCAGGAAGAGATTGATCGTAAAGAAACGGAAGCACGAGAGTATAATAAGAAGGTACAAAATACGACGCAAACATTTTCAGATCCTTTTCGGGAAAAGGATGGTGAACGTAAAAGTTCTACTGTGGATATGTTAAATGTTGGTGATGTTATGGGGTATATTGAAATCCCAAAAATTGATGTAAACCTTCCAATTTATCAAGGGACAACAGAAGAAGTGTTAAGCCGTGGGATTGGTCAGTTGAATGAAACCTCATTACCAATAGGGGGAGAAAATACGCATACAGTTTTAACGGGACATCGCGGTTTACCTTCAGCGCTAATGTTTACTCATTTAGACAAAATTGAAAAGAAAGATATATTTTATATTCATACATTAGATAAAGTGCTTGCCTATCAGGTAGATCAAATAAAAGTTGTGTTACCAAATGAGACAGAAGATTTATTAGTTGTACAAGGACAAGATTATGCAACATTGATTACGTGTACCCCTTATGGAGTGAACACGCACAGGTTACTAGTGAGAGGTCACCGTGTTCCCTATGATATTGTAGAAAAAGAAATGATTACAAAACCTTTCATTTTAGAAGAGTGGATGATCGTTATTCCTATTGTTATGATTTGTATCATCCTTCTAATAATCTATTTAAAAAAACGAAAATAGTATGTATTGTGTGGTGAGTGTGTGAGAAGGGGATTCATAAGTTTAGTATTGTTCCTTGCAGGTTTATCTCTATTTCTATATCCATTGGTTGCTAATTATATAAACAATTATGTATATAAAACGAGAGTAATCCGTTACGAAAAAGTGGTTGATAATTTAAAAGTAGAAGATGTTAATGAGAAATTTCAGAAGATGGAAACATATAATAGTTTGTTAGGAAGAGCTGCTTTCAAAATGAATGATCCATTTGTTCAGGATGCTGAAGTAAATAAGGAATCGTTAAATTTTATAAATAAAGATGAGATATTTGGTACGGTTTCTATTCCAAAAATAAATGAGGAGTTGCCAATTTACTTAGGGGCGACTCAAGAAAACTTAAGTAAAGGGATAGGGCAAATCGAAGGGACTTCATTACCAATTGGTGGGAAAGATACACATGCTGTTTTAGCAGGGCATCGAGGTTATCATGGGGCAAAGATGTTTCGCCATCTTGATTGGTTAACTGATGGAGACTTATTCTATGTAAAGGTATTTGGAAAGCAGCAAGAGTATAAAGTAGTTGGCCGTGAGATTATTAATCCTAATCAAGTTGATAAATTAAATGTAATAAAAGGAAAAGATAAAGTTACATTACTTACGTGTGAACCATATACATCAAGTAAATATCGTTTGTTAGTGTATGGGGAGCGAGTAGAAGCAGAGCAAAATGAAATTGAAAGACAAAACAAAAGTATAGCAGATGTGAGGAGTCATGAAACAAGAGATTTATTTGAAAAACTGGTTTTTGGCATAGTAGGTCTCATTGTAATTTGTATAGGGTTGTACGGTTTATTAAAAACGAAAAACTAGTGATGCAATATATAATAAAAGAAAATGCCACTTCAAAAAATGAAGTGGCATTTTTTATATTTCCTCTAAGCTATTAACTGGAACCGTTAATTCGCGTCCTGGATTTTTTACTTCATATATGCGGGCGGTTTCGTTGCTTTCGTCGACGTGTTGAATCGTAACAGGCATGCCTTGAAAACTAACATTAGCTTGCTCCGCTGACACAGAAAGCTCTTTTGCACGTTGAATATTCATTTATATTCCTCCCATCATTATTATCTTTGCTAAAAAAGAGGAATAATATACCATTTCGAGACATTCTTAAAGTTTTTGTATTATTTGTAATGTTTCTTTAATAAATGAAGAGAAGATGGAATCAGGATAGCTATCTATTGCTTGAACTGCTTCTTTTGCTTCTTTCAAGGCCGATTTTTTATCTTGAAGTTCTATATAGCAAAGGGCACGATAAGATCCAGCTGTTAATAACCACGATTGATCAAGTGGATGACTCATATAATCCGGTATGATAGCACGATCTAATACTTCTAAAGCTTCCTTGTAATGTTTTAAACCATACAGAGATTTTCCTTTTTCAAGATAATACAGTCCATCGTCTTGAAAAATTGGTACATCTTTTAGTTTTTCTCGGAATTGTTCTAAATGTGCTAATGCAATTGTATATTCATTCGTAACGGTATTGTAGTAATAAGCTTTTAATATATCTATATTTGCAACAGATAAAGTATCTTCTGTAAAAATGGCAAATTGCTCAGATTTTTTTATGTAATATAAATATCTTTCTTTATCAGTTGTAATAATTTTTTGATAAGATAAAATACGGTAAAATTCATCTGTTTTATAATACACTTGATGTTTTTTTGAAAATGCAAGTGCATCTAAAATGACTTTTTCACATTTTTCATAATTACCATATGCGAGTAAAATAATTGCTTCTTTTAAATATAATTGTATATGTGTAATAAGATCCATTTCTAAATTCTTCGTTTTATATTCATCGCGAATTCTGGTAATCAACTGTAAACATTCTTTATATTTTTTCCGTTTGTAGAGCATATAGTAAAACAGTAGTTTCGTTTCAGTACTTTCGCGATACAAAGTATATTTTTCAAATATAGAAACAGCTTTTTCAACGTAATATTCAATATTATAATCGTTCATAATAGCCGCTCCAGTTATGAACTGTTTATATAAACGTGCTGTATTTAAAGTAAGAGGTAGTTCTTTTTGAACGATAGGTAGTAAAGTCTCATATACTTCATCGCATTTATTTGCTTTTATTAATGGCTCCATTTTTTGAATGAGTGCTACAATTTCTACATCATCTTCTTCTAATAAAAAACTCGTTTCACATTCAAGTTTTTCTGCAATATATTGTAATGTTTTCATAGAAGGTGTAGCTTTTCCATTTTCAATTTGACTAAGCATGCTTTTTGTCAATTCGGAACCTGCCAGTGCTGTTTGAGTAAGCTTTTTTTCTTTTCGCAATGCCTTAATTTTTTCTCCGAGAGTTGCCATATTGTAGCTCCTTTATAATTAAAAAAGTTAAATACAATTAAACTTTTTGTTGTAATAATTGGAAAGTTGATTATATAATAAGTTTAACACAATTTAACTTTTAAGGGGAGAGTGTCATAATGGAAGATGTAAGTATAGGTCAAGCTGATTCAAGAATGAAGATTGCAACGAGAAATATCATTTTAATGATGATTGGAAAAATGACGTCTTTATTAGGAGCAGGTATTTATACGTTCGCAATGGGGTTATACGTACTAAAGACAACTGGTTCAGGAATGGGGTTTGCAATTACGCTCGTTTGCGGATCACTTCCAAGGATGATCTGTGGTCCAATTGCAGGTGCTGTAGCAGACCGTGTGAATCGAAAGTGGCTTGTCATTGGAACTGATTTATTAAGTAGTTTAACGATGCTTATTATGTTTATTCTTGCTACTATATTTGGACCATCACTTCTTTTTATTTATATTTCAGCAGCATTATTATCAATTTGTGCAAGTTTTTATTCTGTTGCATTAACGTCGTCTATTCCGAGTTTAGTGGATGAGGGGCGTATTCAAAAAGCGAGTGCTTTAAATCAAACGGCAGCTTCTTTATCAAATATTTTAGGGCCGATCATTGGTGGAGTTGTATTTGGTTTTTTTTCAATTAAGTCGTTCTTTTTGTTAAATAGCATTACATTCTTTTTAGCGGTTATTTTGCAATTATTTATTGTGTTTGATTTGTATAAAAAAGAAGTGGCTGAGAGTAAAGAGCATTTCTTGACGAGTATAAAAGAAGGTTTTTCATATGTAAAACGACAGCATGAAATATATAGCTTAATGAAAATAGCATTGTGGGTAAACTTTTTTGCTTGTGGGCTAACCGTTGCACTTCCATACATTATCGTCCATACATTGCATTTATCTTCAAAGCAACTCGGTGTTGTAGAGGGAATGTTAGCAGTCGGGATGTTAATGGGGGCGATTGCTTTATCAGTGCGTAAAGAAGTGAATAATCCGTTTCGTTCTATTTATACGGGACTGTTTTTGTTTGCTGGTTTGAGTTTATGTACAGTCTTCCCGTTGTTAGTTACCATTCCAAAAGTGGCAAGTTTTATTTACTATATTGCTTTTATGATGTTAACGGGTATATCAATTATGATTGTAAATATTCCGATGCAAGTACATATGCAAAAGACGACAGATCCGAGCTACTTAGGGCGTGTGTTTGGCCTACTTGAAACAATTGCTACTGCAATTGCACCGCTCGGTATGATTGTATATGGATTATTATTAGATATGTTGCCAACTAGCATTGTTATGATGACATTAGGCGGAGGTTTATTGTTAGTTGTATTAGTTGGAGTAAAGCAACATATGGCGAAAAAACAAGTGGACGTGTCGGCTTAAAAATAAGAAAATAATAAAAATTTGACTTATCATTATAAAAATGACCAAATTAGTATTTTAGTTTTTGAAACTCTTTTTCATGTATGTTACAGTATAGTGAGCAAGCAAAGAAAAGGAGAAAACATCATGAAAAAATTAAGTTTTGTTATGCTTTTTCTATTAGTCGTGATGGCTGGATGTAGCAACTATGACACATATATTGAAACAGGTATGCAATCATTGAAAGATGAAAAATATAGTGATGCAACGATGTGGTTTGGAAAAGCAGAAAAAGAGAAATCAGGAAATGAAGCGAAATCATATAAAGAAGTTGCTGAGAGAATGGATCACGGGGCAACAGCATTAAAAGACGGTAAGTATTTAGAAGCGAAAGATATTGCAAATGAAGTGTTACAAATGAAAAAGGACGATGCACTTGAAACAGCTGTAACATCAAATGCAGAGAATATGCTTCAAAAAGCAAATGATGTGGAAAAGAAAGTAAATGAAAGAGTGGCAAAGCGTAGAAAAGTAGAGGAAGAAGGAATTGATAAACTTATCAAAGCTGTCGATAGCATAGATGACGTGAAAGAAAAAGAGAAAAAATTTTCAGAAGCATTAGATAAGGCTGAAGAGGCACAAGCAAGAATTGAAGCGAAGAAAAATAAATAGAGTTGTAGTTTAAAAGGCTGTCGTGTATAACGACAGCCTTTTAACTTTTTTCTGCATAAGAAGTGATGCTATGTAGTAAAAAAGAAATAATTTTAGAATTCCATCTGTCCTCATGATGAATTGTATAAATGTTACGCTGAAATTCAAATTCAGGGATAGGTATGTAGCATAGTTCATTTCGTTGTACTTCTTGTTCAATAGCGAGTTTAGAAATAAAAGCGACACCATTACCGTATTTTAAAATTTGTTTCATCGTTTCTAATGAATCTAATTCAATTTCGGATTGGAATGTAATGTTATGAGCTAACATCCATTTTGTAAGTAAATCTCTCGTTGTAGATGGATTACGATGCAATAATATACGTTCCTTTTCAATGTCTTGTAATGATACATTTTCTTTTTTTGAAAAAGGATGTTCTTTGGAGAAAACAAGAACAAGTGTATCAGGCATTACAATCGTCTGTTTTAAAAGTGATTCATCAAACGGTGCTGCAGAAATTACCCCGAGATCAATTTCATGATTTTGTAGCATTGTTCGAATTTCAGGAGCTGTTTTTACCATAAGTGTTATTTTTATATTTGGAAATTCACATTGAAATTGGTGAATAATTTCTGGTAAAAGATAAGTCGCTGGTACATAACTAGCGCCAATTGTTATAGCGCCTTTATGAAAATCTTTAAACTCTTGCGTGACCCGCCTAGCTTCTTTCATAAGTGCATCTATTTTACAAGCATAATGATGCAATGCCTCACCAGCCTCTGTTAAGAAATATCTTCCAGAACGTAATTCAAATAAAGACACACCGAGTTCCTCTTCTAAGCTTTTTATATGGAATGTAATAGTAGGTTGTTTAATACCAAGTTTTTCTGCAACAATCGTAAGCTTTTTATATTTCTTAATAAGCACTACAATTTCTAATTTTAAGAGATTCATGGCAATTTGCCCCTTTTTCTTCTAACTATAGAAAAAATCTATAGAAATAAATAGTTTATTAGAAGTTTTTTAATTTAATCTTTACAGTACATTAACATTCAGTATAAATCTTCCATATAGAATGAAAGCAGGTTAAGAGTGAGGGGAGAGAGGTGAAACGATGGACATTAAAATTAGTGGATTAGAAAAGAATTTTGGAAAAACGCAGGCGTTAAAGCCGTTACAAATTGTCATGAAACAAGGTGAATTTACCACACTTTTAGGACCTTCGGGATGCGGGAAAACGACTTTACTTAGAATGATTGCAGGACTTGAAGAACCAGATAAAGGAGAAATATATTTCGGAGATACGTGCATGTATTCTAGTGCGAAAAAAATAAAAACATCTCCTCATGAACGTAATATCGGTATGGTATTTCAAGATTTCGCTTTATGGCCACACATGAATGTATTTGAAAATGTTGCATTTGGTTTAAGGGCTACAAAGCAAACGAATCAATTACGGGAAAAAGTAGAAGATGCAATAAAGCGAGTTCGCCTGCAAGGGATGGAGAAAAGATATCCACATGAACTCTCTGGCGGACAGCAGCAACGTGTCGCATTTGCTAGAGCGATTGTAACAAAACCGCATTTTATTTTGTTTGATGAACCGCTGAGTGCACTCGATGCAATTTTGAGAGAAGAAATGCGATTAGAGCTTATGGATATCGTTCATTCGATCGGTTTAACGGCATTGTATGTCACTCACGATCAAACAGAAGCAATGTCAATGTCAGATCAAATTATTGTCATGAAACAAGGAGAAGTATTACAAAAAGGAACACCAGAAGACATTTATGTGAAGCCATCTCATGAATTTGTTGCAAAATTTGTTGGTAAGGCAAATTGGCTTGTAGAGGGTAAACAAATGATTCGTCCAGAGCATGTGAGCTGGACGAAAAATGAAGTGTGTGAAATGTATACAGGTGAAATTCAGCACGTTACATATGTAGGAGAACGGTATGAAATGAAAGTAAACATGGGTGCACTTGGAATATGGACAGCTTATCACAATAGTAAATTAAGCATCGGTAAACCAGTATCGTTATATGTGCCAAAAAAATATATTCATCATATAGGGGGAGAATCGTATGAAGAAATTCAGTTCGCTTAAGTCTTTATTTGTATGTACGTTATTATTTTCTGCTGTAGTAACAGGGTGTAGTTCAAAGACAGGTAGTGCAGATGCTAAAAATAAAAATGCGAATGAAAAGAAAATTGTTGTATATAGTGCGGGGCCAAAAGGATTAGCAGAAAAAATTCAAAAGGACTTTGAAAAGAAAACGGGTATAAAAGTAGAAATGTTTCAAGGAACAACTGGTAAGATTTTAGCGAGAATGGAAGCTGAAAAGAAAAATCCAGTCGTTGACGTTGTCGTACTTGCATCTTTACCAGCGATGGAAGGATTAAAAAAGGATGGGCAAACGTTAGCTTATAAAGAAGCGAAACAAGCTGATAAGCTTCGTTCTGAATGGTCGGATGATAAAGGACACTATTTCGGTTATAGTGCTTCAGCGTTAGGAATTGTGTATAACACAAAAAATGTGAAGACAGCGCCTGAAGATTGGAGTGATATAACAAAAGGGGAATGGAAAGGGAAAGTGAACCTTCCAGATCCGGCACTTTCAGGTTCAGCTTTAGACTTTGTAACAGGATATGTGAAAAAGAATGGGAAAGATGGATGGAATTTATTTGAACAGCTTAAGAAAAATGAAGTTACAGTAGCAGGTGCAAACCAAGAAGCGTTAGATCCAGTAGTAACAGGTGCGAAAGACATGGTAATTGCGGGTGTTGATTATATGACGTACAGCGCAAAAGCAAAGGGGGAACCGGTTGATATTGTCTATCCAAAAAGCGGAACAGTTATTAGCCCGCGTGCAGCAGGTATTATGAAGGATAGTAAAAATGTAGAAGGTGCAAAAGAGTTTATTGATTATTTATTATCAGATGATGTGCAAAAACAAGTTGCTAAAGCGTATTTATTACCAGGCAGAACAGATATAAAAGCTGAAAATAGACCGAATGTAGAAGAGATTCCCGTATTAAATATTGATTGGAAGACAGTTGAGAAAGAACAAGATGAAATAGGAAAACAATTTAAGAAAGTATTTCAATAAGATGGTGATTACATGGTAAATCGATTCGTATCAGTAAGACAAGTTGGAATGACGGTAGCGTTGTTACTTGTGGCGATGTTAATCGTCATTCCGCTTTTTCTCATTTTATTTTCTAGTGTATATGAAAATAGTAGTTGGAATTTTTTAAAGCCTTTTGAAGTGATGCAGAGTGGTGGATTAGCTGGGATTTTTCTAAACTCAATGCTCCTAGGTGTACTCGTAGTAATAGGAGCAACCATATTTGCATTTCCATTAGCATTTATTATGAGCAAAACAGATGTTGGAAAGTATAGTAAGTTAGATATTATTTTTATGATTCCATTTATGACACCGCCATATATTGGATCGATGGGCTGGATTTTGTTCATGCAACCGAACGGCTATTTTGAACAGTTTTTTCCGATGCTAAAGACGATTTCATCTTCGTTTTTTAGTTTAGGAGGTATGGTTTTAATTATGAGTCTGCATTTATTCCCATTCCTATACTTCATGTTGAAAAACACGTTACTTCAAATTGGGAGTAGTAAAGAAGAAGCGGCAGCAGTTCATGGCGGAAGCTTTTTCTATCGTTTACGAAAAATAATATTGCCGTTATTAGTATCAAGTTATGTAATGGGTGCTTTACTCATTTTCGTAAAGACGATTGCTGAATTTGGAACACCAGCTACATTCGGACGAAGAATAGGATTTCATGTGTTAACATCAGAGATTCATAAATTTATTTCGAGTTGGCCGATTGATTTTAGTAGTGCAACAGCATTATCTTCTTTATTACTTAGTGCATGTATGCTCATTTGGTATATGCAAAATGTATTAAATCGAAAGTATTCATATGCAATGGTTAGTGGAAAAGGTGTGAAATCTAAAAGGTATACATTGTCTATATTTACACGCGTTGTGGCATGGGGCTATGTAATTGGTTTATTAATCGTATCAATTGGAATCCCATACTTTTCTATAATGATTGCTTCATTATCAAAATTAAGAGGCGGCGGCTTGCATGTAAACAACTTTACAACAAGCCATTATGAAGCATTATTTACAATTGGATCTCCAGGATTAGAAGCTTTATGGAACAGTTTTCTATTTTCACTTATAACGGCGATTATTGCTGTTATGATTGGAGTCTTTTTGGCGCTTATGATTCGAAAGGGGAAAAAGTCCTCTGAAAAATGGCTTGATATGTGCGGTATGTTACCGAATATGGTACCAGGAATCGTGATGGTTGTAGGGCTGATTTTATTTTGGAATTCACCCTATATGCCCATGTCAATTTACAATACACCAGTCATGGTTATCGTGACGTACGTTGTTCTTTTTTTACCTTATACGGTGCAGTATGTAAAAGCATCGCTCGGGCAAATTGATGATTCTCTTGTACAGGCAGGAACCATTTTTTCTGGAAATTATATTTATATTTTTAGAAAAATAATATTACCTCTTATTATCCCGGGTATTCTTGCTGGATGGGCGATGACATTTACAATCTCAATAAGAGAGTTAGTAGCATCCCTTCTCATACTGCCTCCATCAGTAGAAACTTCAGCAACATTTATTTTTGCTCAATTTGAACAAGGAGAAGTATCTATTGGAATGGCAATGGCTGTCGTTTCAGTTGGACTTACAACAATATGTTTATTACTTCTGCAACATATGGAGCAAAAACGAAAAGGGGTAGCATGATGAGGATAGAAGTATGGGGAGGAGCGGGAGAATACGGTCGTTCCTGCTACTTCGTAAAAAATAAAGAGACGAAAATAGTATTTGATTGTGGTATTAATCGATCATATGAGGATAGTTATCCAAAAATAGAGAGGGAAGTTGTACCGTTTTTAGATGCAGTATTTTTATCACATATTCATGAAGATCACACGATGGGCTTACCTTTATTAGCGAAGTATGGATATAAGAAAAAAATTTGGACGACTCGTTATACGAAGGAGCAACTTCCCACTTATTATGAAAAATGGAGAAACTATAATTTGACGCAAGGATGGAATGTACCTTATAACGACCAAAATGTTAAAGATTTAGATTATGTATATATTGATGAAATTAGTAATCCGAATGAGTGGATACAGATTACACCTACATTGCGTTTTCAATGGGGGTATAGTGGGCATGTATTAGGGGCTGTTTGGTTTTTAGTGGACATGAGTCATACATATGTATTTTATTCTGGCGATTACTCAGCAGAGTCTAACATACTACGAGCTAATTTACCTGAGAAATTGCGTGGCGATATAAAAGTTGCAATCGTAGATGCCGCTTATCATACTGAGGATGTTTCGCAACATGAAAGAGTAAACGAACTGTGTGCAGAAATTGAACGAGTTGCGCAAAATAAAGGAATAGCATTACTACCGTTGCCACCGCTTGGTAGGGCGCAAGATATCGTATTGTATTTATATGAAAAATATAAAGAACTTCCCATTATAGTAGATCAAGAAATTTTGGATGGATTTGAGGAGATGTTCGTATATAAAGATTGGATTAAAAATAATGAAGAAATTGAACGGGTGCTGGAGAGTTTAAAAAGAAACATAATCGTTATGGATCATGACATCGGTACGCAAAATAGTTATGGAATAGTTGTAATGAGTGATGCGAATATGCAAACGAAACGAGCGCAGTTATATTATGAACAACTGCGATATGAAGAACGAAATTCCATTATATTTACTGGACATATTGCTAAAGGGAGTTTTGCAGACAAAGTTTTGAAAGAACGTGTAGGTAAAGAATGTAGGGTGAAGCGAGTTCCATATAAAGTTCACCAAAGTATAAGAGATGTGAAAGAGATGTTAAATACATTATTACCAGAACATACGGTGTTAGTACACGCTTTGAAAGAGGATACGGATCGATTACAGAAAAAGCTTAGCATAGCAGGATATGAAAATGTGTATTCACTAACTATGGAACGTATAGAAGTCATTTAAAATGTAAAGGGGATAGGTATATGAAAAAAGTATTTGTATTCGTAAGCATTTTCTTTTGTTGTTTCCTTTATAACGTTCAGGAAGGGTTTGCTACTAGTCCAATGAAACCTAGTTTTGAAGTGAAGTTATTATTAAAGCCAGAACAAGTATTAGGTTACAACAAAGAAATGAACCAAGAGATATTAGAATATTTTCAGGCTGGTACAAATTATGAAAGCATACAAGTGCAATTTTTAGATACGGCAAATAAAAATTTAAGTAATGAAGGGTGGTTTGCGAGAATTCGAAAGAAAGAATTTAGTAAAGATTTTGAGCTAACATATAAAAAAAGATATCCGATTCAAAATGGTGTAATTCAAGATGCACTAGAAGTGGCTCAAAAGGATGGATTTGATAGTAAAACTGATAACTATGAGGCAGAAATAGATTGGGGATTTGAGAAGAAAACGTTAAGTATTTCAAATAAGAAAAGCTACAGTGCTAAAGGATATGGAGTACTTGATTTACCAAAAGAACGAGCTGCTCAAAACATGTTAATAGAAAAGTTGCCAGGGAAAATGAACAAATGGTTGTATACGAATTGGGGAGAAGAAATGCTCAAAAATTCTCGTATTTATGGCCCTGTATTAATGAAAAGGTATACAGCTGAATTTGAAAATATTAAAACGAATATTGAAGTTTGGCCACTAAGTAATACAGGGAAAATAGAAGATGATTTCGTAATAGAAGTGTCGTTTAAAACAAATGAGGAAAGTATTGCAACAAAACAAAGAGAATTATTAATGAAGAGTTTAGAACAAAAAGGATGGTTGTTACCGAAAGATAGTTTGAAGACAGAGCTTATTTTTCAGTGAATAGTAAAAAGGAATCCATATTCTATGGATTCCTTTTTCTAATATATGAGTATTAAGCTAAATCAGCTGACACGAACATATCATTATTTTGAAGGTTTTTAGAGCGTAAACTATAAGCAACTACTTTCTTTTTATGTTGCTTTACAACATCAACATGCTCTTCATGACTATAAATATAAAATGTAAAATCTTTTTTGCCACGTTTTGCATTGATAATTAAAGGCGTGCCCTCATTGTGAGGTGGTGCATAATAGCGATCTAAAAATAAACCTTCGTTAAAATCATGAATAATTTTGGATTTCTTTTCACCTTCTACGTTATTGCCATTGATTGTAACAGTCGAATTCTCTTCTTCAAGTTGTGGATGTGTTTCGTACTTGCTAATAATAGATTCAATAACAGTGTTAGGAAGGCTAGAAACGATAATTTTAAATGCCCCAAATACAACTAACATTACAATAAACCAAGTCGTCATAGTATATCATCCCCTTTATTCTATTTAATAATATAACTCATATGGTAATAGTACATATGGTGAAGTTTTGTATAATTTGTGAAAAATATGCCATTTTTACGAACGAAATGTTAGAAAAATCAATTTTGTTACAAAAAGTTGAAATCGAAGTATTTTAAAAGAAAAAGGTTTATAATAAAAATATAACTAATAACCACATTACTAATTATAAGGAAGTGTAACTATGAGTACTGTAGCAATCGTATATGGTATTATTCTTTCCACAATTATTGTTTTGTTTTTTGTTGGGGTTTCACGTTATATTCATAAATGGAAAGAAGGCGTTGCGAAATTAAATCACATTGAAGAAGAACTTAGTGATTTAATGTTACATCATGGTAAGTAAAAAGTTTATTTTTTAACTAAATAATGTGAAGAATATCACAAAACATGCTCTCATTATGAAGGCATGTTTTTTTGTTATGTGAATGATTAGGCACATTCATACATTTTTTCCATACGATACAGTGTGAAGATGAAAATGTTCGGAGTGGAAAAGAGGGATAAAATGAGTAGTTCAGGTTATGTTCCAGATAATAAAAATTTAAAGAAAAGCTCAGGAACTCCAAATCTTTTCTTTGATTCGAGAAAAAATATCTTTTTTAAAAGGGATGAGAAAAACGTTGCATATGAAGTTACGTCAACGCAGTTACCAGCGATGATAGGAGGGGCGTTTGTTGATTTGTTTATGACAAAAGGGCATATGCGAGAACCGCATTGGCATCCGAATGCGTGGGAGTTGGATGTTGTTGTATCAGGAGAAGCAGTTACATCCATATTAAATCCCGAAACGAATCAATTGCAAAATTATCATGTAAAAGCGGGGCAAACTGTATTTATTCCAATGGGATGGTGGCATTGGATCACAGCGGTAACAGAAGAAGTACAATTGCATTTGTTCTTCAATAACGATCAGTTTGAAACAGCAGAAGGATCAGACGTACTTAGATTAACACCACCAGAAGTATTTCAAGCTGCATACGGTGTAAGTGCAGAAAAATTAGGGAAGGAACTTTCGCCAATTAAGGAGTCAGTTGTAATTGGTCCTCCTAATTCAAATCGACTAAATAGCGTTAAAGAGAGTGACGACTCAAATATAGTTGTTACGTTAAATGGACATATAACATCATGTGAAATAGAGTAACTCTTTCTTTTTTAGGAAGAGTTATTCTGTTTTGTATAATTTTGTATTTTTATTCGTTATAATTATTATATAGAAGGGAATTTATAGAGGGGGCATATTGTGAACATATTAAAGATTATAGGAATTATTGCAGGAGTCATTATAGTAGCCGTTATAGCTTTCTTTTTTATTATGAAGTACTATTTGTCAAAAGAAGATCCTGATTACGTATTAAAGTACATAAAAGAACATAAAGATGATGAAACTTGTTCAGTACTAATTAGAAAAAATGGGGAAGTATTAACATCTATAAATGAAAATGAAAAATTGCCATTGGCGAGTACGGCAAAAATCGTCATAGCAGTTGAATTTGCTAAGCAAGTGTCAGAAGGAAAGATAAGCCGTAATGAACAAATTTCATTGCAGGAGTTAGAAAAATATTATGTTAAAAACACTGATGGTGGAGCGCATCCTGACTGGTTAGAAGATGCAAAAGTGAGAGAGTTAGTGCAAAATGGACGGATCGCTTTAGAAGAAGTGGCTAAAGGAATGATTCATTATAGTTCTAATGCGAATACAACATATTTGTTAGATAAGCTTGGAATAGAAAGAGTGAATGAAAGTATAAAAGAATTAGAGCTTACTAGTCATGACAAGTTCTCTTCGTATACTGCTTCACTATATATGAGAGGGTATGTAGAAAAAGAGCTTCACGAGCCAGAAAATCAATCGTTAGAAATGATACGTAACATGTCAAAGGACGAGTATACTAAACATGTGTTACAAATTCATGAATGGATGAAAGATCAAGAAGAATGGAAAAAACGGGATATCCCATTAAAGGTAGATATGGAATTTCAGCGAATTTGGTCAGATCGATTAGTAGGTGCAAACGCTAAAGATTATATGAGTATAATGGAAAAAATAAATAGTAGAAAGTATTTTCCAAAATCAATGCAAGAAGAAATCGAGAATATTTTCAAAGGAACAGTTGATAATAGCAAGTTTGAATTTGCTGGTCAAAAAGGTGGATCTACCGCATTCGTATTGACAAAAAGCTTGTATACTACAGATAAGAAAGGGAATAAAGTAGAAGTTGTCATTATGTTTAACGATATAGAAGATCAAGTTGCATACAAAAAGCTGAGAAATAATATAGATTATTTTATTCAAGATGCTGTAACAGATGAAGAGTTTAGAAGGAAATTATAACGAAATAATTTTATTATGTAAACAAGGGCGCTTTTTAGAAAGTGTCCTTGTTCTTTTTATAATACAGGATTTCTTATTTGCTTCATTGAATGTAGATTGAAAATAAGAAGGGAAGTTGAAAAATGACAACAATATATTTCGTTCGCCATGCCCATTCTACATATACAAAAGAAGAACGGGAAAGGCCTTTATCTGAAAAAGGTTTGTTAGATACGCAGCATGTAACACGCTTATTAAAAGATAAACATATTGATGTTGTGATTTCTAGTCCGTACAAAAGGGCAATGCAAACTGTGCAAGGAATTGCGAATACATATAATTTATCAATACAACTGGAAGAAGATTTACGGGAAAGGCTATTAAGTAAAGAACCAGTACAGGATTTTAATGATGCTCTTCAGAAGGTATGGGAAGACTGGACTTTTGTATACGAAGGCGGAGAATCCAATGATGTAGCACAAAGACGCGCAGTAATATGTATGCAAAGTATATTAAAAAAATATAAAGGTAAGAATATTGTAATAGGTACTCATGGGAATATTATGGTATTACTCATGAATTATTTTGATTCGAAATATGATTTTCAGTTTTGGAAAACCCTTCATATGCCTGACGTGTATAAATTAACTTTTGATAATAATTGTTTCATTTTTGCTGAAAGAATACAGTCTACAGATTATCAGATAAATAATTTGTAAAAGTTTATCAAAAAAAGAGGAAAGAGAGATGTTATTGTAGAAGTATGACTTTGTAACATAAAAAATATATGTTAAAGGAGGCTGTTTACATGTTTGAGAAAGAGAAAGAAGGGCTTATTGAAGTTCACAACGTATATGAAATTGCACCAGCAGATGGAGCAATTATTGGTATGGCAACGGAAGAAGAAATGGAAATTGCTGCTGAACTAGAGCTGCAGTACTATGCCCATTCTCGTTTGTTAGAAGCAAATATTCAGTTAGACGGTTCCTCCTACAAAGAGTTACTTCAGGAGTTCCAGGAGTACGAAAGAAAATCAATGAGCTTTTGGCGAGCAATACATAAACGTTTAGCTGTGCCATGGGCATGGGTATTACGTATTGACGTTGCGAATGGCCCTATATATGTAAGTAATGGGAATTCGTATTATGAAGAAATCGATGATGAAGAAGATTATGAATAGATAAGTAAGGAAGCAGCGTTAGTTGCTTCCTTTTTTTATTCGTAGAGATTGAACTGCTTCAATAATAATATTTGGTCGATCATTTTCGATTCCGTGACCAGCATGTTCGGCAAGAATATATTGGCTATTTATTGAGATTTGTAATTGTTCATGAATCAGTTCTTGCCACATTGCTTCAAGTTGTATCGCTTCCTCTTTTGGCATGCCACCCTCAGTCAACTGAGTAATAGAATATTGAGGGTCTCTACCGATAACGATTAAAGGTGTTTCTAATGTTTTATATAGCTCTTTTATTGAGCGAGCACAATTTTTCCACTCACATAGTTCAGAAGCTGTCGCTTTATATAATGAAGGAGAGGTAGAAAATTCAATTTGCTGTCTTGATTGATCGGCTAGTGTAGGTTTTAGTTCATTATAAAGCATGTCTACATCCATTTTGGAGTATGTATTATATTTTTGAAGCCACATATCATCAGAATCAGTTTGATCAGAAATTGGTAAATGAAGTTCATCTAAACGGTGTAAGTTCATCGAAGTAGAATCAACTAAAATAAGTGCTTGCAGCTTATCTTCATGTAACATCGCAAAATGTTGTGCACATAATCCTCCATAGGAATGACCGATTAGAATAAATGGCTCTTGAATAGCTAGTTTGTTTAGTAACATATGTAGCTCTTTTGTAACTTGCCTTATTGTACGCGGCTGATTGCCTAAATCACTTTTTCCGTAACCTGGGCGATGGTATGAAACGACTGTAAAGTGCTCTGAAAGCTTTTCTATAATAGGAAACCAATCATAAAATGAGCAACTCATTCCGGTTTGAATAACTACCGTTTGTTTACTACTTCCTTTTATATATACTTCTATAGTTTGCTCCAATACCTCTACAAATTTATAAATAGTAAACCCTCCTAACTAAGCTTGAAATAATTTTTGACAAGCAAAAACAATACACCAAACACCTACACCGAATAAGACCGATGTACTAAGTGTAAATGAATTTTTTAAACCAATATAGACAATAAATAATAGTAGTGCTGATGCGGGGAATCCATATAATACCCCTAAAGCAAATTGACTCAATTCTTGTTTATTCCCGCCTTCGAATGAAATCCAAAATAGACTAAGTAAACTCACGAGAGGAAGGGCAGCAATAAAGCCACCTATTGTACTGTAGTGTTTAGCGACTTCAGTGATAACGCCGATAATAAGTGCCGAAACGATTACTTTAACGAGGAAATGCATATTTTGCCTCCTTCGCTAATAGCGAAAATGCTTTTTCAATTAATTGTTGTTCTTCTTTTGATAACTGTGATTCTAATATTTTTATCTTTTCTTTATCTAGTAAAGTATGTTTTTCTAATACTTCAATTCCTTCAATTGTTAATGTAAGGTTTACCACTCTTTCATCTTTTTTATTTCTCTCTTTAACGATGAAACCCTTTTGAATAAGGCGCTTTATATGTTCAGATGCTGTGTTATGAGAAAGATTAAGCTCAGTAGCGACTTTTCCAATTGTTATATCTTTCTCACGAGAAACGATTTGTAAAATACGAATGGCTTGGTGGGAAAGGTTGTCTTCATATTCATATCGTAAGTGATAATAAATACTTTCCCAATGTTGATTGATGTCTTTCATAATGATAAATCCCCCTATTTTTACATCGTATAATAAGATATATTCGTTAGTATAGAGATAAAATCCTTTTATTTGGATAAAAAATGTTGAAAAAGTTTATTTTTATTGAAATATAAGGTAATCTATGTGTAAAGGTATACATTTAGCAAGAGAGAGGATGATAGCTGTGAATACATTTAAATGGATGAGTCATGAGCAGATGTATGTAGATGAAATACATGTTGAAAAATGTGGTCCTCTTTCAGTCGGCGTATATGGGGGAAATCAAGAAAGTGATGCATATGAAAGAGGAGATGCGGTGCTTGCTTGGTGGGATCCTAAATTACAATTTGAATTTGTTATGATTTTTGATACACACCACAAAACAAAAAATATAAATTATATAATAGAAGCAATTTCAGAAAGAAAAGAGAAATTAAAAGAGTTATTTTCCTACCCGATACATTTAGCTTTTCATCATACACATATGTACTTATTAGCGTTATTTACAGATGAGTTGTTTATTGAAAAATGTGATCAAGATGATGAGGAACTTGCATGCTTAATTTGTTTGCGAAAAGGCGAATTTTTATATTGGCTATCAGTTGGCGATTGCTTCGCATATTTATTCCATTCTGAAAAAACGAAGAATGGTAAAGGGCGGTTAAATAAACGGAAGAATTACGAATATATTGGTAGGAAAAATATTTTCGCAGCAAATACACCTTGCTTTACGTCAGGTGTCAGAGGATTAGAAAAAGGAATGAATCACATTGTAATGGCAACGGACGGTATTTTAGAGTGTGATAAACGAAAATTTGATGATGATCAATCTTTAGTAGAAATATTGCACGACGGAAGTTGCTTACAGATTGAGCCAGTATTAACAAATGTACTGCAGTGGAAAGGTAGAGATTGTGCCACTATTATTGGGTGGTCTATTGACACTGAAAATAAACAATGTGCTAATTAATATAAAAGGAGTTCAAGGTTTTTATCCTTGAACTCCTTTTTGTTAAGCAATATGAATATGATACGTTTTCAACCATTCATTTACTTGTAGCATATATTCCATAGCACTTCTTGCTTCAAAATTGTTAATTTCTTTATTGCTTTCATCGGCAATGGCAAGTAATGTGGAATGATTAATAAGTGAGAAAATAGGATTGTTTTTATTACTGCACAAGTCGAGTGATAAATGACGGATTGTTTGTAAATAATGTGGATCTTGTGAAGTTGGGTAAGCACTTTTTCTTCTATTGCGTACATCGTCAGGTAAAGCAGGTTGCAGTGCTCTACGTAAAATGCCTTTTTCAATATTATCAATGCTTTTTATATCGAAAGGAACGTTCCATAAATATTCAACTAATCGATAATCGCAAAACGGTACACGAACTTCAAATCCTACAGCCATACTCATACGGTCTTTACGGTCAAGTAAGAATGGGAGAAATCTCGTTAAAAATAAATAAAACATTTGACGTTGTTTTGCGGATTTTTTACTTTCACCTTCAAGAGTAGGGACTTCAAGAATTGCTTCTTGGAATCGTGTATCAATATAGTCTTCTAAGTTACATTGGTTATTTACTTCATTTAATAGAAGAGGAGAAGTGTTTTTCCAATTTGTTAGCCAAGGAAACTTATCGACATATAGTAATTCTTCTTGGTGAAACCAGGGATACCCACCAAATACTTCATCAGCAGATTCTCCAGATAAAGCTACAGTCGCATCTTTTTTCATTTCGCAAAATAGTAAATATAGTGAAGTTTCCATTTCGCCAGCACTTGGTAAATCTTTTGCACGGAGGGGAACGAATAAGTGATTTGCTAATTCTTCAGCATTCACAATAATGTCATGATGCGATGTCCCTACATGTTCAGAAACACGTTTTACCCAAGGAGCGTCTAAACCAGTGCGAGCAAATGTCAGCTCGAAATCTTTTGCACTATTTACAAAGTCAACGGAATACGTATGAAGTGTTTTATTTTCCGCTGCAAATTCTTTACCTGCTAGTGCAGTAATACCGCTAGAATCTAATCCTCCTGATAACATACAGACGAGAGGAACATCGGCAATTAATTGTCTTTTTACTGTATCTTGTAAAATAGATAAAATATGTGATGATGTATCTTCAGTACAGTCTGTATGAATCTTACTTTCTAAATTCCAATACTTCTTAACTACTTTTTTATCACGTGTAAACGTTATAGAATGTCCAGCACGTACTTCTTGAATATGTTTAAAGACGCCACATCCTGGAGTTCGAAATAAGCCTAATCCAAATATTTCATTTATGCCATCCGCATCAATTTCAGCAGGAACAGATGGATGAGCTAATAATGCTTTTATTTCAGATCCGAAAATAATACTGTCATTTCTTTCTGTATAAAAGAGTGGCTTTACGCCTAAATGATCACGTGCTAAAAACAGTTGTTGCTTCTGATCATCCCATAAGGCGAAAGCGAAAATTCCGTTTAAATGTTGTACACAGTCTTCTTTCCATTCTAAATATGCATGTAGTAATACTTCTGTATCTGAATGCGTTTCAAATGCATGACCACACTGTTGAAGTTGCTCTCTCAGTTCACGGAAATTATAAATTTCTCCATTATAAGTAAGAGCATACGTATAATCACCAGCACGAAATGTCTTCGGCTGTGTCCCGCCTTCTGGATCAATAACAATTAAACGCCGGTGTGCAAAGGCCGCACGAGGTGAAAACCAAAACCCTTCAGCATCAGGCCCACGATGCTGAATACGATTTGCCATCTTTTTTAAAATAACATGTTGATTTGAAAGGTTTTCCTTCCAATCTACCCAACCTGTAATTCCACACATACACATCTCATCTCCTAATTTAAAATGTTGAAAAGTAGATTAACGAAATAAAATGTACACCTAGTTAAAGGATGACCATATAAATAGTGTACTACATGAATTAAATTGCAGACTTGAGAAAATTTTCTTGTAATACATAGTTATGTGAGACAATGGCGTAGGGAAAGTATTCCATAACATACAAAAAATAAAAAAAGATGAGAGAAAATTTTTTGTAAGACGTTATATAGGGTGTAAAAGCTTTTACAAAAAAATAAGGGGAATCGCTACATGAAATCAAATGAGAAAAATTTTATAAAAAGATTACAACGGCAAAAAGAAGATGCGCTAGAATTCGTTGTCGATACATACTTACCACTCATAAAAGGAATAACGCACAAAGTTCTTCTTCCAGTTCAAAATGATGGACTCATAGAGGAATGTGTAAACGATATATTTCTTTCCATTTGGAATAACGCAAATAAATTTCATGGAGAGCCGAGTGATTTTAAAAAATGGATAGCGGCAATTGCAAAATTTAAGGCGATTGATTATTACCGGAAAGCGGCTAGAAAAGTAGAAATTATTTCAGATGAGTTTCATATTAGTACAGAAAAGTCAGCGGAAGACGAATTAATCGTTATGGAAGATAGGGAAGAGTTATTGAAGCTTATTAATCAATTAGAACCGTTAGATCAAAAGGTGTTCATTATGAAATATCTTCTCGGTATGAAGACAGAAGAAATAGGAGACAAGTTAGGGTTAACTCGGGCAGCGATCGATAATCGTGTGTACCGTGGAAAAAAGAAACTACAACAAAATGCTACGAAAATTAGTTTTGGAGGTAGTGCAATATGAAAGACATTTATGAATTATTAAATGATATTGATATAGATGAAAAAGAACTTGAGGAAATTGAGGCTTCTGAAATTGAAAAAGAAAAAGTGAAACGTAATGTAAAACAATCGATACGTACGAAGAAAAAGATGAAAAACTGGAAAAAAGGTGTTGCTGTTGCATCTATTTTAGTAGGGTTATCAGTTGCAACGCTTGGTATTGGGTTTCCTACATATGCAGGGGGATTGCCAATTGTAGGTGATATATTCCGATTTTTAGATAATGGTAGAACAGGGTTATATGAAAATTATAAAGCGGACGCAGAGAAGAAAACGGGGCTTCATAATAATTATCAACAATACGCCACAGTACTAAATATGACAAAAGAAAGAAATGGAATTAAGATAACGATTAATAATGCGATTTTCGATGGTAAGACAGTATCAATAAACTATTCTATAGAAAGTAACAGAGATTTAGGCAAAAATCCAAGTACGTTGGATTTTTTAACTATTAAAGGAGCAGGTGCCCAATCAGGAAGCAATGAAATTATTAAGGTCGCTGATAGGAAATATAAAGGTTTAATAAAAACAAGTAGTGATCTAGTTAGTAATAAAGGAACTACAGTGAATGTTGAATGGAGTATACAAAGTATAAACATTTTAGAAACAGAAGAAGAGATAAAAGGAGATTGGAATTTTAATATTAATCTAAAAGGAATAGAAAATAAAGAGAAATTGATTAGAGGTAGTGCAGAAAAAGATGGTGTAAAAGTTAATATGGAGAGAATGGAAATAACACCCATGTCGTTTATTCTATATTACAACCAAGAAGTAGCTCAAGAAATAAGAGGTGTATGGGATGGAGTGGATGTTGATTTAAAAGTGAGAGATGATATAGGTAATCAGTATTATGGAGAAGGAAATGGAGGCTCAGGTGAAGATCCTTATAATTTTAATTGGAGTGAAACATTCCAAAAACTTAATGAGAATGCGACTAAGTTAATAATAACGCCTTACGTTAATTTAAGAATTCACACTCCTGAAAATTATGGCTCGGTAACAATAGTTGGAGGAGAAGTAAAGGAGCGTTTTGTGCCTCGAAGATTGGGAGGCAATAAGGGTATTGCGTTAGATGATATTGTAATTGACTTAAAGAAATAAAAAAGAGACTGCCTAAAACCATTAGGCAGTCTTTTTTTCGTTAAGAACTAGTAACGAGTAATGCATGTGGATGCTGCGTTTTATACTCATCTTTCCACGGAATGTTTAGTTGTTCCCACGATTCGCCGCTATCATTGGATTGAAAGACGCCATTGTTATTTAAAGTGTAAAACGTATGTGGTTCTGCTGGATTTGTCGCAAACATTGAAATGACTGTACCAATTGCAGATGGTAGACCTTGCTGCAATTGCTGGAAAGGAGTATCTTTCGTTTTCCGATAAATATAAGATTCATAAGGAATACGATGATGAGCGAGGTCAGCACTCGGTGCGGCAGAAACGAGAATTGTATCACAATCAGCCGGATCAATAGCCATGCTGTATAAATAATGGTGTTCAAGTCCTTCACTGCATGAGATCCAGCTGTTTCCACTGTTATAACTTTCAAGGTATGCGCGATCAGGTCCGCCCATAAAACCATCACCACATGATGCATAAAGGCGATTTGGAGCTTCAGGGTGCATAAGCAATTGATGCGCATCGATAGGAGCACCGAATTTTTTATCAATCCAAGTATGCCCTCTATCATTACTTTGAATAACAGCACCAGCTTCAATTGAAACATGGATTGTATTTGGATTGTTTGGATCAACTGTAATCCAGCGAACATGATGGGTGAAAGGTCTAGGCGGGAAAGCCCACGTATAAGAAGATAATAATGATTTCATATTTTTAAGTTCAGTCCACGTTTCACCACCATTTTCAGAACGGAATAAAGCGCTCGGTTCTGTGCCGACATAAACGACGCCATAGCCGTTAACTTGTTCATTAGGACTTATCGTAATGGAAGTTATCGAAGAGTGTAAAATACCATCTTCTTTAGGGAAATCAAAGTAACGATATGAATCTCCAATCGGTTTCCACGAATCTCCGCCATCGTCGCTTAACCATAAACCTCGTCCAAATGTTCCGCAGTATACACGATTCTTTTGAAATGGATCAACAGCGATACAGGTAGGTTGCATATTTTGTAAGTGACACGCTGTTTCAAAGTGACAATATTGTTCTTTCACTACAACAAGTTCTCGCTCCATACAGAGAAATAAACGTTTCATTTTAGTAACCTCCTTAAAAATTCTTTCATTAGTAAACAATATGAAGCTGAAAAAGAAGTAGTCTTATTTTTTGTTGAGAAAAAGGACTTGTTTGAAAAATATCGAAGTGTGTAGGTAGAGGAAGCGGACGTTTATGGGCAGTTAATGGGGGATAAAGAGGGGGAGTTTGTTTCATACTAACATACAGATATTGCACTTAAAGGAGCATTCGTATGGGACATTCACATGATCATGGTCATTCTAACAATAAAAAAGCGCTACTAATCGCTTTCGTATTAACGACAAGTTTTATGATTGCTGAAGTTATTGGGGGATTTGTAACAAATAGCTTAGCACTATTATCTGACGCGGGGCATATGTTAAGTGATGCAGTATCCTTAGCGTTAAGTTTACTTGCGTTCAAGCTCGGAGAAAAAACAGCAACAACTGCGAAAACATATGGGTATAAGCGAGTCGAAATGTTAGCGGCATTATGTAACGGTGTCGTTCTTATTGTCATTTCAGTATACATTTTTATTGAAGCAATTCGCCGTTTTAAAGAGCCAGTTGAGATTGCTAGTAATGGGATGCTCATTATTGCTGTACTTGGTCTGCTTATTAATATTTTATCAGCTTGGATATTAATGAGAGGCGGAGATGTGAAGGGGAATTTGAATTTAAGAAGTGCTTTCTTACACGTATTAGGCGATCTATTAGGATCAGTTGGAGCGATTATTGCTGCGCTACTTATTAAATTTTTCGGATGGACTGTTGCAGATGCGATTGCTAGTATTCTTGTGTCTATTTTAGTCATTATTAGTGGATGGCGTGTAACACGTGATACGGTCCATATATTAATGGAAGGTGCACCCCAGCACATAAATGTTGAAGAGGTAAAAAGTACATTATTAAATATTACGGTTGTAAAAGAAGTTCATGATTTGCACATATGGTCTGTCACATCTGATTTTCAAGTATTAACTTGCCATTTGATTATTAAAGGTGATGAAACGCAAAATGTATTAAAAGAGGCTACGGATGTATTAAAGGAGAAGTTTCATGTAGAACATGTCACCATTCAAGTGGAAATAGATGGTGAATTTAATCATGGTGAGACAACTTGCAAAGTATGAAAGAAAAAGGATAAGAAAATGTGTCATAACATTTTTCGCACGGCATACATATATATAATGTGGCCACAAATACTTTGTAAGGTAAATATTTCATGAAATTACTTTACTTATAAAGAGTCATCTTTTATAATCAAAAGTGGTAATTGATAAAGATTATCATTTTCAATGAACGTAGAAAGGAGTTTTTTAAAAGATGAGTAGTCAACTCCGTTTTGCTGTTGAAAATCGTAAGAGGCATTTAATTGATGAGTTAATTGGAGCAGGTGTGTTTAAAATTCGCGACCGACAATTATACGAGCTGTCTTTAGAGGAATTGGAAAAAGAGTACGAAGATATGGAAGAATATGCAGATATTCAGGCATAACTATATAGATTAGTAAAAGGTGAGCTGGTTACGATTTTGTGTAACCAGCTCTATTATTATTTCGTAGACATTATTTTTGATATTTCTTTCATTGGACGGAGCCAGTTTTGAGACATCATTTGTTCCATTTGTTTTTCGTCCTGCTTTTGCAATGCTTGAATGATAGAGTGATGTTCTTCAATAGATTGACTTGCTGGAACAAAGTTTTGGAAAAACAAATATTCAAGGCGTAAAACGTGAAGTTGCATATTTTCTAGAAAGGGTTCAATATATTGGTTTTTAGCAATAGAAGAAATTGTATTGTGAAATTGTATATCTAGTTTTAAAGCTTGTTTTGCGTTTTTCGTCTCTATAGAGCGCTGAAAATCAGCATTTATTTCAGAAAGTAGTTTCAAATCAGCGTCTGTAATGTGTTGAAGTGCTTGCTTTCCTATAATAGAGTGAAGACCAGCCATCGTTTCATAAATGATAGGAATGTCGTCTAACTTAATAGGAGCAATTTTTGTTTTTTGCCCAGGTACCATTTCCACTAATCCAGAAAGCTCCAATATTTGAAGTGCTTCTCTTACAGGTGTTCTGCTTACTCCTAGTGCTTCAGCCAACTCCCCATCATTAATTTTTTCATCAGGCTGCAGTACACCTTCAATAATCCAATCTTGTAGTTGATTTAAAACGAGTGATTTTGCCGAAACTCTTCCTTGTTTTTTATAATTTTGAGGGATAGGCATAGTGAATTCAATCCTTTCATTGTATATTTTCTTTTTTCTCATGAACAAACTTTAATTCCTGTTTCCCTTCATCCGGTTTTTGGCTTAAGATGAGCACCATTACAATGACACAAAAAGCCCCTAATAACTGAAAAGATTGAAAGGGTACGTGTAATATAAGTACAGAAGAAATAATAGCTGCGAGTGGTTCAGTACAACCGAATAATGTCGTTTCTTTCGGAGTCAGGTATCGTATGCTGTCTAAGTATAAATAAAATGCAATCAGTGTTCCGAAAATGACGACAAATGTGATGAGCGGTAGGGTACTTAGTTTTACATATTTCATAGTCGATAATAAAATGAATTCGTTTGTAGAAATAAAGTGTAGAATCGTAACACCAATACCCCCAATAATCATGCCCCATCCAACGATAACAGAGGAAGACCAGCTTTCTAGTAATTCCTTGGAATATAAACTATAAAAAGCAAGAGATACCCCAGATAAAATACCCCAAATAATAGCCGGTGTAGAAACAGCCAAGTTATGAACAGACCCATTTGTTAGTAAGAGAAAAGTGCCTACTAATGAAAGGGTAATGGAAATGAAATCAATTTTTGATGGCCGAACGTTCCATTTGAAAAGTAAGTATACAGTAATAAATATAGGAGCTAAATATTGCAATAATGTTGCGACGGCAGCATTCCCTTCTTTAATAGAAGCGAAGTACGTGTACTGTACAGCAAGCATACCGAATAGGCCAAACAATATTATTTTAGTAGCATCAGATCTTTGTTTCCATATGCCGAATATTTCTTTTTTTCTCGTTCCGAATGATGAAATCATGAGCAAGATAATGCCAGATATAAGCAAACGAATTGTAACTAACCATTCAGTAGAAACATTTTCATATTGAAAAAGTTGTTGTGCAGCTGTTCCGGACAATCCCCATAAACAAGCACCAATTACAACCATAATGATTCCTTTTAAACGATTTGGATCCATATAGTTTTTATTCTCCTTTTCTACAAATTCGTTTCGGATACAATATGCAATATATCACAAAATGAATAAAAAATAAACTGAAATTTCTGTGTTATAAGGTGGGAATTTTAGTAGTTCCAGTTATGTTTACGATACAAGTGAGGAGGTGAAATAAAGCGAGATAAAATTATAAAAATAAATCATAATCAAGAGGATAAAAAAATAAAGATAAGAGTAATTTGGTTTGTTAAAAATATGTGTAGAAGGAGAAATGTGATGAGCTGGGTTACTCATAAACCAACATTTGAATTTGATCAATACAGTCCATATATTCGTATGAATTCTGCTTGGGTGGGACATTTAAACTTCGCTTATGATTTAGTAAGATTTGAAAAGCCAGAAATATTAGTTGAGTTAGGTACACATTTAGGAGCTTCTTTTTTCAGTTTTTGCCAAGGGGTAAAAGATGAAGGGTTATCTACAAAATGCTTTGCTGTAGATACTTGGGCAGGAGATGAGCACACAGGTCCATATGGAGAAGGTGTTTTTCAAATAGTGAGTAAATTTGTGAGCACGAGTTATCCTCAAATAGGGAATTTAATTCGGTCTACTTTTGATGAGGCCGTGGATCAGTTTCAAGATGGAACGATAAATTTGTTGCATATTGATGGCTATCATACGTATGAAGCAGTTTCTCATGACTATAAAACATGGCTACCGAAACTTGCGAATAACGGTATTGTGTTATTTCATGATATTGAGGTGAAAAATCGAAACTTCGGTGTGTATAAATTTTGGGATGAGGTCAAGGCAAAGTACCCTCATTTTCAGTTTGAGCATTCCTATGGGCTCGGAGTGTTATTTCCGAAAGGCTGTAGCGATCAGTTTGTGGAAATACTTAAAAATAAAGAAGAAATACAAAATATGTATAAATAAAAGTAGAGCATGCATCATTTTAATGATGTGTGCTTTTTTGTGGAGAAAAATGATATTCCATAAAAGGGGAGGATAATAGTAAAAAGTTTTGTTGTGGCAAATATTAAAAAAGTTATTTTTAGATTGTTCTATATAAAAATGTAACATTTTTTATATTTTCCATTGCGAAAAGTAACATCTACTTTTACAATAGAAAAGGTGTTATATTATACTGGAAAAATAAATCGAAATAATATGAAAATTTTGTTTTGTCTTCGCTAATTGTATATTACATACATGTAAGACGACACACGTCATGTTATCGACTTGTAAGGAGAGAAAAAAATGAAAAGTGTAAGATTACCATCGATGCTAGAAATCATAGTTCTTTTATTACTATTTCTTGCTGTTGTCTTTTCCTTCCAAACGATTTTTGATCTCCCAATTCAATTAGCGCTATTTATTTCATGGTTTTTAGTAATTGCGCTTGGATTAAGATTAGGATTTCGTTATCAAGAATTGCAAGATGCAATTACGAAAGGGATTTCTAACGGATTAGAAGCAATACTGATTTTAGTTGCGGTAGGTGCTTTAATTGGAACTTGGATTGCTGGTGGCGTTGTACCAACATTAATCTATTATGGATTAGAGTTTATTCACCCTAGCATATTCCTATTAGCAACATTAATTATTTGTTCGATAACTTCTATTGCGACAGGAACATCATGGGGAACAGTTGGAACAGCAGGTATTGCTATGATGGCGATTGGTGAAGGACTTGGCTTACCACTTCCGCTTGTTGCTGGTGCAGTTCTTTCAGGAGCTTATTTCGGTGACAAATTATCACCACTTTCTGATAGCACAGTTCTTGCAGCTTCTATGGCGAAAGTAGACGTTATTGCTCACGTTCGAGCTATGCTCGTATTAGATGTTCCGGCTTACATTATTACTAGCATTATGTTTACTGTAGCTGGTTGGATGTATGGCGGCGATAATGTAGATTTGAATCGAGTAGAGTTTTTAAAAGAAGCTTTATTAAAGGAATTTGATATTAAAATATGGATGCTTGTTCCGGCAGTCATTGTTATCGCTTTATTAGCGATGAAGAAACCTTCTATGCCAACAATTGCAATGGGAGCTTTAATTGGTGCAATTTGGGCAACTCTTTTCCAAGGAATGAACTTTGGAGAGGCGATTGGAACAGCGTATAACGGATTCTCAATTCAATCAGGTGTTGAGTTTGTTGACAAGTTATTAAACCGTGGTGGAATTAACGGTATGCTTGGCTCAGTAGCCGTTATTATTTTCGGTTTAGGATTTGGTGGATTACTTGAAAAACTAGGTGTTTTAAAAGTGATTGTATCAAAATTTGAGAAGAAATTAAATTCTGCAGGTAATGTAACATTGTCTACATTAATCGTAGCATTCTTAGCTAATATATTTGGTTGTGCGATGTATGTATCATTAATTTTAACACCGAAAATTATGGAAGATAGCTATGATAAATTAAAAATAGACCGACGTGTATTAGCGCGTAACTCAGAAGTAGGTGGAACGTTAACTTCTGGTATGGTTCCGTGGTCGGATAATGGTATTTTTATGGCTGGTATTTTAGGTGTAGCAACGTTCTCATACGTTCCGTTTATGTGGTTAAGCTTTGTTTCATTAATTTTAGCAGTTATTTACGGATACACAGGCAAGTTCATTTGGTATGTAGATGACGTTGAAAAAGGAAAGCAAGCATCATAAAAAAATACCTTCTGCGATGGCAGGAGGTATTTTTTTTATATATACGAGTGAGAATTCTTATCATTCGGGTGAGATTCTGTTAAAATGAGAAATGTAGGTATTTTATTTTCAAGGGGATGAAAAAATGGAGTACAGAATTGAAAGAGATACAATAGGAGAAATAAAAGTTCCAGCTGATAAATTATGGGCAGCACAAACGCAACGTAGTAAAGAAAACTTCCCAATTGGAACAGAGCAAATGCCGCTTGAAATTGTAAAAGCATTTGCCATTTTAAAGAAAAGTGCAGCACTTAGTAATCAAAAATTAGGAAAGCTATCAGAAGAAAAAGCAGAAGCAATTGTGGCAGCAGCTGACGAAGTGATTGCAGGGAAATGGAATGAACATTTTCCACTTGTCGTATGGCAAACTGGTAGCGGTACACAGTCAAACATGAATGTGAATGAAGTAATTGCAAATCGAGGGAATCAAATTTTGAAAGAGAAGGAATCTGACGTACATATTCATCCGAATGATGATGTGAACATGTCTCAAAGTTCAAATGATACATTCCCAACGGCGCTTCATGTAGCATGTGTAATTGCAGTGGAAAATCACGTATTACCAGCAATTACGAAATTAAAAGAAACGCTAGCAGAAAAAGTAACTGCATTTGAACATATTATAAAAATTGGTCGTACACACTTACAAGATGCAACACCGTTAACATTAGGACAAGAAATTAGCGGATGGCACCGTATGCTTGAAAAAACAGAGCGTATGATTGCTGAGAGCAATACATATATGAAAGAGCTTGCAATTGGTGGTACTGCAGTTGGAACAGGTATTAATGCTCATCCTAAATTTGGTGAGATGGTGTCAGAGGAAATTAGCCAATTTACAGGTAAGCAATTTATTTCTGCACCAAATAAGTTCCACGCATTAACGAGCCATGATGAAGTTGTATATACGCATGGTGCATTAAAAGCATTAGCAGCTGATTTAATGAAGATTGCTAACGATGTGCGCTGGCTGGCAAGTGGTCCACGTAGTGGTCTAGGAGAAATTATTATTCCGGCAAATGAGCCAGGAAGCTCTATTATGCCAGGTAAAGTAAATCCAACGCAAAGTGAAGCGTTAACGATGGTTGTAGCGCAAGTGATGGGAAATGACGCAACAATCGGATTTGCAGCGAGCCAAGGTAATTTTGAATTAAATGTATTTAAACCTGTTATTGCATATAACTTCTTACAATCTGCTCATCTATTAGCGGATGCAATTGTTTCATTTAATGATAATTGTGCAGTTGGTATTGAAGCAGATGAAGAAGTAATTAAAGAGAATGTGAATCGTTCATTAATGCTTGTTACAGCATTAAACCCGCATATCGGATATGAAAATGCAGCGAAAATTGCGAAGCATGCTCATAAAGAAGGGTTAACGTTAAAAGAAGCAGCACTGCAATCTGGACTACTAACAGAAGAACAATTTAATGAAATTGTCGATCCGAAAAAAATGATTGCTCCGAAAGAGTAATAGAAAAAGCCAAGGTTCTTTGTGTAGAATCTTGGTTTTTTTGATATTTATTTTTATGTCCCTCCATTTGTACTACTACCAGTGCCAAAATATATTATTTGTTAGTAGGCATATTCAATACTTTCATATGTGGACAGTTTTCTTTTAAGAGTGCAATGAATTTTTCCTCTTCTTTGGGTACGAAAGTTGTCACAGAATCAAATAAATTGTAATGGATTTCTAATTGCTGCCTAGTCCACTTTTCAGAGCGAATTGTTTTGCCAGAGAATTTAACGTGACGAATATCTTCAAATGGAATTTCAGTATGAAATACAAAACCATGTTTTACAACAAGGGATGATTCCGTTATATTGTAGTGAGAAAAATAGAATGAAGAAAGGTTCACGATATTTAACAGCATCATGAGAGTGAAAAAAATAGAATTTTCATTTTGGAAGAATAGTGAAACGAGAAAAATACTGATAAATAATGTAATAAAAATGACGTGAAATGGATTCTTTTTCGCTTTAAACTTCAAGTCAGTCACCTCGGTATACGTGTTCTTTAACTAAATTAAATCACGATATCGTAATAAAGCGTGTGAATATATGCATAATTGCATATTCACACGCTTTATTATTCATGTAAAATTTCCTGATGGGATAAATTTAAATGGAATTTTGTAATAGTGGAGAGGTATGAAGTGACTTACAAGAATAGAAAGTTAGCGCTAGTCATAATTAGTTGTATGACGGTTATGGGTAGTTGTGCAAATAAATTTGTTGAGGATGGAAATCGAAAGCATATATTTGTACAGGTAAGTAAGGCTTTAGTCGAGGTTATAAATAGAATATATAATGGATAAAAGGTGTTTCCATATACGGAAATACCTTTTTTGTAGTTAAAATTGAATGCTGAAGTTTTGGAATGAGTGAGTACCAGTTCCGTGTAGAACGAGGTTGTTATCACTCAAATATTGAATAGCGTATTTTAGTTCTTTCAGTATAGTAGGCGGGAGACCAAGAGTATGATGTGAACCGTAAATTTGATTAACAGTAAACCAAGGATCTTGCAGAATAGTCATGTTTTGTTTCACATCCTATCTTCATTTGTGTATTAAATACATTCGCTTTTTTGTTACTTTAAGTCTTTTTATAAAATTATTTAGTGGACGTTTTTTATAAAAGTTTATAAAATGGGTAAACGAAACATTGAAGTGTTTGTTTGTTTTATGTTAAGATGATGAAGAGATAGTAAACGTTATTGGGAAATGTCTGTTTTTAGATAAACATTTTAAAGGAGTGTTTAGTGTGAGTGATATTTCAGAGAAGTTTTGGGATGCTTCGGTAGAAGAATTGAAGAAAGGGTATGTATTTGAAGCGGAAGCAGAGGAGTATATTTGTTTAGCTTGTGGAGAAGCGTTTATTAAGGGGGTTATTTATCAAGATAATCAGGTTTTGTATGAAGCAGAGAAGTTTGTACAATTGCATGTGCAAAATGAACATACGTCTATGTTTGATTATTTATTAAACCTTGATAAGAAGTATACTGGTTTAACGGATTTGCAAAAGAAAATGGTTCAGTTTTTCTATATGGGGCTAAATGATAAAGAGATTGTAAAAGAGATGGATGGCGGAAGTACATCAACCATTCGTAATCATCGATTTACACTTCGAGAGAAAATGAAGCAAGCGAAAGTGTTTTTAGCGTTAATGGAACTGTCAGAAGAAAAATCAAAAGTACAAACGAAATTTGTACCAATTCATAGAACCGCAACGATGGTAGATGATCGCTACAATATTACGGAAGAAGAAAATGATGAAGTATTAAAAGCGCATTTTACAGAAGGATTAGATGGACCACTTTCTACATTTCCGAAAAAGCAAAAGCGCAAATTAATTATATTACGCCATTTAGTGACGAAGTTTGATAGTAATAAAAAGTACACTGAAAAAGAAGTAAATACTATCATAGAAAGAGTATACCCGGATTTTGTAACTTTAAGAAGGTATTTAATCGAATATGGGTTTTTAGATAGAACAGCAGATGGAAGCCAATATTGGGTAAAGTTATGATAATATGGAAAAGAAAATAAATAGAGGCACATTATTATAACAACTATACAAAGAAATAGAAGTTGAAAAACAGATTTTTAATAAAAGGAGAAATGAAATTTGAAACCACCTACAGATAATAATAAAGAAGGTGCGGAGTCACATAAGTTAGAAAGTGAGAGTAAACCGATTTGGAAATCGATGTCCATGTTTTTAGTACCGTTACTATTAAGTAATGTATTACAATCGATTGGACAATTATTCGGTATGGTAGTAGTAGGAAGATGGCTTGGCGTTAATGATTTAGCAGCTATATCAGCATTCTTTCCACTATTTTTCTTACTCGTTTCATTTGTAATTGGTATTGGTTCAGGGAGTTCTATTTTAATTGGTCAGGCGTTTGGTGCTAAAAACGAAGATCGTTTAAAAGCTATCGTTGGTACGACACTGACATTTACATTTATTATTGGAGTTGTGTTGGCGATAATAGGTAGTATTTTTGCGATGGATATTATGCGCCTAATGGGAACGCCAGAAAATATTATTGATATAAGTGTTCATTATGCACGTATTTTATTTATATCGATGCCAGTATTATTTTTATATTTTGCATACACAACATTTATGAGAGGTACAGGAGATTCTAAAACGCCATTTTACTTTTTAATTGTAAGTACAGCGCTAAATATGATCTTATTACCAATTCTTATTTTTGGATGGTTAGGAGCTCCGAAATTAGATGTGTATGGAGCAGCCTATGCTTCTGTTATATCTACAGTGATTACGTTTATTGTCATGCTAGTGTATTTAAAGAATAAAAATCACCCACTACAATTAGATAGTACGGTAAGGAAATATCTTCGCATGGATAGGGAGTTATTGAAGCTATTGTTACGACTCGGAATTCCAGCGAGTATTAATATGATATTAGTTTCATTATCTGAAATTGCGGTAATCGCGTTTGTGAATCGTTATGGTTCGGATGCAACAGCAGCTTATGGCGTTGTGAACCAGGTTGCAAGTTATGTACAAATGCCAGCAGTTAGCCTTGGTATTACAGTTTCCATTTTTGCAGCACAATCAATTGGTGCGAATCAATTTGATAGATTGCAGAAAGTTGTGAAGGCCGGAATTATTATGAACTACGTCATCGGTGGTGTGCTAATATCTCTTATTTACTTGTTCTCAAGAGACATTCTATCACTATTTTTAACGAGTCAAACTACAATTGAAATTGCTCATAGCCTAGTTATGATTACGTTATGGAGTTATTTAATTTTCGGGCATGCGCAAATTATTAGTGCGACAATGCGAGCGAGTGGTACAGTATTATGGCCAACTGTTATCGGAGTTGTATCAATTTGGCTTGTTGAAGTACCTGTAGCGTATTACCTTTCTTACCATACAAGTCTTGGCATAGAAGGGATATGGATTGGGTACCCAGCAGCATTTATTGTCAGCTTAATATTACAGTATGCATATTATAAGCTTTCATGGCAGAAGAAACGAATTACACGACTAGTGAGTTAAATCATGCAAATGTCCCTAAGTTATTATACTTAGGGACATTTTTTGTAAGTGTATGTTTACAAATAGCTTTTTAAAGTGATATCAAAATGTTGTCTAATGAGCTTGTTATCGCTCATATAAAACTCCCACGCTTTTTCAGGTTCACCGATAATTTCAAAAGATTCTTCTGTAATATATAAAGCGCAATTATCCTCTAGTGCAATTCCTTCTATATTACCTTGATGATTTTGTAAAAAGGAATGGAAGGCGTTCATTCTATTTAATTGATTATAATGTGGACAAAACCTTTTGTTAACAATCCCCCAACCGTTACACTCTATATAACCAGAACCTTCATAATTTGATCGGATACTAGATGTGAACCAACACATAGCACCAGCGCTATTGCCTGCAATGAGTGTTCCTTGCTCAAGAGCCAATAGTAATTTTTCATCGAGTTTAAGTTCTTTCCATTCTGTAAGCATGTGAATATAGTTCCCGCCACCGAGATAAATTAAATCAGCAGACTGAATCATTTCGTCTATTTCATATTTAGAAGGTGTATCAGCTATAGTACGTAAAATTTGTACTTCACAGTGTAATTGTTTTTCGAACGTGTCTAAAAATAACTTTATATAGCTTTCATCATCATGACTAGCTGTAGGGATGAATAATACTTTTGGATACTGTTTATTTGTTAATTCTATAAGTCGCTCATTAATAGGCAAGTGATTTGAATCTTGTAAATCACCGCCACCAATGACAGCTAATTTCATAGTAAAGCACCACCTAATCATTTTTGTTATATAAAAAATTCGATAGAAGAGAGTTACATTCCTTCTCTCATGTAATGAATAAGTAGAAAATATAGTTTAAGTATATTGGAATAGTAAAGGTAGTGATAACTATATAGAAAAATGAATTTGAAACAATTTACCCCGCTATTTGCGGGCTGCCTGTAAAAGTCTGATTGGTGAGGGTTGATAATCAGTGGGGGATGAACAAAACCCCATTGATTAAAGTTTCACTTTATCGATATATAATACTTCATACTATTGTTTCAAAATATGGAAACAATATGTTTAAATGGATATAACGAAGCATTAATTCAAATTGAATTAGTGTTTATACTTTAAAAAGGAATCGGAAATAGTAGAGATTTCACAAATCGTTTTTTACTTTTAATAGGAACTTGTATTACAATATGGTAAAATTATTTCAGTATATTTATTTAATATAAAAATACAAAGAGGGAGCGTGAAAAAGGTGGATTTTCGATTTGAGTTTGCAGCGAAGGTGAAAGAATACTTAGATGATGAGAAGGATGAAAAAATAATAAAAGATGGACATAGAGATATAATTTTTCACTATTTATATGCGTTAGAGGCTGAAATTGGCGTTGTTAAAAATCCTAATTTTACTTTTTTTACATCAGGAAGACGTTCACATATCGTATTAGAAAATGTTGAATTTAAAACAGAGGTAAATGTAAAAAGTAACATCATTGAAATTACAAAAATAGTGGATAATGTCGTTATTCCTTTAGATACTATCGTAGCAAAGGATCGGGAATTATTTGCACTTGGGCGCAATGAGAAGTTTAATGTACAAATATTAGAGCAGTATCTCTTTGAGACATTTGGAGAGAAATTAGGTTTAAAATGAATGGAATGGCCTACGTATTTATAGGTAGTGAATTTTAGTGTATATCATTCTTGTTTGACCTTTCATTTAATTTGTACTACAATTTGTAGTGTGAAAGGAGCCATACTATGTTTACTCAAAACTATAAATTAAATGAGCAAGGATTAAATCACTTTTTTGGACCTCTTGAAGCAAAAATTATGGAGATTGTTTGGTCTACCGAGGGTATTACGATTAAAGAAGTGCAGCAGAAATTAAGTGAAGAATCACCTGTGAATTTTAACACTGTTATGACAGTTATGAACAGGTTAGTAGAGAAATTACACTTAGAAAAACAGACGGTGAAAAGAAGTGGCATATATCGTACTGTACAAACAAAAGAAGAATTCTTATCCAATCAAACGAAGAAAATGACACAGGAATTGATGGGGGAATTTGGAGATTTAGTTGTAAATCATATGCTAGATGAGTTAGAGCAGGCTGATCCGACTTTAATAAAAAAATTAGAAGACAAATTGAGTCAGTTAAAAAAAGAGGATCAATGAAATGAAATGGCAAATGCGTAAAATCGTATTGTTAGCAGTAATTGTTAGTACCCTCTTTTTCAGTATGTTAGTGTATTACGTTACATATCCATTTCTGTTTCAAAATAAGGCGTTCTTTTTTTCGAATTTTTGCTTGTTTCAATTAGAAAAACATATGAAGGAATTATCGCTCATTCGTATTATAATTGCTGGATTACTATTACTTACAGTACTCATAGTGTGCAAAAGAATTTGGCGACAATTTTTCTATAGTAAAAAATTACAAAAAGTACTTATCCCTTTCACTCGAAAAGGAAAACAAATATATATATTGCCGAACGCGGAAGTTACAGCATTTACAATTGGGTTATTTCGTCCGAAAGTTGTCATGTCAGAAGGCATGCTTCAAACATTCTCAGATGAAGAAATGGATGCGATTATTTTCCATGAAGAATATCATCAAACTAATCGAGATCCATTAAAATTATTTTGTTTTACGTTATTAGCAGAAGGAATGGTGTACATCCCGATATTAAAAGGGTTATTGCAGCGCTATCATGTGTATCAGGAGCTAGCAGCAGATAAATATGCAATGCAAAAGATGAAATCTTCATTCGAATTAGGTAGTGCGTTATTAAAATTAATTAAAATAAAGACAATGGAAAATCGATGTGTGACAGCTTCATTTGCAAAAACAGCAATAAATTTACGAATCGAGCAAGTGTTAAATGAAAAAGTTGTTAAGCTCAATATTCCATTACATACGAATTCGGTATATGTAACATTAGGTTTATTCTGTATGTCGATTGTACTTATTGTCGGAGAGTGCATATAGCCTCTTTTTTTTAAGAATTAACACTACTTATTGTAGTGCTTTAGGGGGAGTAAAATGAATGCAGCAGATTTAACAATTTGGCTTGTAGCTGGGGCAGGGGTATTGTCATTTATATCACCATGTTCTTTACCGCTATATCCATCTTATTTATCATATATTACAGGTGTGTCTATTCAAGATTTAAAAGAGAATCGTGGAATGATGCAAAAATCAGCGATTATACATACCGTATTTTTTATGATCGGATTTTCGGTTATATTTTATGCGTTAGGTTTATCGGTAAGTTGGATTGGAATAACATTTTCATCTAACCAAAAATTGATTCAACAAATTGGTGGGGTTTTTATTGTTTTGATGGGACTGTTTATGACAGGTTTGTTTCAACCTAAGTGGCTTATGGCAGAGAAAAAAGTACAATACAGCAGTAAATCGACTGGATATATTCGCTCAATTTTAGTCGGTATGACATATGCAGCGGGTTGGACGCCATGTGTTGGACCGATATTTTCAGCTGTACTCATGCTTGGTGCAACAAATCCAGAGGGGGCACTTCTTTATATTACCGCGTATACTCTTGGGTTTGCGGTTCCATTTTTTGTGATGGCATTCTTTATTGGGAAGGTAAAATGGATTGTTACATATGCCAATGTCATGATGAAAATTGGCGGTGGAATGATGATTGTAACAGGGGTTTTATTGTATACAAATCAAATGACGAAAATTACCGCATTCTTTATTCGTCTATTCGGTGGATTTACAGGCTTTTAAAAATGAGGAGGAAGAAAAGTGAAGAAGCTAATTGCGATTATACTGGCCGGGGCATTAATTTGGGCCGGAGTTAATTTTTATAATACAAAGAAAGAAGAAAAAGAAAGAAAAGCAAAACAAGCGGAGTTACAAGAAACAGAAGTATTACCACAAGTAGGATTTAAAGCGCCAAACATAACATTAAAAGGGTTAGACGGGAAGCTGTATTCGTTAAATGATGCAAAAGGAAAGCCATACCTTATTAATTTTTGGGCATCATGGTGTGGCCCATGTGAAATGGAGGCACCTGACTTAGTTCGTATGTATGATAAATATAAAAAGGATGTTGAAATTTTTGCGGTAAATGCGACAATTGGAGATCCAGTACAAGAAGCGAGTGCATTTGCAGATCGTCACGGATTTAAGTTTCCTGTTTTACTAGATATGGACGGAGTAGCTGGATTAGATTATAAAGTATTTTCATTACCAACGACATTTTTTGTTAATAAAGATGGAATTATCGTAGAGCAAGTACGAGGCGTATTACCTCCAGATCAATTAGAAGAGAAATTTAAGAAATTAATTGAGAGTTAAAGAGGGGATTTCATAGTGATGGAGTGGATCGTGAAGTTACAACCCGTATCTCTTATAATTGGAAGTTTATTTGGATTTATGTTGATGAAACGAAAGATGAAGAAACAAAGTGTACCATATGAAAAAATGATGGATGCAGTAACAAATGCTTTTCTTATCATCGTATTTGTATGGAAATTTGCACCGGCAATTTTAAATCCAGTATGGGCCTTTAGGTCGCCATTGCAGGCACTATTAGCTGTAGGAAGTATGCAGCATATGATAGTAGGATGCATAATTGCGAGTATATACATTGTTTGGAAAAGTAAAAAGGGACAATTTTCGCTTCGTATTTTACTTGATGCATTACCTATTGGACTATGTATGAGTATTATTTTTTATTTTCTATTCAACCACAAAATAGGTGTACAAACGACATTGCCTTGGGGTGTGAAAATATATGAATCTAAATTTTTATATCATCCCATTTTCGCATACGAGATCATCCTTGCCCTTTGTATAATCGGCTTGTTATGGATGAAAAATGAAAGACTTGGAAATGGAAAGAACATAAGTGTTTTTCTAATAGTTGAGGGAGTTGCTCATATTATTATTTCGCTTATTAGTGAACAAAATTCGGTTTTATTTGGTTTATCAGTACAGCAAATAATGAGCTTTTTTGTTATTAGTTTAGGGATTATGTTCGTGCCGAAAAAATAAAAAGATAGCCACCTATGGAGTGTATCCATGCGTGGCTATCTTTTTATTATGTATTAAAAAATCGGCGGAGTAACAGAAAATAAGACAATCGCATTTTTCTCAAATTGATTTACCCATTTATGCTTTAAATAAGCAGGTATTTTTACACTATCACCAGTTTCTAATATGTATTCTTCTTCGTTTAAGTGCAATGTGATTGTCCCATCTAATACAAATGCTAATTCCTCACCTTTATGTTCTAGTACATTTTCTGATGAAGCTGTATTCGGCGGAACAGTCATAATTGCTGTTGCTAAATTTCCTGTGAAATCAGGTGAGAGCAATTCATATGATAAATTATCGATAATCATTTTTTTTCGTTTATGAGAACGTACAATTAAATCGTCTGTATTTGTATCTTCAAGTAAAAAGCTAAATGTTGGAACATCAAGAGCTTTAGCGAGTACTTTTAATGTTTGAATAGAAGGGTTAGCAGACCCACGCTCAATTTGACTTAACATAGATGGTGTAATACCTGCCATCGTTGCTAGTTCTTTACTCGTTAAACCTTTTTCTTTTCTTTGTTTTTCAATCTTTTTACCAATATCTATATTTTCCATAATGAAAATCTCCTTACTAATTATTAAATTATATTTAAATAAATTAAATTAAAATTAAATAAAGTGAATAATTTATGTTAAACTATATTAAAATTAATTTAATTATAATTTATTGAATCGTAAGCTACAAGGTTATGAGGAGGAAGAAAAATGAAGGAAATAGAGAAATTAAAAGAGCAATATCCACTAATAAATAAATTAATCGCAACAGAAGAAGTGTTTTGGATGAATCCGAACATGGAAAAGTATGAAATGGCAATAATAGATTCGCCACTGAATGAAGAGAATGTACAAGATGCGGAAGAGAGATTAAAGCGTTTTGCACCATATATTGCGAAAGTTTTTCCTGAAACGAAAGAAACAGGCGGTATTATAGAATCACCTTTAGTGAAGATACCTTCTATGAAAAGGTCTTTAGAGAAAAATTACGGGCAACCTATATTAGGAGAATTGCTATTAAAGTGTGATAGTCAGCTTCCAATATCAGGATCAATTAAAGCTAGGGGCGGGATTTATGAAGTGCTGAAACATGCTGAACAATTAGCTTTGCAGCATGGAATGTTAACAGAAGAAGATAATTATTCCATTTTAGACAGTGATACTTGTAGAGAGTTTTTTGCAAAATACTCAATTGCGGTAGGTTCTACAGGTAATTTAGGGCTAAGCATTGGGATTATGAGTGCGAAACTAGGTTTTAGCGTAACTGTTCATATGTCAGCGGACGCAAAAGAATGGAAAAAAGATTTATTAAGACGTAAAGGTGTAAACGTTATTGAATATGAAGCTGATTATAGTAAAGCAGTAGAAGAGGGGCGTCAGCAAGCAGATGCAGATCCTAGCTGTTATTTTGTAGATGATGAAAACTCACATGATTTATTTTTAGGATATGCAGTAGCAGCATCACGTTTACAAAAGCAATTAGAAGAGTTAAAGATTGTAGTAGATGAAGAACATCCTTTATTCGTTTACCTTCCTTGCGGAGTAGGGGGCGGACCTGGCGGAGTAGCATTTGGTTTAAAGTTATTGTATAAAGACAACGTACATTGCTTCTTTGCAGAGCCGACACATTCACCATGTATGCTACTCGGATTAATGACAGGACTTCATGATAAAATTGCCGTTCAAGATATCGGTATTGATAATGTAACAGATGCAGACGGACTTGCAGTAGGAAGACCATCAGGATTTGTTGGGAAAACGATGGAACCATTTTTGAGTGGGAATTATACAGTAAGTGATGAAGAGTTATATAAGTTGTTAAAAGAACTGGCGGATACGGAAAATATTTATTTAGAGCCTTCTGCGTTAGCGGGTATGATAGGGCCAGTGAAAGTATGTAAAGAAGATGAGTATTTACAAAAGCGAAAGTTAATGGAGAAGATGAAGAACAGTACTCATATTGTGTGGGGAACTGGAGGTAGTATGGTTCCGAAAGATGTAATGAATGGCTATTATAAAACAGGTGAGGCATTAATGTTAAAACAAAAATGAGGCTAGTTGTAGCCTCATTTTTTATTTATATAACAAATGTATTATTATAAATTCTTTGTTATTTTCGGATTAGTTCATTATAGTATAGATATAAAGAACGAATATGAAATAAACATAACAAAATAGCTTTATTTTACATAATAAGAGGATGTGTATACGATGTCATTACAGACTAAATATATAGCGGGTATTTCGCTTGGGGTTATGGGAGTAGGCTTTGCGGCTTCTATCCCTTTTCAAGGAACGGTAGCTGGAGAGATTATTCAAGGGGGATTTGAAGCTGGGTTAGTTGGCGGGCTTGCAGATTGGTTCGCAGTTACAGCATTATTCCGTCATCCGATGGGAATTCCAATTCCGCATACAGCTTTGTTACCTAAAAATCGAAAGAGAGTAACGAAAGGGCTCATCAATACGTTAGAAAATGAGTGGCTAACGAAAGAAAGTATTACGAATAAAGTAAAAGAAATGCAGCTAGCGCAAATGGTGCTGCAAATTGCTGAGAGAGAAATGCAGTCTGATGCTGTGAAGAAAGGAATTGTAACGATTGCGGAGAAAGCAATTGTTTCAATAGATACAGAAAAGTTAGCGGTTATTATTGAAAAAGAAATGAAAACATATTTGCATACAATTAATACAAGTAACATCTTACAAGTGCTTGTTGATCAATTAGTTGTGCAAGAATATGATGAAAAGACACTTGATTACATATTAGTAAAAGTGAAAGATTGGACAGCGCAAGATGAAGCACGTTACCAGCTCGGAAGCTTAGGTATGAAGGCGATGGAAAATATAAAAGTAGATGGATTCTTGCAGTTTACTTTGAAATCATTTATGAATATTGTAGATGAAGATAAAATTGGTGGTATTTTGCAGAAGTTTATCATTAGCAATATTAACAGCTTACAAGATGCTGATAATAGCACAAGACAACTTATTTTAACAAAAATTCGTCAAGAAATTATAAATGTAAAAGAAAATGAAGCTTTACTACAGGAGTTAGAAAATTGGAAAGAAAAATGGATTGCCAATTGGAATGCTACTGACAAAATTAAAGAGATGCTGGAGCAAGTGCAACAAAGGGCAATTACTTTTGTGAAAAATGAAGAATTTACGGATAAATATGTTATTCCATTTTTACAAACACAAATGAACAAAATAAAAGAAGATGAACAGACTGTTCAAAAAATAGAAGATTGGTTACAAAAACAAGTTGTCACACTGGTTGAAAAGAATCATTCGAAAATTGGAAAGCTTGTACAAGAAAACCTTGATAAGTTAGACGATAAAACATTAATCGAAATGATTGAAAATAATGTAGGAAAAGATTTACAGTGGATCCGAGTAAACGGGGCTGTTTGCGGATTTATGATTGGATTAGTGTTAGAAGGAATTAAAGCGATTATATGAGAAAAACCTTCCACAATTGTGGAAGGTTTCTTATTTTTCAATAACACTCATATTTAAATTGTAAGCTTTCTCGATGTTTAACTTGTACGTCCCATTGCCTGTTTTAATCGAATTTTTATACCAATGTTCTTGCTCGTTTAATTCTGGATTTTCTTCTGAAGAATTGTTTTCTTTTTTTGTTAAATCTTCTACTTGTTCCCAAGGTGTATTTCCAATAGCTTCTTTTTGATTTGTTACTGCTGTTAGAGATACGTCACTCTCTTTTATTAAATGAACAGATACACCTGAGCTTTCTTGTACAAACCAATTGTTTTGTAATTGACCTGGATAAAGAGAAAGATCTCGATTAGAAGCACGAATTTCTACATGTTTCGTTTGTGGGAGTACAAGCGTCGGTTTTACTCGTGGTTCATGACCAAACATTTTTTGATGAAACGGTAATGACTTTAATGTTATATACATTGTTTCCCCAGTCGTTTGAACTGAAAGAAAATCTTCTTGTTTTAAATTGAGTTTTTCATTTCCTTTTGTCGTCATTTCGTATGTTCCAAGAAGGCTAACTTCATTTGAGTTCCTGCCGTCTATCGTTAGAGGATAATTGTCTGTACCTGCATCCACTACAATTTTATTGATAGATTCAGGAATATCAAGTTTACTTTCTGGAATCGTGTTCGTTTGTCTAGTTGTATTAAAGGCGTAACGAACTTCATCTAATAATCCAGTTGATAATAAACAATAAAAAGCAATTCCAACGCTTCCTAAAACGCCGATAAAGAAAATACTAAAAATATCATATTTAATAAATGATTGTTCCTTCTTAGAAAATAGAAGATATAGTAAAATTTCAGCGCCAAGTATAATAAGTAAAACAGGCCACCATGCAGTTAGTGTATCCAATACTTGAGTGCCTTTAATGACTGAAAATAGTAAGAAACAACCTAATGTAATAATGGAAAGCCCCATTGAGAATGTTCCAACGCGCCATGTTCTCATTCGTTTGTACCACCTTTGTTTTCTTTGTTTCCAAGTAACAATTTAAAGCCGCCACCAATTAAGAGGAGTGCAACGATAGATGTTTGGAAATAGCGATAATATAGTTCGCTAAGATGAATATTAAATATAGTTGCAAAATAGTCATTCAAAATAGGAAGGACTGTTTGATCTAATAAATAGTAACCACCGAGTGTAATTAATCCGATACCGATCCATCTTTGATGATTGATAAAATAATCTATGATAGGTTCGTCATTAACACGTTCTTTTCCATATTTTGCAGTTTGCTGTAACGCATCAAAAAAGCTATAGAACCAAATGATTGGTACTAAAAATAAAAACGCAGAAAGTCTTAATAAGTCGAGCAAATAAATAGATAGTAAAAAGGCTGCCATAAGCTGAAGGCCGCGGCGTTGTAAACCTAAATACATATGTCCTGCTCCGGGGAACATCGCTAAAATAGAAGCGAATGTTTTATTCTTCTTTCCTTGTTCACGATGCTCTTCAAACTCTTCGAAAATAGTACGATCATCTAGTTGCTCGCCACGTTCTTTTTTCTGGAGTTGCTGAACAACATCGAAGAAATTGTAAATCCATAAAACAGGTAATGTAATAAGGAAGATAAGGAAACTTTCTTGCGATGTTAAAAGTGCAACGAAAATAATCATACTTCCGATTCCTGTGCAAGCTACTAAAAATGTAAGTCCACGTTGCATAAGTCCTAATTGAAAATGTCCAAGTCCAGGGATGATTGATAGAAGAATGATATAAAATCGTTCGCTCTCTTTAGAGGACTCTGTAAATTCTCCGGTTGCTTGTTTTTTCGATTGATTAATAATAGTGATGACTAAATCTAATAAATTGATCGCCCATAATACGAAGAGTAAAAATAGAGAAAGAAAAGCAATATCACGCGCTCCTAATGCTATTGTACAAAATGCTGCAAAGATAAATAGAAATACAGCCCCTCCGCTATATAAAATAAACCTTCCAAATTTCTTTAAATATAAATGTCCAAGCCCGGGAATTAGCCCTAATACAAGTGCTAAAAAGGGATTTTTATTCATGCTTTGAACCTCCGTCCTTTTTTGATGTATCTACCGATTTGTTTACAATTTGTTGTGAGATAGAAGACTCGTTATGTTTTGAAGATTTCTCGAAATTTGATGTCGCTGTGAAAATATACTGGAATAAACCACTTACCATAAAAATAATTGTAGCTGCCGTAGCAATTATGTAGTGAATAATCGTTCGCTTTAGTGAGTTTGTTTTTATATTTTCATTAGGTTGTAGCGTTTCAAAATCAATTTTCGCCATAACTTCGTTCGTAAATGAATCATCATTTATCATTGGAAGGTTTTCCTGTTGTTCATCGATACTTTCCATATAAAGTGCTAAACAATGATCACATTCATAAAGGTGTTCTTCCATAGATTCACGTTTATTGCTTTCTATAAAATCTAAAGTATAATTGCGCCAATCTTCTTTTGAATAATGCATCATAGAAACTCTTCCTCCTTCCAATGTTTTTTAATCCATTTTCTTGCCCGGTACAGTTTCATTTCGACTGTTTTCACTTCAATATTTTCCTGCAAAGCAATTTCATGATAACTTTTTTCTTCTAAGTAATGTGCGAGAACGACGTCACGGTAATTTCCAGGAAGTTCTCTCAGTTTTTGAGCAATGAGTAATTTTTGCTCTTTCGTCAATAATAAAGCCTCAACATTATGAGAGGATTTTATATTTTCCTCAGTTTCTTTACATAAGGAGAGTTCTTCGTTTTCTCTAGCTTTTTTTCTCTTATAATCAATAGCGTGATTGGTGGCAATACGAGCCATCCACGTTTTTAATCCGCGAAATTGATAATTAGGGAGAGAGGCGTGAATTTTTACGAATACTTCTTGTGTAACATCTTTTGTATCTTCTTCATGTCTTAAAATAGAAAAGATAACTTGAAAAATATAATGACGATATGTTTGCACAAGGATACGAAAAGCATGTTCGCTTCCTTGCTGTGCTTTTTCAATTAATTGTTTTTCCTCAATGGGTCTCTCCCTCCTTTTTGACGCATTCTATTATATAGACGTAAGAAATGATAGGTCACCCTACACATGTTGTAAAAAAAGAATAATATATTTTTAGGAAGGAAGCTATATGAAAAAAGGTGTGAAAAAATGGTAAAAAGAAGTATATAATGAGCAAGTGAGAAATGTTACGTGAAGAAAGGATGTGAATGTTAGTAGGGGAAGGTCCATACTAACAAACATGAAAATTAAAATATTAATAGCGGATGATAATTCTTTTATTAGAGAAGGCATGAAAATTATTTTAAATACATATGAAGAGTTCGAAGTGGTAGATACAGTAAATGATGGGAAAGAAGCAGTGGAATATTGTAAAAAGAACGACGTTGATATCGCTCTTTTAGATGTCCGCATGCCAAATATGAATGGGGTAGAGGCAACGAAATTTATTTGTGAAGAAACGGAAACGAAACCACTAATTTTAACGACGTTCGATGATGATGAATATATTTTGGACGCAGTGAAGAACGGGGCGAAAGGTTATTTATTAAAAAATAATGATCCAGAGCGTATTCGTGATGCAATAAAAGGAGTATATAACGGTCAAACTGTTATGCAAGATGTAGTGCTTGATAAAATTAAGAGCAATTTAATGGAGAGCAAAGAGGAAGAATGCAAAATAGATACAAGTCTTTTTACAGAAAGAGAACTTAGTATTATCGCATTAATTGCGAAAGGTTTCTCGAATAAAGAAATTTCAAAGCAACTTTTCATATCAGAAGGAACGATTGCAAATTATATTACATCAGTTTTAGGGAAAACTGGACTTGAACATCGCACACAAATTGCGATTTATTACTTAACAGGGAAAGTAGATTAAAGATATGGAATTTTGGTTAATTGTAAGTAAATTAATTGTATTTATATATATTGTGTTTAGTTACATTTATTTAAATGTTGTGAACTTACCATGGATTATACTTACTTTGCTTTTATATCTTTCTGTAAACGTGCTAATCTCTATATTTAAAAAAGATACGCACAAAAACATATTAACTTCTCTGTCAATTGGAGTAGTTATATTATTTGCATGGAAGGTTCATCCGTTTTTTATTTTGTTTTTACCATTGAACTTATATGAAATTATATTTCGTTATATAGAGAAGAAATGGCTGATCTTTAGCATTATGATGATTCCTATTATCTTTACAGAAGAAAGTATTCGGATGACATATGGATTAATTGTTGCATTTTCTTTTATCGTATTAACTATGGCAGATCGTTATATCGCTCGTGTATTAAAGCTGGAATCACAAAATGATAAGATGCGCAAAGATATGCAGCGGCTGACGAAAAGCTTACATGAAAATAAAGAGTACATAAAGCAATCAGAGTACACATTTAAGTTAGAAGAGAGAAATCGGTTGTCACAAGAAATTCATGATAAAATTGGCCACTCGATGACAGGGGCGCTAATTCAAATGGAAGCAGCAAAGAGGTTAATGGGGATAGATAAAGAAAAATCTGCCGAGTTATTACAAAATGCAATTCATATATCGAAAGATGGAATTGAAAGTATTCGGGTTACATTAAAAAATATGAAGCCGCCAACTGAGCAAATTGGTATTCATCGTATGAAATTATTTATAGAGGAATTTGCCGGTAAACATGATATAAATATTCCTTTCGTATATAAAGGGAATTTAGATATGATTTCTCCAATTCAGTGGAAGATTATCGGTGAAAATGTTACGGAGGCACTAACGAACGCGATGAAATATGCTGATGCGACAGTCATTTCAATCGATATTCATGTACTTAACAAGATGGTGAAAGTACAAGTGAAGGATAATGGAAAAGGTGCAGCTCTCGTTAAGAAAGGTCTCGGGATTATGGGGATGGAGGAGCGAACAGCATCAGTAAACGGAAAAATTATTGTAGACGGAAGAAGTGGTTTTTCAGTAACGATGCTGTTGCCCATTTAGGAAATTATGACGAGGATGAATCATCTCATATGAAAAAAGTGAATAATCTCATGTGAAAAGAATGAACTTCTGCACTGAGCAGGTTCATTTTTTTTGTTTATACTAAAAGCAGAGAAACCGAAATAGGGGTGAAATGATGAATACATTAGAAATTAAAAATTTAACGAAAAAATTTGGTGATTTCATCGCGGTAGATAATATGTCTTTATCTATTAAAGAAGGAGAGATATTTGGCTTTTTAGGATCAAATGGTGCTGGTAAAAGTACAACGATAAATATGATTGCTGGATTGTTAAGAAGTAATGAAGGTGAAATTAGCATACTAGGAAAAAATATAAAGAAACATAATCGATTTGCCAAAATGAACATCGGTATCGTTCCGCAAGATATTGCGATTTATGAAGAGTTAACTGCCTATGAAAATGTGAAATTCTTTGCTGGATTGTACGGGTTAAGAGGAGCTGAGCTAAAAGCGAGAGTAGAGGAAGCACTTCAATTTGTAGGGCTTAGTGATAAGCATAAAAGTTACCCGAAAAACTTTTCTGGCGGGATGAAACGAAGATTGAATATCGCTTGTGCGATCGCTCATAGACCGAAGTTAATTATTATGGATGAGCCGACAGTTGGAATTGATCCGCAGTCAAGAAACTATATTCTCCAGTCTGTTCGAAAATTAAATGAAATGGGAAGTACTATTATTTACACGAGCCACTACATGGAAGAAGTAGAAGAGATTTGTACGAAAATAGCAATTGTAGATCACGGTAAAGTGATTGCAGAAGGAACGAAAGAACAGTTAAAAGCGATTATTACTGATACGAAAGACATTTGGGTTGAAGTGAAGTCAGTAGAAAATTTAGATGTAGAAAAGTTAAAAGAGATAAACGGTGTGAAAGCTGTTCAAGTTGAAGAGAACGTAATCAAGGTAAACTCGGATGCAGGAGTAAATAATTTAAATAAAATTATTCAGCATTTCATTAATCATGACATTGAAATTCGTTCGTTAGAGGAGCAGGCCCCGAACTTAGAAACGGTATTCCTTACGTTGACTGGAAGAAACTTACGAGATAAATAAAAGGTAAATGAAGAAAAGGTAAAGGGAGGTTCATCAATTGAACATCTTCAATATTGCAGTTATGCATATTAAAAGAGATTTCAGAGACGTAAGAACTTTAGTTTTTATGTTAGCATTTCCGATTGTACTAATGCTTGTGTTAGGAACAGCGTTAACGAATGCATTTGATAGCGATAGTCAAGCGATTAAAGATATACAAGTGCTCTACAAAGATGAAGCGAGTAGCACATTTTCTCAAACGTTCGAAGCATTTACGAAAGAAGTCGATAAATCGGGTATTCATTTTAAAAAAGTTTCCGGCAGTATAGATGGGAAAGAAGAAGTGAAGCAAAATAAATATGCTGCTTATGTAGAATTAAATAAAGATGGTGCGAAATTTTACGGAAGTGACAAAAGTAGTATTGAGGGAAGTATTGTGGAAGGCATGCTTACAACATTTATTGATAAGTACAATGTAGCGGCCGAAGTTGCAAAAGTTGATCCTAGTAAGGTGAGCGCGGTTATTTCAAGCGGAAATCATAATGATTATATAAAAGAAACATCTTTACAAGCTGCGAAAAAGCCAGGTTCTATGGATTACTATGCGGTTGTAATGACGACGATGATTGCACTATATGCTGGGATGGGAGCGAGTTCTTTAATTCGAGGAGAAAGAATACGTAAAACAGGAGATCGTCTCATTGCTGCACCTATAAGTAAGGCTGAAATATTCATTGGAAAAGTACTTGGTAGCCTAGTAGCAAATGCCCTTTGCGTATTACTTGTCATGTTATTTAGTAAATTTGTCTTTCAAGCGAATTGGGGCGATCATCTTGGAATCATATTTATTATTTTATTAACACAAATCTTCCTAGCAATTAGCTTCGGTTTAGGGATCGGATATATTACGAAAACAGCTGAATCATCGAGAGCAATTATTCTTGTAGTTGTGCAATTAGCCTCTATTTTTGGTGGTGCATATTTCGTAATAGAAGAAAATTTCGTTACGAATTTATCACCATTAACGTGGGCAAACACAGCTGTTATGAAAATTATTTATGCAAATGATGTAGGAGCAGCACTACCGGTAATATGTTTAAATCTTGGAATCTCAGCACTCTTTTTATTAATTGCGATTATTGCATTACGTAGACGGGAGGGGCTATAGTATGAAAGATATTTTATGGCTCATACAAAAAACGTTATCTGTACTTTTGAAAAATAAAAAAGGGTTATTCATTATTATTAGTTTGCCGATAATCGGAACACTAATCTCCTTCTCGATGTATGGGAATATGGGGCAAGGGACGTTAAATATCGGGGTTATTAATAAAGAAAATCAATCTATAGCAAATGATACGGTGAAATTTTTAGAAGGATTAAATCATGTAAAGGTAAGTAAAATTAAAGAATCTGAAGTAGAAGATAAACTCACTTCCAAAAAACTTGATGGAGTTATTACAGTAGATTCTGGTTTTTCAAAAAGTGTTCGAGAAGGGAAACCAAATCATATTGAAATTTCATCGATTAAAGGTGATCAAGTAACAGGATTTATAAAATCATATTTATACAATTATATTGATAATGTAGCAGCTATTAGTAAAGCAGCAGGAACAGATCAAAGTGCATTTGATACTATGTACGCAGGATATCAAAAAGGTTCATTTAAAATGAAAACTGAGACGCTAGAAGATACTTCGAAAAATAAAGATATGACAAACCAAACGATGGGTTATCTTATTATGTTTATGCTGTTTTCAGCAGCGAACTTATCAGGTTATATTTTAAAAGAAAAAGAAAATAGAACGTATTTTAGACTCTTATCAACGCCGATAGATGGGAAGAAATTCATATTATCTAATGTCGGGGTAAATATGATGATACTCACAATACAAATTTTGATTACAATCCTATTCCTAACGAATGTTTTTCATACGAATATCAATATGCCTTTCATAGTGATGCTTGGCGTACTCATGCTATTTGCTTTAATAGCGATTGGAATATCGTTAGTGCTTGTCGCATTTTCGAAAAACTCAGCATCGGCAAATGCACTGCAAAATATGATCATTGTACCGACATGTTTACTCGCTGGATGTTATTTCCCATATGACATTATGCCGAAAGCAGTGCAAAAAGTAGCTGATTTTCTTCCGCAAAGATGGCTATTAGATACGGTATCAAAACTACAACAAGGAATTCCGATTTCAGATTTGTATTTAAATATTTTAATCTTATTTGCCTTTGCGGTAGCATTCTTCTTAATTGCTATTTATAAATTTGGAAGAAATAATGATGCGAGGAACTTTGTTTAATATAAAAAAGGGTGTGACGTTAAGTCGCATCCTTTTTTGTATGAAGCATGAAATCTAAATTTGAATGACAAAATAGAAAGGTGGAAAGAAAACGAGCGGAAGGAAATTAAAATGATTAAAAAAATATTGCGAGTTATTTCTATTATTATGGCTATATTTATTTTTATATTAATTTGGATGCATATTGACGTCACACTCGGAAGAAAAATGGAAGCTGGGAAAAATATGCCGACAGAGTACGCTCCTCATTATAGTGACTTTCAATTATATGTAAAAGGGAAGTCATTTTATAAACAGTTATTTACTGACATAAGAGAAGCAAAGCAATCTATTTACACGTATTTTTTTATTTTGTCGGATGACAAAAGTAGCCATACTTTTTTAAACTTATTAAAAGAGAAGGCAAAAGAAGGAGTAAACGTCTATTTATCAGTTGATCGCATTAATGATTTATCATTTGAAAGAAAGATGATAAATGAATTGCGGGAAAGTGGCGTGCATTTTACATATAGTAGAAAACCGGAATTGCCATTCGGATTTTATTCACTTCACCATCGTAATCATCGCCGTATTACGACGATTGATGGGGAAATTGGCTATACAGGCGGATTTAATATAGGAGATGAGTACTTAGGGAAAGATAAGCGATTTGGATATTGGCGTGATTATCATGTACGGCTTAAAGGAGAAGGAGCAAAAGATTTAGAAGAACAGTTTGCTTTAGATTGGAAACGAGATACGAAAGAAGATATAAAGAGAAGTACGAATAAAGCTAGTAAAGGGAACACATTACATACGATGGCTAGTTACAATGGGCATCACGTCGCTGAAAAATATGTTGAGTTAATAAACCAAGCGAAGCATTCGGTTGTCGTTACGACGCCTTATTTTATAGCGAAAAATAAAGAGTTAATGAACGCTTTAATCGCGGCACAAAAACGTGGCGTTACAGTAAAAATACTTTGGTCATATAAACCAGATATTCCTCTCATTAAAGAGGCGGCCTATCCTTACATACGTCAAGCAGTTAATAACGGGATTACGGTATATGGTTATAAAAAAGGGATGTTTCATGGAAAGTTAATGCTGATTGATAATGAATTAACTGTTATCGGTACAATGAACATAACCGCACGTAGCTTTTATATTAATGATGAGATGAATTTGTATATTCATGGTGGAACTATCGTATCAGAAGTGAACGAGGCATTAGCGCAAGATATTCATGATTCAAAAGAAATGACGAAAGAATTTTTTGAGAAGTTATCTTTTTGGGAGCGTTGTAAGGAGAAATTAGCAGGACTGGTGGATTTTTATTTGTGATGATTTAACTGAGATACTGGGAATTTAGAATATAGTAAATAGGAAGTTGTATTGTTTATTTAACAAGTAGAGAAGTGAGAAGGAACCTTCAAAAATAGAAGGTTCTTTCTTGTTTTATACTTTATTATTGATAGTTACAAAATAGTTTGGCCTATTGGAGGCTCTGCTGTTAACGGAGTATTTTTACCTGGATATCGAGCAATAGATAGTAAATATGTAACTACGGAGGCAATGCATATAGGTAATCATGGACCTGAGTATATAGAATTAGTATATAATACTCTGACAGAGATTAAAGAGTTTGGTGGTACTCAAGCTGATGCTGTTGCAGCGCTCCAGACAATCAGAGAAGGATTATTAGATGGCAGTATAAAACTAAATCAACCAAAGTAATAAAAATTGAGTAAGTAACAGATCCTGTAGGAGGGAAAGTATGAAGATTTGGGAATTAAGAAGTTCCTCTGATAACTATAAGTCTTTTCAATTATTAAATTATAAAGAAGATAAAAAGTTTTTTGAAGGGAAGTTTAACTCTACAATAAAATTAAAAGATTCATGGAGAAAGTTACCTATTGAATGTTTAGAAGAAGGAAAAGCCAGTGATTTTCCACAATTCTGGGGAGAAATTGGTGCCCTAATGGTTAGTGAAAAAGCAAAAGCATTATTAGAACCTTCAATAGGCGATAATGTTGAATTCTTACCACTTTTATGCGATTCAACTAGTGAGGTATATTACTTGGTCCATGTGTTGAATGTACTAGATGCAATTGATAGTGATAAAGCAATTTTTAAAAAACTGATTACAGGTTTAATAATAGGATGCGAAAAATTCGCATTTAATAGTAATACTGTTCAAAATGAGATGATTTTTAAGGTTTATATAAATGGGAAAATTCATCCCACGGCTGTTTTTATTTCAGATGAATTGAAGAATCTTATTGAACAAAGTGATTTAAAAGGATTTGAATTTATTGAAGTGTGGGATTCAGAAGAGCTTTCGTAAATAAATTCTAAAATTATAAATGGTCCTGATAAGTTTACGATAAAAACTTAAGTCCCCTTGTTATACAAAGTAGGGGACTATTTACCCTGCATTAACGAGCAGTAAGATTCCCACCTCAAAATTCGGCTGAAGCAAAGGGGCGAGGTGAGAGATCAATTGCTTGTAAAAGGCTAATAATTCCTGGAGATGAACAAAACTTCCGATAAAAAATATTATTTTTCATGCACCAGCATCGAAACATCATCATTAATTAACGTCCCAACATGTTCACCTAAACAAATTCTTTTCATCACGCCAGGCTCATCAAAGTTAAAGACATGTGCTGGTAAATTATAATCACGGGCAAGTAGTAAAGCGGCTTGATCCATTACTTGTATGTTTTGCCTAACTATATCGTTATAGTTTAGTTTTTTATACATTTTCGCTGATTTGTTATGTTTTGGATCGCTTGTAAAGACACCATCTACGCCTTGTTTTGCGACTAATATGGCGTCACTATTCATTTCAATGGCTCTTTGTACACTTGGATAATCTGTCGTAACGAACGGTTGCCCGTTACCGCCCCCAAAAATGATGATATAACCGTTATCTAAATGGTGGACTGCACGTAAGCGAATGTATGGTTCAGCTACTGCATTAAAAGGGATGGAAGTCATAACGCGTACTTCTTTATCAGTTTTGCTAGTTAGAACGCCGCGAAGCATTAAGCTGTTAATTATCGTTCCTAACGTCCCTATATTATCAGCTTCTACGCGATCAATGCCCCATTCTTCAGCTAAATGACCTCTGAATATGTTACCACCACCAATTACGATGGAGACTTCGATGCCTAAATCAACGATGGATAAAATTTCGTTTGCGATATGTTCTAATCGTTTCGAGTTAAAGCTATTTCCAGATTGATCAGCAAGTGCGCCGCCGCTTAATTTAATTAAGACTCGTTTATATGGCTTCATAACAATTCCCCCTATATAGATCGCAATAAAAAAGGAACAAAGGCGAATGCCTTTGTTCCTTTTTATGAAAATGAAATAGAAAAGAAATAGATATAATGGATTTCTTTGCATGATTTTTCATAATATCCACTCCTTTTCATCCTTTTTAGTTTGAATACATATATCTTTTAGATTATACGAAATAATCTGATGTTTTATCAAGTATATTTTATTTCTTTTTACGGAATATGTGTCAATGAATATTATAAGAAAAAAATTCGAATTTTTTGTGACGAACTTGTAGGTTTTTGTATGATTTTGTAGGTTCGCCTATAAGATGTGTGAGTAAGCTTTTATAAATACGAAATGAAAGCGTTCGCATGAAGGGGATGAACATAAATGAAAAAATTCGGATTGGCAACACAAATTTTTGTCGCGCTTGTTTTAGGGATTGTGGTAGGGGCAATCTTTTACGGCAATAAAACGGCGATTTCTTATATCACACCAATTGGGGATATATTTATTCACTTAATTAAAATGATTGTAGTACCAATTGTTATTTCAGCATTAATTGTTGCGGTAGCAGGTGTAGGAGATATGAAGAAGCTTGGGAAACTGGGTGGTAAGACAATTCTTTATTTCGAAATTATTACGACGATCGCTATTTTAATGGGATTACTTGCGGCGAATATATTCCAACCAGGTACTGGCGTTGATATGAGTAACTTACAGCAAAGTGATATTTCTTCTTATAAACAAACAGCAGATGCTACAGAGAAGAAAGGTTTTGCTGAGACAATTGTTCATATTGTACCGAAAAACGTATTTGAATCGATTGCACAAGGTGACTTATTACCGATTATTTTCTTCTCAGTATTATTCGGTTTAGGAGTTGCGGCAATTGGGGAGAAAGGAAAGCCTGTCTTTAACTTCTTTGAAGGTGTACTCGAAGCGATGTTTTGGGTTACAAATCAAGTTATGAAATTTGCACCATTTGGTGTATTCGCATTAATTGCTGTTACGGTTGCAAAATTTGGTGTAGCAACATTACTTCCTTTAGGAAAACTAGTGCTAGCTGTATATGTAACTGTTATACTATTCGTTGTGATTGTATTAGGTATTAATGCACGAATGGTTGGCGTAAACATTTTTACATTAATGAAAATTTTAAAAGAAGAACTTATTCTTTCATTTACGACAGCAAGTTCAGAAGCTGTTTTACCTAATATAATGAGAAAAATGGAAGAGTTCGGTTGTCCAAAGGCAGTTGCCTCTTTCGTTATTCCGACAGGTTATACATTTAACTTGACTGGATCGGCTATTTATCAAGCGTTAGCGGCATTGTTTGTTGCACAAATGTACGGTGTGCACATGTCACTAACGGAGCAAATAACGTTATTATTCGTTCTCATGTTAACATCCAAGGGTATGGCGGGAGTTCCAGGTGCATCGTTCGTTGTTGTATTAGCAACGTTAGGTTCAATGGGGTTACCACTAGAAGGTATCGCGTTAATTGCGGGAATTGACCGCATTTTAGATATGATTCGCTCATCTGTCAATGTGTTAGGAAATGCATTAGCGGCCATTGTTATGTCGAAGTGGGAAGGCGAATTCGATAATGAGAAAGCAAAACAATATGTAGAAACAGTCAAAGAAACAAAAGCAGCATAAGAAATCGTTAAGGAGTGAATAATCATGGCAACATTAACTGAAGTTAAAAACGGTGTTCGAATTGAAAAAGATTTTTTAGGTGAAAAAGAAGTGCCAAACTATGCATACTACGGCGTACAAACAATGCGTGCAGTTGAAAACTTCCCAATTACAGGATACAAAATCCATGAAGGCTTAATTAAAGCATTCGCAATTGTAAAAAAAGCTGCAGCGCTTGCTAATACAGATGTAGGAAGATTGGAATTGAACAAGGGCGGCGCGATCGCAGAAGCCGCTCAAGAAATTCTTGATGGAAAATGGCATGATCATTTCATCGTAGATCCAATCCAAGGCGGAGCAGGTACTTCAATGAACATGAATGCAAATGAAGTCATGGCCAATCGTGCTCTTGAGTTATTAGGAATGGAAAAGGGAGACTATCATTATATTAGTCCAAATAGTCATGTAAACATGGCGCAATCAACAAACGATGCGTTCCCAACGGCGATTCATATCGCAACATTAAACGCATTAGAAGGTTTATTACAAACGATGGGTTATATGCACGATGTATTTGAATTAAAAGCAGAGCAGTTCGATCATGTTATTAAAATGGGTCGTACACATTTACAAGACGCTGTGCCAATTCGTCTTGGACAAGAATTTAAAGCGTATTCTCGCGTACTTGAACGTGATATGAAACGTATCAAGCAATCACGTCAACATCTATATGAAGTAAATATGGGAGCAACTGCAGTTGGTACAGGCTTAAATGCAGATCCAGAATATATTGAAGCAGTTGTAAAACATTTAGCTGCAATCAGTGAATTACCACTTGTTGGTGCAGAAGACTTAGTAGATGCAACGCAAAATACGGATGCATACACAGAAGTATCTGCAGCACTTAAAGTATGTATGATGAATATGTCTAAAATTGCAAATGACCTTCGCTTAATGGCATCAGGTCCACGCGTTGGTTTAGCGGAAATTATGCTACCTGCTCGTCAACCAGGTTCATCTATTATGCCAGGGAAAGTAAACCCTGTTATGCCAGAAGTAATTAATCAAATTGCGTTCCAAGTAATTGGTAACGACCATACAATTTGCCTTGCTTCAGAAGCAGGACAATTAGAATTAAACGTTATGGAACCAGTACTTGTTTTCAACTTACTTCAATCAATTAGCATTATGAATAATGGTTTCCGTGCCTTTACAGATAATTGCTTAAAAGGAATTGAAGCGAATGAAGATCGCTTAAAAGAGTATGTTGAGAAGAGTGTAGGAATTATTACAGCCGTGAACCCTCATATCGGTTATGAAGCAGCAGCTCGCGTTGCGAAAGAAGCAATCGCGACAGGGCAATCCGTTCGAGAACTTTGTGTGAAAAATGGTGTATTGTCACAAGAAGATTTAGAGTTAATTCTAGATCCATTCGAAATGACACACCCAGGGATTGCAGGAGCAGCTCTTTTAAAGAAAAATTAAAAAAAGAGGGGGGACAATCCCCTCTTTTTTGTTTACAATATAGAAATGCTATATATGAATAGAGGTAGGGATGTTATGAGTAAGTTTACAGTAGCTTCTAATGGTTCATTAGAAACGACATTAAGAGGAGTAGAAGTATTATCAACACCACTTTTAAATAAAGGGGTCGCTTTCACGCAAGAAGAGAGAGAAGAATTAGGTTTAAAAGGGTTATTACCTCCAGCAGTTTTAACGTTAGAAGAACAAGCACGCCGAGCATACGAGCAATTTTGTTCTCAGCCGGATGATTTATTAAAGAATGTATACTTAACAGCGTTGCATGATCGAAATGAAGTATTATTTTATCGTATATTAACAAATCATTTACGTGAAATGTTACCGATTGTATATACACCAACTGTTGGTGTAGCAATTCAAAGATATAGTCATGAATATCGTAAACCACGTGGTGTATATTTATCAATTAACGATCCGTCAGGTATTGAAGAAGCATTCGCCAATATCGGTGCAACAGCAGAAAATATTGATTTAGTCGTTGTAACAGATGGAGAAGGCATACTTGGAATTGGTGACTGGGGCGTTGGTGGTATTAACATCGCAATCGGAAAATTAGCTGTTTATACGGCTGCGGTTGGAATCGATCCTAGTCGTGTATTACCGGTAATTCTAGACGTAGGTACAAATCGTGAAGAACTATTAAATAATCCATTTTATATTGGAAATCGTCACCCTCGTATAACTGGTGAAGCTTACGATGAGTTTATTGATACGTTTGTACAAGCGGTAAATAAGCAATTCCCGAAAGCACTATTACATTGGGAAGACTTTAGTTCTCGAAATGCACGAAAAATTTTAGATAAATATCGTCATGATATTTGTACATTTAATGATGATATTCAAGGTACAGGTGCAGTTTCTCTTGCTGCGGTATTATCAGCAGTAAAAGCTTCTGGTGTACCATTAAGTGAACACCGCGTCGTTGTGTTTGGAGCTGGGACGGCTGGAATCGGTATCGCAGATCAAGTAAGAGATGCAATGGTCCGCGCTGGCTTATCAGAAGAAGAATCACATAATCGTTTCTGGTGTATTGACCGAAACGGATTAGTTACAGATAACATGGAAGATCTTCTTGATTTCCAAATTCCATATGCAAGAAAAGAAGCAGAAGTAAGTGAGTGGAAAGAAAATGATATAATCGGACTTGCTGAAGTTGTGAAACATGTACAACCGACAATTTTAATTGGTACATCTACTGTTGCAGGCGCATTTAAAGAAGAGATTATTAAAGAAATGGCTTCTCACGTAGAAAGACCAATCATTTTACCAATGTCGAATCCGACGCCACTTGCTGAAGCAAAACCAGCAGATTTAATTGAATGGACAGAGGGAAGAGCATTAGTTGCAACAGGAAGTCCATTTGAACCAGTTACATATAACGGTGTAACGTATGTAATTGGACAATCAAATAACGCACTTATTTTCCCTGGACTGGGTCTTGGTACAATTGTTGTTCGTGCAAGCGTCATGACGGATGGAATGTTCGCAGCAGCAGCTGAAGCGGTTGCAAGCATGGTAGATACAAGTCAGCCAGGAGCACCTATCTTACCAGAAGTCGAAGAGTTACGTAATATCTCGGAAATGGTTGCGATTGAAGTAGCGAAAGTTGCAGTTGCAGAAGGTGTTGCTAGAGTGAAATTAAGTGATAATGATATCAAGATTGCAGTGAAAGAAGCAATATGGGAACCAGAGTATCGCCAAATAAAAGCGGTAGAAAAGGTTAGAATATAGAAATAAAGCCCGTTTATCATAATAAACGGGCTTTCACTTTTACTATTGAAAAAAAGTATAGGAAGTGGCACTTTTGAATTGGAATCAATTATGGAAGAAAGATATATCCCTTTTAATTATACTAATGGTTGTTGTTCCAATTGCTGGAGAGCTTAATTTTCATCCTTTCAACGATACGTTTCGCGTTAGCTTTGGGACACCACTTTTCTTCTTTTTATTACTCTTTTTAAGAAGAATACCAGCAGCAGCTGCAGGTATTCTTGTCGGTATATGTGTCGTTTTATTCCGTGTATGTCTTGACTGGGTATTGCAAGGTTCATTCCATATGACAGAATCATTTTATTTGCGTTATCCTGTGTTCTTTTATTATTTTATTTATGGAAGTCTTTTTTCACTTTGTAGGGTGAATAAGTTTCATCAGAGACCAATCGTTATTGGATGCCTTGGAATTACAATTGAAATTATTGCAAGTATGTCAGAGCTAGCGATTTATCATATGGTAGTGCTCGGTACAACAATAACAGTTTCTGAAGTGAATAAACTTATCATTATTGCTATTTTCCGCAGTTTCTTTGCGCTCGGCTTTTTAAATATGATGAATTTATATGAAACAAAATTAAAAGAATCACAAGTTCGAAAAGAAAATGAAAAAATGTTCATGCACTTGTCCAATTTATATGTAGAATCTGTTCATTTGAAAAAAACGTTACAAAATGCAGAATTGATTACACAAGAAGCATATCAACTATATCGAAATTTACAAGCGAACGATGCCTCAAATAGTAAAATAGCATTGAAAATAGCAGGAGAAGTGCACGAAATCAAAAAGGATAATCAAAGGATTTTTGCAGGATTATCTAAACTGTTATTAGATAAAAATGTTGCTGAGTATGTAGAAGGACATGAGCTTACAGAAATGATTGTAAGAATAAATGAAAAGTATGCTGAAATGCTAGAGAAAGATATACGTTTTTCTAAACATATAGAAGGTGAGCACGCTGCATATCACGTGTATACAGTGCTATCAATCTTTAATAACTTAGTTGCCAATGCAGTGGAAGCAATTGAAGATAGAGGTCTCATTCATATTAAGTTATATAAACGAGAGCAACATGTAATCTTTGAAGTAATTGACGATGGCCCTGGTATTGCACAAAAGTATAAGAAATTAGTATTTAAGCCCGGGTTTACTTCAAAGTATGATCAAACGGGAACACCGTCCACAGGAATCGGACTTTCTTACATACACGAAATGGTCACAGAGCTCGGCGGAGAAGTAAGGTTAGAAGACAATGAAACTGGAAAAGGGTGTAAGTTTATCGTTTGTTTACCGGAGTGCAGTTTAAAGCGGGAAGGGGAATAGATTTGTTTTATTATATTGTAGATGATGATGAAGTTTTCCGTTCGATGCTTTCGCAAATTATTGAGGATGGCGATCTAGGGGAAGTAATTGGAGAATCGGAAGATGGAGCGTATATTGAAGCAGAACAGCTAAATTATAAAAAAGTAGATATTTTATTTATTGATTTACTCATGCCAATGAGAGATGGCATTGAAACAGTTCGCCATATAGCGCCTTCATTCAATGGGAAAATTATTATGATTTCTCAAGTTGAATCGAAACAGCTCATTGGTGAGGCGTATACACTTGGTGTGGAGTATTATATCACGAAACCACTAAACAAAATTGAAGTTGAATCTGTCGTACGAAAAGTAATGGAACGGATTCGCTTGGAGCGTTCCATACATGATATTCAAAAATCATTGAATAACGTGTTTCAGTGGGAGCAGCCGCAAATGCGCAATGAACCGGTGCAAGAAGGGAAAAAGATATCAGATTCAGGACGCTTTTTACTATCTGAACTCGGTATTGCGGGAGAGAATGGCAGTAAAGATTTACTTAGTATGCTGGAATATTTATATGGACAAGAAAAGGCGCAAACATTTGAATTTGGATTTCCTGCGTTAAAAGATATCTTTCACCAAATAACATTAAAAAAATTAGATCATATAGCTTCGGATGCAGATATAGATAAGGAGAGAAAAGCATCTGAACAACGTGTAAGAAGAGCGATTTATCAGTCGTTAAATCATTTGGCCTCTTTAGGGTTAACAGATTTTTCAAATCCGAAATTTGAAAGCTATGCCCCAAAGTTTTTTGATTTCACTGTAGTTAGAAAACGAATGACAGAAATGACAAAGGATGAAATAGCGACTTCTGGCCATATACGAATTAATACGAAGAAATTTATTCAAGTGTTATATTTTGAGGCGAAACGGCTGATGGAGATAGAGTGAAAAGGTGCTTATAAATAAGCATCTTTTTTTGTTAAATCAATATTTTATATTTTCTCGTAGAGCATGTAAAATGTTAAGTAAGAGAAAATGGTTTTACATTAAGGAAGTGTCAAAATAATGAGTTTTACATTAAATAAATCGATTATAAAAGAAGTATGCGGAGAGACCTCATATAAAAGAGGGGAAGCTTATTATAAATCAAATAAAGTAATCGTGAATCATTATGATGAAATGAAAGAAATTTGCGAAGCGACGGTAAAAGGGAACGAAGATTTTCATGTTACAGTAGAAAAAGCTAAAAAAGGTGATGTTGTTGCGAGCTGTAGTTGTCCTTCGTTAGCGTCTTTTCAAACGTACTGTCAACATGTTGCAGCCGTACTGATACAAATAAATTATAACCAGCAAACGGGAGGCATGTCCGAAAATATGAGCGGAAATGATCAATTAACGAGCGGAATGTTTCAGTTGTTTGCAGACAAACCACTGCGGCCAAAAAGTAAACAACACCGTTTTGATACACGTGAAATATTAGATGTTGCGTTTATATGTTCACCAGTAGCGACGAAAAGTGGTGGGGCCCTTCTTGGAATTCAGTTAAAACTTGCGAAAATATATTTTATAAAGCATATTAGAGAATTTCTTTCTAAAGTGGAGAAGAGAGAGACTTTTCATTGTTCTAATGAATTTACATACACACCAGATGTACATAGCTTCAGGCAGGAAACAGATGCGGTTATTCAGCAGCTTATTAAAATGTATCATAATGAAAAAATGTATGAAGATGCGTTAGAAGTACATGCGAAACAAGATGAAAGTATGATATTCATACCGCCAGCTTCGTGGAAAGATATGCTCTCTTCACTTTATAAAGTTGAGTATGTACAGCTGAAACAACATGAGCAACTGTTTCATGGCTTACAAATTTCAAACGGTTTATTGCCATTACATTTTGAGTTTACGAAAGGAAATAATGGTGGATTCACACTTCATATAGACGGCCTAAATCGTGTTCAAGTGATGGAAATGTATAACAACGCTCTTTACGATGGGAAATTATATCATTTACCTATGGAAGATTGTATGCGACTTATTGAATTGCAAAAGATGATGAGTCGCTCAAATAGCAATCAGTTTTATATTCCTGAAAGTAAGATGGAACATTTTGTAGCGAAAGTTGTGCCAGGATTAATGAAACTGGGAACGGTACGCATTGATGAAGTAATATCAGATCGTGTTGAAACGCCGTCGCTAAAAGCAAAACTGTATTTAGATCGAGTGAAAAATCGTTTGTTAGCAGGTCTTGAATTTCATTATGGAAACGTCATGATCAATCCGTTAGAAGAAGACGGACAGCCGTCTGTTTTTAATCGTGATGAGAAAAAGGAAAAAGAGATTTTAGACATTATGAGTGAAAGTGCCTTCGCGAAAACAGAAGGTGGTTACTTTATGCATAATGAAGAGGCTGAGTATAACTTTTTATATCACGTCGTTCCGTCGTTAAAAGGCTTGGTTGACATTTATGCGACGACAGCAATTAAATTACGTATTCATAAAGGGGATACAGCACCACTTATTAGAGTGAGAAGAAAAGAAAGAATTGATTGGTTATCATTTCGTTTTGATATAAAAGGAATACCAGAAGCGGAGATTAAAGGTGTATTAGTCGCTCTTGAAGAGAAACGCAAATATTACCGATTAGCGAATGGTTCTTTATTATCACTAGAGAGCAAAGAGTTTAATGAAATTAATCAGTTTGTAAAAGAATCAGGTATTCGAAAAGAATTTTTACACGGGGAAGAAGTGAATGTTCCGCTTATTCGGAGTGTAAAATGGATGAACGGACTTCACGAAGGTAATGTTTTAAGTTTAGATGAGTCTGTTCAAGATTTAGTGGAAAGCATTCAAAATCCGAAAAAATTAAAGTTTACAGTGCCAAATACTTTACATGCTGTAATGAGAGAGTATCAAGTATACGGATTTGAGTGGATGAAAACACTCGCCTATTACCGCTTTGGCGGTATTTTAGCAGATGATATGGGACTTGGAAAAACGCTGCAAAGTATTGCTTACATAGATTCTGTGTTGCCTGAAATTCGAGAAAAGAAACTACCTATATTAGTCGTTTCACCGTCCTCTCTTGTTTATAATTGGTTTAGTGAATTGAAAAAATTCGCCCCGCATATTAGAGCGGTTATTGCAGATGGAAATCAAACGGAGCGGCGAAAAATATTAAAAGACATAGTGGAATTTGATGTCGTAATTACGTCATATCCATTACTGAGAAGAGATATAAGATCGTATGCGAGGCCGTTTCATACACTGTTTCTTGATGAAGCACAGGCGTTTAAAAATCCTACAACCCAAACTGCAAAAGCAGTGAAAACAATTCAAGCTGAATATCGTTTCGGGCTAACGGGAACGCCTGTAGAAAATTCATTAGAAGAGCTATGGTCTATCTTCCATGTCGTATTTCCGGAATTATTACCAGGAAGAAAAGAATTCGGTGATTTAAGGCGCGAAGATATAGCGAAGCGCGTAAAACCTTTCGTATTAAGACGATTAAAAGGGGACGTATTACAGGAGCTTCCAGATAAAATAGAGCATCTACAATCATCGGAGTTGTTACCAGATCAAAAGAGATTGTATGCTGCGTATTTAGCGAAATTAAGGGAAGAAACGTTAAAACATTTAGACAAAGATACGTTACGCAAAAATAAAATTAGAGTTTTAGCGGGATTAACAAGATTACGCCAAATTTGTTGTCACCCTGCTTTGTTTGTTGATGATTATAAGGGCAGTTCAGCTAAATTTGAACAACTGTTAGAGATTTTAGAGGAATGTAGAAGTACAGGGAAGAGAATTCTTATCTTTTCTCAATTCACGAAGATGCTTTCCATTATTGGCCGTGAGTTAAATCGTCAAGCAATTCCATACTTTTATTTAGACGGAAATACCCCTTCGCAAGAACGTGTAGAGCTATGTGATCGGTTTAATGAAGGGGAAGGGGATCTATTTCTCATCTCTTTAAAAGCTGGTGGTACGGGTCTTAACTTAACGGGTGCTGATACGGTTATATTATACGATTTATGGTGGAATCCAGCTGTTGAACAACAAGCAGCAGATAGGGCATATCGAATGGGACAAAAAAATACGGTACAAGTTATTAAATTAGTGGCTCACGGCACAATTGAGGAAAAGATGCATGAACTGCAAGAGAGTAAGAAAAATTTAATCGCTGAAGTGATTGAGCCGGGAGAAGAGAAATTATCTTCTATTACGGAGGAAGAAATCCGAGATATTCTAATGATTTAATATGAAAAAGCTATGCTTTCAAATTTATGAGAGCATAGCTTTTTGTTGTAATAATAATATTTTGTTTTGAACAAAGTAAAGAAATAAGACACTATTTATTTTACTTCTTTGTACCTTTACTTTTGTATGGCTTTGCAGCTGCCTTTTTCTTTGCACTTGATTGCCAACGATTCCATCCTTTACTTCCTGTACCTTGTCCTACACCTTTTTTCGGTTTTGCTTTCGTTTTACTCATATGATCACTCCGTTATATAAAAATCTTATTTGATAATAGTCAATGATTTAGAAAATACTCTTTATAAATGACTATGATTACTTTAAGTAAAAATAAACTGCTTGAATGCTATAGTATAACATGAATTTGCAAGTAAACTGAAAGGAATTACAAAGAAAATGAAAATAATACGAAATACTGCGGATTCTATATTTCGAACGATTACATTACTTGTTGTGTATATGTTAGTCTCGGTTAGTGAAACATTTTTGGGATTAACAAGGCAAAAGAAGTAAAGAGGGTATATTGGAAACAATCAATAAAGCCGTAAAATAAAGAATTGAAAAATATTTTAAAACTTTTTGTTGACTTTCTTTATTTTTTGTATAGAATAATCATTAATAAAATGTTTCAGAGATGTGACAACAAAACGACTATGAAAGGACGAGTAGTAGTAGGATGTAGTCTAAGCGAGTCAGGGGTGGTGCGAGCCTGATACGAAGCCTATTATGAAGAACCTCCTGGAGTTGCTAACCGAAATCCTTTATAGGAAAGTAGACTTAGCCGGGAACTTCGCCGTTACAAGAAGAACAGTATCGAGATATTTCATCTCCGTACTGTATAAGTGAGCAACCTCTGTTGCTAATTTGGGTGGTACCGCGGAACCAAAGCCTTTCGTCCCAGTTTTTTGGGAAAGAAGGGCTTTTTTTGTTGGCTTCTTTTCACAACATCCAAACATTTTAGGAGGAAACCACCATGTATCAATCATTAATGACAGTAAGAGAGACTCAAATCGCAATTAAGGAAGTTAAAACATTTTTCGAGGATCAATTAGCAAAACGCCTTGAACTATTCCGCGTATCTGCACCATTATTCGTAACGAAAAAATCAGGATTAAATGATCACTTAAACGGTGTAGAACGTCCAATTGAATTTGATATGTTACATTCAGGAGAAGAATTAGAAATTGTGCATTCACTAGCGAAGTGGAAAAGATTCGCATTACATGAATACGGATATGAAGCTGGTGAAGGTTTATATACAAACATGAACGCAATTCGTCGTGATGAGGAACTTGATGCAACACATTCCATTTACGTTGACCAATGGGATTGGGAAAAAATTGTTCAAAAAGAATGGCGCACTGTAGACTACTTGCAAGAAACAGTACAAACAATTTATGGAATATTCAAAGATTTAGAAGATCACTTGTTTGAAAAATATCCGTTCCTTGGAAAGTATTTACCAGAAGAAGTTGTTTTCATCACTTCCCAAGAACTAGAAGATAAATATCCAGAATTGACACCGAAAGATCGTGAACATGCAATTGCAAAAGAACACGGTGCAGTCTTTATTATAGGGATTGGTGATGCACTTCGTTCAGGTGAAAAGCATGACGGACGCGCAGCTGATTACGATGATTGGAAATTAAACGGTGACATTTTATTCTGGCACCCAGTATTACAATCTTCATTCGAATTATCATCAATGGGAATTCGTGTTGATAGTAAATCACTTGATGAGCAGTTAACGAAAACAGGTGAAGACTTCAAACGTGAGTATGATTTCCATAAAGGTATTTTAGAAGACGTACTACCATTAACAATTGGGGGTGGTATTGGACAATCAAGAATGTGCATGTACTTCTTACGAAAAGCACATATTGGGGAAGTTCAATCTTCTGTATGGCCTGACGATTTACGTGAAGCTTGCAAGAAAGAAAACATTCATCTGTTTTAATAGAAGAGAGAGGATAGCTCAAAAAGTTATTCTCTCTTTTTTATAGTGTAAACGAGTGGTTTACAGTGGGTTTTACTAATGGTTTCTTTCTTTTTTGGATCCTTTTATGTAATAATTTGTTAAAGGAGGGGACGTTATGAGCTTAGGACAACAACTTAAAAGATTACGAGAGTCAAAAGGGTTTTCACAGGAAGATGTTGCTAAAAAGATTGGTATAACGAGGCAAGCAGTGTATAAGTGGGAAAATGATAAAAGTTGCCCTGATATTGAAAATTTAATTTTATTGAGCGAAATGTATAATGTTACGCTCGATGAGTTAATAAAAGGGAACCGAAATTTAAAAGAGAAAATACATATTGATGAAGATGAGGATTTTGAGAAAGAGAATGAGTTTGGTTTTTATATTGGGTTTGGTTTGCTAATTGTGAGTGCTTTCATTGATTATGAAGGAATGCAAGAGATTTTATTAGGAATTGCACTATTCATGATGGTTTTTTACTCTGACGTGAAGAAAGTTATTTTGAATGAGTTCAGATCGTTTTTTAAAAGAAAAGATATATATGATAAGAAGTGAGAAGAGTCCGTTATATTTCCTAGGAAAGAGTATAACAAGTAATTGAATTGTTTTATAATGATTTTGGGATGTTGATAGTATGTTAAAAAGTTCAAACAAGCATAACCCCGCTCTAAAGCTAGGACGGGGTTCAAAATCTAAGTTTTATTAAGCGTAAAGTTCTTTCAAATATTTTCACTTCAGTAAAGGTTTTTTATAAAACATCACCTACTTATTTGTTACCGAGTTCTTCCGCTAAACCGATTAAAATTCCTTCGGTTCCACGAATGTAGCAGAGTCGATACGAGTTCTCATACTGAACTACTTCGCCAACGAGCTCTGCACCATGCTTAGTAAGTCTGGATACCATTTCATCAATGTCTTCAACGGTGAACATGACGCGCAGATAACCGAGGGCGTTTACAGGAGCTGCCCGGTGATCTGCTATAGTAGGTGGGGTGAGAAATCGCGAAAGTTCAATTCGGCTGTGACCATCTGGCGTAACCATCATAGCAATCTCTACGCACTGGGAACCGAGTCCTGTTACGCGACCAGCCCATTCACCTTCAACAGTAGCTCGCCCTTCGAGATTCAAGCCAATCTCCTCGAAGAAAGAGATTGCGTTATCAAGGGATTCTACAACGATGCTGACATTGTCCATTCGTAGTAATCTGTTGTTTGTCATAGTCTTTATCTCCTTATATGTATAAATTTATTATCTAATTATCCTTATAATTATACTAAAATCTCTTCTAAACAAAAAACACCTTGTCACAGTGTAGGAAAATGTGACAAAGTGTTTTCGGGTATAGTATATAACACCTTGTTAACGAACAACACTTCCTAAATCCTCTACTATTGAAATATGCGCGAACTTTATTTCGTGAATGCTATCATTTCAAGAATTTGATAATGTAGTTGCTATTCGATAAAATAACTTCGAGTTTCCCACAAAATATTCCTATCCTGTACGCAAATGGTTCGATTGTTGTAAATAACTTTCTTGTCACTCTATACAAAGCAAACAGCTTTCTATTTATATAGGAAGGAAATAGATTAATATGGGTTTGTAAGCTGTAATCCAAATGTAAAATTAACTCATCTGAACCAAAGGCTCAACTTTCGCCATAAATGATTGATGCAGTGCCTCCACACCTGTTACTAAATGAAGGCGGTCAATAACGACAGACACTTTAATTTCTGATGTACTTACCATTTTAATATGAATATTTTCTTCTTTTAAAGTAGTGAACATATTCGCAGCGACACCTGGGTTAGATACCATACCTGATCCTACAATGGATACTTTTGCTAAATGATTTTCATATTCTACAGATTCATAGTGTAGTGTTTCTTGATTTTGTTCCAATACCCCTAAAGTTTCTCTTAAATCATTAGAGTGGATTGAGAAGGAGAGGTGAACAGTTCCTTCATTTGTAATACTTTGAATGATGATATCTACATTAATATGTGCCGCTGCTAATGTAGAGAAAACTGTTGAAAGTGCACCTTGTTCCAATCCTTTCATTGTGACGCGTGTAATATTATCTTCAAATGCAATACCTTTAACGATTGATTGTTGTTCCATGTTACATTCTCCTTTTACAATTGTTCCATTTTCTTGTTCCATACTTGAGCGAACTTCTAAAACGACATTATGATTTTTAGCAAATTCAACAGCACGCGGATGTAATACACCAGCACCGAGGTTTGCAAGTTCTAACATTTCATCATAAGAAATTTCATCTAATTTATAAGCATTTTTTACAACTCGTGGGTCGGTCGTATATACGCCGGTCACATCCGTGTAAATATCACATTTTTTTGCTTTCAGTGCAGCAGCTAATGCAACAGCAGTTGTATCAGAACCACCGCGTCCAAGCGTTGTAATTTCATGATTTTCACTAACGCCTTGGAACCCAGCTATAATAACAATCGTGCCTTCAGCAAGATAAGATTGAATACGATCTGTATGAATGTCAGTAATCCGTGCATTACTATGTACAGATTCTGTCGTAATACCAGCTTGCCATCCTGTTAATGAAATTGCATGATAGCCTTTTGCTTGCAGTGCCATCGTTAATAATGAAATAGTTACTTGTTCTCCTGTAGATAGAAGCATATCCATTTCACGTTTACTTGGATTTTCTGTAATAGCGTTAGCGAGTGCGACAAGTTCATCCGTGCTTTTTCCCATTGCTGAAACGACAGAGACAATGCTATGACCTCGTTCATATTCTTCAATAATTAAATTTGCTACATGTTGAATGCGTTCGACGCTTCCGACAGAAGTGCCACCAAATTTTTGAACAATTGTTTCCATTACAAATTCCTTCTTTCGTCTATTTTTAAGAATAGATTAGGAAATATATAAATCCCAATACTCCTGTAGTTACCAGAAAGACAAACAAAAAACACCATCTCAAATAAGTGAGGATGGTGCTGTTACAGGAAAAGGGAAACAGAAAACGGAGCTAATAAAAAAACCGCCAAAAAAGGAATATCATAAAAAATGATATCTCTTTTTTGTAGATAGCTCTTCATACGTACACGTCTGTACATATGACAGTTCTGTTTCTATTCGAAAACAGCCCCAATTGATAAATGCAGAGAAATTTATCAATTTCGGCAATACTTCCTTTCATCTAAGTTCATAGACATCTCTGTGTCTCCATTAGAATACTCATAAGTATCGCAACCTCTATCTCACGTTTTAGGCGAGAGTGTTTGATTTATGAAGTTGTTGGTAACATTTATTTTATAATAATTTAAATTTTTCGGGGAATCAAGTGTTTTGTATAAATTTTAAAAATTCTTTCTTTTCTTGAGGGAGTTTGTGAAAACTGTAGCAAAATAAATTTATTGCATGTACATTAAACTTATAGCGCATAGGAGGTGGAAGAATGAAGGGGAAAAAGCCTATTTATGTTTCGGCAGAAATGAACACAACAATGGAAAAATTATGGGGATATACACAGGAACCAGATATACATACAGAGTGGGATGCTCGCTTTACTGAAATTTCGTATTTAGAGAAAAAAGAAGGAGAACCGCAGAAGTTTTTATATAAAACTAAAATTGGATTTGGACTTGAAATAGCTGGTGAAGGGGAATCGATAGGAGAAATAAGAAAAGAAACGGGTGAACGGATTTCTTCTTTAAAATTTTGGACAGATAATAAATTATCACTTATTCAAATAGGGCGTGGTTATTGGAAGTATACACCGCGTAAAGAACACATTCATTTTGAGACGCAATATGATTACGATACGAGGTTTGGTCGTATAGGAAATGTAATAGATTTCTATATGTTTCGTCCGTTATTAGGCTGGGCGACTGCTTGGAGTTTTGATGCTTTAAAATTATGGTTAGAAAAGGGACTTCATCCGAGATTACTAATTAGAAGAACAATGACATATTGGCTTGTATGTTTTTTATTTGCTTTTGTATGGATGTATCAAGGAATAGTGCCGAAACTAGTGTTTACTCATTCAGAAGAAGTAAAAATGCTATCTGTGATAATTGGTTCAACGGAATATAGTATTTTTGTACTTAAAATAATTGGATTATTAGAAATTATTTTTGGTGTCCTATGGCTGTTGCCATTTCCAAAACGAAAAGTATTTGTCGTACATATTTTTATGTTAATAGCCTTAACGATAGCGGCAGGATTTACGAATGTCGCAAGCTTTACAGAGCCGTTTAATCCAATTACATTAAATGTTTTACTAATGGGGTTATCAATTGTCGGTTATATAAATAGCACGAATTTGCCAAGCTCAAAAAATTGCAAGAGGAAGAGAAAGGGATAATGTATGGCTAATATGTATGAAAGACTATTAGGGGATTCTTATAAAAAACTTCATCTAAAATTACAGAAACGCTATGAGATTACAGAAGAAAATAGCTTTACTGGAGAAGGAAAGATGGATGAAATTTACGGAGGTTCTTTTTTCGTAAAATTAATATTAAAAATTGCATCGAAGTTTAGAATGTTTTTCTCTGAGCGGGGGAAGGAAGTGCCATTTACAATACATAATACCGCTGAGCGAGATGAACATGGAAATGAATTTGTGCGGTGGAATCGTACTTTTTATTTTCATAATAAGAAAAGATACTTTAACGCCATTATGCAGATGGATGAAGAGAATAATGAAATTTTAGATTATTTTGGTGAACCGCAAATACTTGTTTCTACATTGAATTTTCATATTGATGAGGTGGGGGCAATGCATATTTCTTCAAAGAAACAATGGTTTTACATGTTTGGAAGGAAAGTCCCGTTACCTAGGTTTTTATACGGAGAGGCCAATATTGTAGAAAGTTATGATGAAACACTACAGTGCTTTCGAATTCATGTACAAGTAAGCAATCCGTTAATTGGTTCATTATTTTCATATAAGGGAACATTTGTAGAGAGGAAATAAATGATATGAAAAATATAATAGTTGGGTTTGCTTGTTATATTATTTTTTTAATATGTGAGTGGTCAAATATAAACCCGGTGGAAGCAATTATTTTATTATCTATTTTGTTATTTATACCGATGTCATTTTGCATCATTGATAAGAAAACAAGAAATGGATCGTATGTATTCTTTTATAAATTTGTGTTGCTGTTATATCCAATTGCAGCAATTAGTGCAATGTTAGCTTTCGTAACAAATCATTATTTCTTTGCATTACTTTGGTTTGTATATACAGGAATCGTTGCGTTATTTGGTATAAGTAGATTGCTAGAAAGAGGATGGAAACCGTTAGAAGAGACAGCTATCGATAGTGCGTTTATGTATTTGTTTTTAGGTGGTTTCTGGTTTTTTGCTTCTGTAGCAAAGCTTTCCATTATGCACTTTAGTTCCGACATTGTTTTGCTTACAGCTGCACACTTTCATTATTCGGCATTTCTATTGCCGTTATCAGCTGGTTTAATTGGGAGGAAAAGAGAAAAGAGAAGTAAAGTATATGATGCTATTATGTTTGTCATCGTCATTTCACCTATGACAGTTGCAATAGGAATTACGTACTCAAGAGTATTTGAATTTTTTGCAGTGTTCCTATATGTATGCGCTATTTATAGTTATGGGATTTATGTTTGGCGTACGAAATTTAATGCTATTAGTGCAAAGATTCTCCTAATCATATCGTCTAGTACACTCATGGTAACAATTATGTTTTCACTTATATATTCGTATGGGAATTTGAAACATGTAATGACGATTACAATTGCTCAAATGGTTTGGATTCACGGTGTTGTCAATGGAATTGGAGTAGCGTTACCAGCATTTGTCGGTTGGATGATTGAAAAGAGTGCTCCGAATTATAAATATTACGGGAAACCAATGAGCAGGTTAAGAGGAAATACGACAGTTGGGGAAGCATTCTTACATAACAGAAGTTTAATAGATAGCAAGGAATACAAAGGTTTAGTTGATAATATGAACGATTTTCATAGTGAGGGATTTGACATGGCGAAGATTCCTATAAGTATTACTCGTTTTTATGAAAATACAAAAGAGTATGAGTTACAATCGCATATTAAGTGGGCTCGTTGGTTTCGTCCGATTGCATTTTGCTATGAGAAAATGAGTAAGCGTGTAGGACAAATACATTTAGGAATGAGCGGTAAGTGGGAAACGATGCATGGCTCTATCGTTGGGATAATAGATGAGAAAGATGGAAGGGAGAATGTAAGGGCTTGGCTAAGAAAAAATGAAGCAGGAGAATCTATTTTTGTAGCTCTTTACTCAAAGCACACATATAAGAGCGAGACATATATGAATATTGCATTACCTTTACCATATTCGAATATGACGGGGGTTTTAAAATTATGTAATAAGAGTAATGATTTAATCATTACTAGTAAGCTGAGAAGAAATGGTAAAGGAGATGAGGGGATTTATTTACATACTCGTTTCTTTACAATTCGTTTACCGTTAGCAGAGACTTTTATTATAAAGGAGAACACGAATCACATATTAGAAGCTAACCATAGAATGTGGATATTTGGAGTTAAGTTTTTAGAAATTGATTATGAGATTAAGAAAAGAGAAGGAAAGTGAAAAAAGCTTGGAGAGATACCAAGCTTTTTTTACGTATGCGTAATTGTCATAGCAACTTGTTTATCTAAGTCTCGGTCCCAAACACGTTGAATTTCAAACGTACCTATTTCAAAAAATAATGGGAATCTCTCTTTAAACCAATCTTGCATAGGAAGATTTAATGCTGTATCAATTGGCACCCATAATAATTCGCCTTCAGGAGGATTCAAAAGGAGTTCACCTTCAAATGAATCTGTCCAATAGTTAAATACCATATATCGAACATTTTCTTTCGGATTTACGTATTCATCTAATCCTTTAAAAGTTAAATTTGAAACAAGTAATCCAGTTTCTTCTTTTACTTCTCGTTTAGCAGCTTGAACGATACTTTCTGGGAAATCTACTTTTCCGCCAGGAGCGATGTAGCCAGGAAAACCTCGATGATCGGGGCGTTTTATAAGTAAAACTTCATTATTTCGCTGGATCATACACATTGTATAGATGCGGTGCTCGATGTTATGAGAATTTTGAGGCATAATAATGTATTCTCCTTTATATTTATTTTGATAATTTTACCATAACATAATGGTTTCTTATATAATTGAAAAAGAATATTAGGAATTTTTAGTAAAATATTATAAAGTCTATAATCATTTGAAAAGAGGAGAGAGAAATGCAAGGGGAAGTACAAAGAGAAAAAGCTTTGGGGTATGTTGGTAAATTATTGTTGCCAGTTAAAGCGTCACGACATTTTAAGTTTTTGTGGATTGGGCAATTACTTTCGACTTTAGGGAGTTCTATAACGATGGTTATTTTGCCAGTCGTTGTTTATTCATTGACTGGTTCAACAGTTGTAATGGGGATGACAATGGCAATGTACATGCTACCAAATATTCTTGCTTTACCGTTTGCGGGTTTAGTTGTAGATCGAATTGACCGAGTAAAATTAATGTTATTTACAGACATAATCCGCTGTATATTAATGCTATTACTTGCAACACTTATATTTATGGATGTTTTAACAATTCCATTTCTATACGTACTAGTGGCATTATATGGGCTTATGGAAGGCATATTTCAGCCAGCGTATTCAGCTGTAAGAGCAAAAGTATTTGTACCAGAAATTCGAAACGCAGCTAATGCATTAACACAAATGAGTAATCAAGGTATTCGATTAATTGGACCGGCTCTTGGAGGATTGATCGTTTCAGTTGCATCTGCTGGGATAGGGTTTGGATTAGATGCAGTAACGTATTTGTTATCATTTTTTTGTTTATTATTTTTAAGAGAGATAAAGTTTAAAAAAGTAAAACCTATTGAAAAGAGAAAAATCGATTACAAACAAGATTTTATGGAAGGTGTTTTCGTTTTAAAAAGTCATCCGTGGCTGTGGATTACAATTTTAGTTTTTTCTTTCATAAATATTTGTTATGCCGGCATTATCGTCGTATTAATTCCATGGTTATTTAATGTTCACCATCATTTTGAAGCATACGTGTATGGATTAGGAATGGCATCTTCTGGTGTTGGAGCTGTAATTGCCGCGCTAATATTTGGTGGGAGGGAACGGTGGCATAAGCGGGGATTACTTGCCTATGGTGGTGTTTTAATAAGTGGTTGTGCGCTTTTAATAATGCCGTTTATTGCTTGGGCACCTGCACTAATTGGATTAATGGCAATTGAAGGGTTCGGTATGATGATATTTGGACTCATTTGGGAAACAAGTTTACAAGAGCTTGTGCCAGAAGAAGCATTTGGAAGGGTGGCAAGCCTTGATATGTTAGGTTCATTTGCTTTATTGCCACTAGGTTATGTGGTTGTAGGCTGGTTAGCTACTGTCATAGGTGGCGAAATAACGATTATAGCACTAGCTATTTTAGTACTTGTAACAATTGGAATAGCATTGTCTGTACCAAGAGTATTCGTCGGTTCGATTGATTATGTAAGCTAAAAGGGGATATGGTATATGAATATAGAAAACCTACATGATTTACTAGTAGATGAGTTGGGATGTAAATATATTTTAGGGGAAAAGGTATTTGAAGCAAAAAATTTCACAGTCTATATCGCTACCCATAGAGGAAATAAGCTAACATATAATCAACTAGTATTAATAAAGCATCTTTGTAACGAAAAGCCTACCGTACATATTTGGGACAAGAAAATTAGTACGGTAGCAACAAAAATGGAAATCACAAAAGAAGTGACAGAAGCGATACAAGCTGGTTTTAAAAAGCAAGAGTAAGCCCTAATCAAATTAGGGCTTACTCTTCATTAAACACAAATGTTTGTTTCATTTTTTCACTCTCATTTACCGGATGGCCATTATACGAGAAATTTTTTTCTTCCCAAGTAATGACGACTTTGAAATTATGGCTGTTAAAGTCTAAAGGGAATACCATGTAGTCAGAGCCTGTCTGACTTTTAGAAACGTTTATATTAGGTGTCGTAGGTTTAACAGTAGCTTTAGAGGTAGGATTGTTATCAAGTATTTCTACAGATACGTTTGATACATCATGACCGATGTTTTTTACGAGTAAACTGTACGTATCAAATACACCTTGTTTTGGCTGGATTGCTTGCTTGTTTGAGTTATGAGATTTATCAATTTCAATATACCATTGTTTAGACTGTGAAGAAATTGGTAGTGATGGAAATGTATAAGCACTAGCATGCATCGGTAGTGCTACACAGATAAGTACAAAGAGAGAAAATATTTTTCGTTTCATCTTTAGAGAACTCCCATTCTGTAACGGATTTATTTATTATTATCTTCTTTTTATGAGAGGGTATACCATAATTCAATTGTAAAAAATATAGTCTCTCTTAGTGAATAAGATGGAGGGATTTCTCTTGGGCTAAATAATCGACTGTAGCAATTGCGTGATGGATTGGAGCAGTGTATTTATTCATAAAAGGAAAAGTGGATGTAGTTTCCTTAATTCCCGCGATATTTATGACGCTCATGACAGTAGTTTACATTTTAAATGCAAAAATTGGTTTTAATATTTCGCTATATATAACTTATATTGTGGATGCGGTTATTACTATTATTTTAATTGCTATATTCTTTATGAAAGCTGCGTAGAGATTTTTCTACACAGTTTTTTACAATATGAAAAAATTACCAAAAGTATGTTAAGATAATATTGTCATACAACAAGGGGGAATTGTTTTATGGAAAATGGACATCTTGCTAAAGTAGATTTAATGAAAAGAATAGAATCGAAATCTAAGTATAATAAGAAACTTGAAAAATACCAAAGGCGTTTATTAGCACTGCAGCAAATTGTAAAAGAAGAAAAAATTGCAGTTATGCTCGTTATGGAAGGTTGGGATGCGGCTGGAAAAGGGGGAGCGATTAAGCGAGTGACGGAACACCTCGATCCGCGTGGGTTCCAAGTAGATCCAATTGGAGCACCAGCGCCTCATGAAAAACGGTACCATTACTTGCAACGTTTCTGGCGGAAACTACCTCAGTACGGGCAAATTACTATTTTTGATCGCTCATGGTACGGCCGTGTGTTAGTTGAGCGTGTTGAAGGCTTTGCTACAGAGGAAGAGTGGACGAGAGCGTATGATGAGATTAATGACTTTGAAAAACTACTAACAGATGATCATTATATAATCGGGAAGTTCTTCTATCATATTAGTAAAGATGAGCAATTAAAGAGGTTTAAAGATAGAGAGAACAATCCTTTGAAACGATGGAAAATTACAGAGGAAGATTGGCGTAACCGTGAAAAATGGGACGAGTATGTCGAAGCAATGGAAGACATGTTTGAAAAAACAAATAAGCCAAATGCGAAATGGGAAATTATTGCGAGTAATGATAAATTATACGCTCGATTGAAAACGTTGAAAGTGATAATTTCATTAATTGAGGATTATCTCTTAGAACATAATATAGAATTACCTTCGTATTATTATGAGATGAAAGAAGGTAAGACAGAAGGCTTTGAAGCTAATCAAGATGTAGTTGTAAAATAGTATAAGGTTTGTATATGAAATATAAAGTAGAGATACCCTGTAATGTTGAACAACAAAATTACAGGGTGTTTTTTTATTTAGAATTATTGATTATATACTATGTGGGGGTCTTATTTTGAAGGGAAGAGATGTTGTTTTAGGTTTACTAATGGAAAAAGAATTATCTGGTTATGATATTAAAATTGTGTTCGAAGACGTATTTACTCATTTTTTTGATGGGAGTTTTGGAATGATTTATCCAACGTTACGACAGTTGGAAAAAGAGGGGAAAATAAAGAAAGAAGTTATTATGCAAGAAGGGAAACCGAATAAGAAAATGTATTTTATTACAGATGAAGGGCGTGAGGAGTTTTATCAATACATGCAAACAGATGTAGAGAAAGATGTTTTACGTTCAGATTTTTTAATGAGGATGTATTTCGGTAATTATAGTGATGATAAGGCGATAAAAAAATGGATTGAGGACGAAATTGAAAGGAAAGAAGCATATATTGCGGATCTTCGTTTGAAATATGAAAAGTGGAGAGAAGGTATGACTTTTGTCGAGGAAATTTCACTTGATGTAGGTATCGCATCGTATAGTGCTCAAGTAGAGACATTGAAAAGAAAACTAGAGCAATTAGAAGCAAAAGAACACAATAAAATGCAAGAATGAAAACACGTTCACAATAAAGGGGTAGAAGGAAATGGAGCAATCAAAGGGTATTAAGATTGTCTTTTTAATGTGTCTAGGTATCTTTCTTTGTATGATTGATACGACAATTATGAATATAGCTTTACCGGCTATACAAAGGAGTGTAAATACTTCATTAGAGAAGATGTCTTGGGTATTAAATGTTTATACAATGACAATTGCAGTACTCGCCATTCCACTAGGACGGATAGCTGATATTTTTGGAAAAGCAAAGATGTATATTCTTGGCCTGGTGGTTTTTGGTGGTGGATCGGTACTTTGCGCTTTTGCTAATACAGGCGACTTTCTCATTTTTTCTCGTTTTATCCAAAGCATTGGGGCAGCCATTTTATTTCCAACAAGTATGGTGATTGGTGTATCTGCAATGCCATTAGCTAAGAGGCATGTTGCACTTGCAATTTTAGGAGTAACACAAGGATTGTCAGCGGCGATGGGACCAGTAATAGGTGGAATTATTACACAAAATTTCGGTTGGAGATGGGTGTTCTTTGTTAATGTTCCAATTTGTATTCTTGGAATCATTTTATGCTGCATTATGCTACAAATAAAAAATGAAGAACGTATTATCTCAAAAATAGATTGGGGAGGACTAGTATTAAGTAGCACAGCAATTTTTTCTTTGACTCTCATATTAGTAAAAGGAAATACATGGGGATGGCAAAGTAATATTGCTTTGTTTTGTTATGCACTTAGCGCTATTTCTCTTGTTCTATTTGTTCTAGTAGAACGAAAGATTCATAATCCAATGGTGAATTTAAAGTTATTTCAAGATCGAATGTTTGTCGGGGCATCTATCGTTGTAATATTGAGTAATTTATTTTTAATTGGAGTTACTGTATTGCTTCCAACATTCTTGACGAAAATACAGGGTCGAACGGAAATTGAAGCAGCTTTTTTAGTGACACCTATTTCAGCAATGATATTTTTTGTTTCACCAGTTGCAGCAACTTTAATTCAAAAGCTTGGAAAAGTAACTATTATTTTGTCAGGATTTCTTGTTATGGGTCTATCTTATTATTGGTTGCAAATGATTGGTGTTAATTCAACAAATATAGAAATAATTATTCCATGTATGATACTAGGTGTTGGATATGGTTTAGTAGTAGGTCCAATTACAGTTTTAAGTGCATCTTCGTTTGAAGGGGAATTATTAACCGCTTCTCAAAGTGTTGTATCGATGTTACGACAAGTTGGAATTGTATTAGCGGTCGCAATATTTGTATCTAATTTAACGTACAATTTAGCTGTAAATAAAGAGAATGTATATCGTTATGCAGAAGAAAAAGTACGCAATATTCATGTGGATCGTACTCAGCAAGCTGAAATATTACAAGCAACAAAAGAAAAGATAGAGAAACAAAGTATAGACACAATTGCAGAAGTGAAACAAAATGAAACATTTTTAGGGTTAAATAAAGGGGAAAAAGAAGAGTTAATTCACCAAAAGGTGGATGAAGTATTAAGCGGAGTTCCAGTAGAATATAGAGATGTAAAAAGAGAAGAAGTTATGAATCAAGTGACAAAAGAAGTTGAAAAACAAGAGGGAAATATAAAGAAAGAGGTACTTGCATTTTCAAATGATGTGAATCACTATGCTCAAAATCAGATGGCAATGAGTTTTACAGATTTATATAAAGCGAGTGTGCCAATTATTTTAGTTTTTGCTTTAGTAAGTTTATTATTTTGGGAAGGAAAGGCTTTGAGTAAAAAGAGAGGGGAAAGAGTTGTAGGGGGAGTGTATGGGAAATAAGCTAAAGGTGAGTTATATTCAAATGATGGAATGCTAGCTGTGAAAAAATTAGTATAGTTATTTTGGGAACCCCTCGGTAATAGGCCAAATGTAAACCGTGGGGTTCTTTATATGTATAAATGAATTTCAGCATTTTAAATTTGGGGATATTGTTGTTCTATAGTACATTAACAAGAGATATTAGTTTTATAGAGAGGGTGAGAAAATGATAGATACAGCAGATGCTTCAACAAGTAATCAAACATACACAGCAGAAGACCAACAAAAATTATACAAACGAACATTACTAATCGTCAGCATCTCACAAATGTTCGGCGGTGCGGGATTAGCTGCCGGAATTACAGTAGGTGCACTTCTTGCACAGCAAATGCTTGGGACAGATGCATATGCAGGATTGCCAGCAGCTATGTTTACAATGGGATCTGCGGTAGCGGCTTTCTTTGTTGGGAAGTTATCACAAAAACATGGTCGCCGCATAGGGCTTGCAGGAGGTTTTATTGTAGGTGGACTAGGGGCTATTGGAGTTGTGGTGGCAGCTTTAACAAATAGTATTATTCTTTTACTAGTTTCTTTACTTATATATGGCGCGGGCACAGCTACGAATTTACAAGCGCGTTATGCTGGAACGGATTTAGCGAATAAGAAGCAAAGAGCAACTGCTATTAGTATTACGATGGTAATGACGACTTTTGGTGCAGTCGCAGGTCCAAATTTAGTAGGTGTAATGGGAAGGTTTGCTCATTCAATTGGAATTCCTGAACTTGCTGGTCCGTTCATATTATCGGCAGCAGCATTTATACTAGCTGGTTTTATTCTATTTGTTATGCTTCGTCCAGATCCGTTACTTATTGCTAATATGATAGAAACATATAAACAAGAGCGTACATATAAAGGGCAAGCAGTAATAGAAGAAGCGACAGAAAATAAACGAGGTATTACAGTTGGGGCAATCGTAATGATACTTACTCAAATCGTGATGGTTGCAATTATGACGATGACTCCAGTTCATATGGGGCATCACGGTCATGGATTAAGTGCAGTAGGACTTGTGATTGGTTTTCATGTAGGTGCAATGTATCTTCCATCTCTCGTTACAGGAATGTTAATTGATAAAATTGGAAGAGCTACGATGAGTATAGCTGGCGGAGTAATTTTACTAGCAGCAGGTGTCATAGCTGCGATAGCGCCGAGTGATTCTTTAATACTATTAATTGTTGCTTTGTCTTTACTTGGATTAGGATGGAACCTCGGTTTAATAAGTGGAACGGCTCAAATTGTTGATGCAACTATACCTTCCACACGTGCAAAAACACAAGGGAAAATAGATGTGTTTATTGCGCTAGCTGGAGCTTCAGGTGGAGCGATGTCAGGTATGGTAGTGGCGAATTCAAGTTATGGGGCATTGTCATTAGCTGGAGGAGTGTTAGCTTTCATGCTCATTCCTGTTGTGATATGGACTCGGACAGGTAAATAAAATTAAGATGAAAGAAGCTGCGTTCAAAGGGAGGTAACCAATCTTTGAATGCAGCTATTTTGTAGTGAATTGTATAAAAAAACTTTTAGTTTAAATCCCACTCCACAATAAGGCCTAAATGCGTAAGACCACCGCCAAATCCGTATAGTAAAAGTGTGTCTCCGTTATTTAATTTTCCTTCTTTCCTAGCTAAGTCCAGAGCGAGTGGAATGGAAGCCGAAGATGTATTTCCCATGTGTTTTACACTTGTTAAAGTTTTTTGAATTGGAATTTCGGTTTTCTCACAAATAGATTCAATCATTCGTAAGTTAACACTGTGTGGTATGAACCAGTCTATATCATCTATTTGCATATTTGCGGTATGTAATAGTTCTTTTATACCTGCTGGCACTGTACGAGTTGCCCATTTATATACTTCTCTCCCGTTTTGAACGATTTTTTCATTTGTTTGCAGTGGTGTGCCATTCATAGTAGTAGATAAGTTTGTTCTGTATAGGTGAATGCCGCCGTCACCATTTGTTCCCATGTGAGCAGCGACAAAGCTTGGTTTGTTTTCATCTCTTTCTAATAAAATAGCTCCAGCACCATCGCCAAATAAAATGCAAGTCGTTCTATCGGTGTAATCAGTAACTTTAGATAATGTCTCTGTCGCTACGACAAGTACTTTTTTGTGTGATCCAGAAGTGATTAAGCTATTACCGACGTGCAGGCCATATGTGAAACCAGCGCAAGTTGCATTTAAATCAAATGCTATTGTATGAGGTATGCTGAAGTGTTGTTGTATTTGACACGCGACACTCGGAAAAACATAGTCAGCGGTTGTTGTAGCGACGATGATACAGTCTATATCTTCTAAGTTCTTTTTAAAAGTTGTACATAAATTTTCAATTGCTTTAATGGCTAAGTGTGAGGAATATTCGTCTTCGCTCGCGATTCGTCTTTCCTTCATTCCTGTTCTTTGTACAATCCATTCATCATTCGTATCAATCATTTTCTCTAAATCGTTATTAGATAATATTTGATTTGGAACATAAGTACCAATTGCAGTAATACGAGATTTAGAATGCATGGGAACATCCCCTAACTTATTTTTATAACCTGATACTATTATTAGGTTATAAAAATGTCAATAAAGACTTTTATTGTATTGAAACGAAAAAGCTTAACTTACTATGAAGGAATTTGGCGAGTGTTGTAAAAAATAATATACGATAAGTTTTTAAATTGATAATGAAGAGAGTTGGGCTCTTTGAAAAGAATTTTGTATATATTGCCTGTTGTCATTATTTGTAGCTTTATTCTTATTATTTTTCCAGGGAAATCTTATGCTTGTGATTGTATTAACGTATCAGCAGAAGATGCATTTCAAAAAAACGATGTAGTATTTGAGGGGAAGGTAATTGAGGTTGGAAGGAAAGAAGGGGTTGGGATTGAAGTATTATTTGAAGTGAAGAAAATTTGGAAAGGGACAACTTTTTCGCAAATTATTGTATATACAAATGGTGGTGATTGTGTATTTCACTTTGTAGAAGGAGGAGAGTATTTAGTATATTCTTCTCAAAGAGGATCAGAAAAACAATTACACACACATAGTTGTAGTGGAACGAAGAGATTAGATGAGGCAGGGGCGGACAAAGTGGCTTTAAGTCAAATTGCAAAAGAGTCTATTCCGACGAAGAAAGTCGATTTAAAAGGGAAGATGGTCAGCGGTTTCAGTTGGTGGCAAGTTGTTACCCTTTCTATAGGTCTGTTACTAATAGTAGCTCTTGTGATTTTTAGTGTAAGAAGAACGCGCAAAAAATGACAATTAAAGTAAATATATAAGGATTTTCTTTCTGTTTCTATAGGTGGTTTAATCTTGTGAAAGCGAATTACTTATGCTACACTTTATGTAACTTAAAATGAACGGAGGGGCTTCCTTTGATCTTAATCAGATTACGTCTCAATACTTTGTGCAAATAATTGAATAGCGCTCAAAGGCTCTGTCTGTGTGCAGAGTGAACGGGATTGGTCTGCCTATTTTAAAGGAACCCTTTATTAAGCTTATATGTGAAAAAGAGGGAGGGACGAATACGCCCTCTTTTTGTTTTGCCTTTATAAATAGAATGGGATCGTATAGGTGAACACTTATTGTGGATGCGTATATGATCATGGGACTTTTTGACTATGAGATAGGATGAAAGTATAACTTTCTTCTATTTCTTTGGTGAACCCTTATCCGTTTACGAAAACACAGGCAGTAACCTGTGTTTTTTATTTTACGTAATCGAAATGGAGGAATAAATATATGGAAGAATTATTACAAAGAGCAGTTTTAGTTGGAGTAAATTTAGGTAATGAAGATGATTTTGCATATTCAATGGAAGAGCTAACAAATCTTGCAGAAGCTTGTGATGTAGAGGTAATTGGACAAGTGACGCAAAATTTACAACGAGTAAATCCATCCCATTATATTGGAAAGGGAAAAATCGAAGAAGTAGCAGCTTATGTAAATGAAGTAGATGCGAATATGGTAATCTTTAACGACGAATTATCTCCTTCTCAAATTCGAAATTTAGAAGCGGATTTAGATTGCAAAGTAATTGACCGTACCATATTAATTTTAGATATTTTTGCGCAACGTGCGAAAACGAAAGAAGCGCAGTTGCAAGTAGAGGTAGCGCACCTTCAGTATATGATGCCTCGTTTAATAGGTCTTCGTGAATCGTTAGGGAGACAGAGCGGCGGAGTTGGCACGAAAAATAAAGGTGTCGGTGAGAAGAAATTAGAGTTAGATCGTCGTAAAATTGAAGAACAGATTTCAGTTTTAAATAAAGATCTAGAAGCACTTGTTGCGCAGCGTCAAACACAGCGAAAGCAACGTAAGAAAAATGAAGTACCAGTTGTAGCATTAGTAGGTTATACGAACGCAGGAAAGTCAACGACGATGAATGCGATGCTTGAAATTTATAATGGTACAGAAGAAAAACAAGTATTTGAAAAAGATATGTTATTCGCGACGTTAGAAACATCTGTACGAAATATTGATTTGCCAGATAACAAATCATTCTTATTAACAGATACTGTTGGGTTTGTAAGTAAATTACCGCATCATCTTGTAAAAGCATTCCGTTCAACATTGGAAGAGGTAGCGGAAGCAGACTTACTTATTCATGTTGTAGATTACGCAAATCCAAATTATGAACAGTTAATTGATATTACAAATGAAACGTTAAAGAAAATTGGAGTAGAAAATATTCCAACAATCTATGCTTATAATAAATCAGATATGGTAGATGTTGAAATTCCGAAAGTGCAAGAAGACCGCGTTTATTTATCAGCGAAGAAACATGTTGGAATTGAAGAACTTGTAGAAATGATTCGCTCACACATCTATAAAGAGTATACGAAGTGTGAAATGTTAATTCCGTATGATCAAGGACAGGTAGTTTCTTATTTTAATAATCATGCGCACGTTCTATCTACGAGTTATGAAAACGAAGGTACGAAACTAGAAGTAGAATGTAAGACGAGCGATTACGAGAAGTATAAGCGTTTTGCAATTTAATAAAAAAGGCGATCCTAATATGCTTTAGGATCGCCTTTTTCTTATTCTGTAATAGAGGCCCATTTATAAGAATAAATTCCTGCAAATGGACGAACAACAACATCTTTTACTGTTGGACGTTCTAAATATACAAGTCCTGATTGGAAGATTGGAGCGATAGCTGCATCATCTTCAAGTAAGATTTTCTCTGCATCTTGGAACGCTTTCCAACGTGCTGGTAAGTCAGTTACTAAAGTAGAGCTCGTTTTCTCAATTAATTCGTCGTATTGTTTGTTTGAGTAACTCATCTTATTAAACGGTCCGTCTGTGACGAACATATTTAAAAATGTTGTAGGATCAGGATAATCCGGTCCCCAAGTGGAAAGTGAAATTTCAAAATCGCCATTTCCTTCACGGTCTAAAAATGCCTTTACTGGAAGGGGTTGTAATGTGATTTTTAGTCCAGGTAAGTTTTTCTCTAGTTCACCTTTTAAAAACTCACTAATTTTTTTATCGTTAGATTCATCAGTTGTTATGATTGAAAGAGAAGTGTTTTGTAAGTTTGTTTCTTTTTTCGCAGTTTCCCATAGTGCTTTAGCTTCTTTCACATTTGTTTCTACTTTTACATTACTTGTACTGCGAAAATCTTTATTATCAGGTCCTTTTACGAATCCTTTCGGAACGAATGCATTCGCAGGGATAGAACCATTATTTAAAATCGTTGTTGCGATTCCTTGTTTATCAAAAGCGAGCGAAATAGCTTTTCGAGCGTTTTTGTTTGCTAATAAAGGATTCTTTTGGCTAAATCGGAAAAATGTCACGGAAGGACGTTCCATTTTCTTTAAGCTCGGATCTTTTTGATATTTATCAACAAACTCTGAATTAATTGTAATTCGGTCTACTTGTTTGCTTTCAAATAAATTAACGGCTGTTGAAGTATCTTTTACGATATTTACATTAATTTCATTTAATTTAACGTTTTTATTATCCCAGTAGTTCGGGTTTTTTTTCATTTTATAACTTGTATCATGTTTCCATTCACTTAATTGAAACGGCCCGTTATAAACTACATTTGCAGCTTCAAGTCCGTAATTTTTCCCTTGTGTTTCTACAACCTTTTGGTTTTGAGGATAAAATGTTGCAAATCCCATTAACCCTAACAAGTATGGAACAGGGTGTTCTAACTGTACTTCAAGCGTTTTATTATCAATCGCCTTTACACCAAATGAATCAATTGGTAATTCTTTTTTATTTATTTTTTCAGCGTTTTTAATATCGAACATAATATGTGCGTATTCAGAAGCAGTTTCTGGGTTTATAGCACGTTTCCATGCGTATTCAAAATCATGAGCAGTCACTGGATCACCATTTGACCATTTTGAATCGTGTAATGTGAATGTATATGTTTTTCCGTCTTCGCTCAGTTTGTATGATTCAGCTGCCGCAGGAACAGGTTTATTGTCAGGACCAGGCATATATAATCCCTCCATTACGTTGTTTAATGCAGCGTAAGAAAACCCATCAGTTGCGATAGATGAATCAAGTGTAGAAATTTCCCCAGCTTCTACAATGTTTAATACTTGTTTTGAAGATTCTTTTTTCTTTTCTCCGGTAGTTGTTGCCTCTTGTTTTTGACCACATGCTGTTAAAAACATAGATAATGTGATTGAGAGTGCAACGATTCCTTTTGTTTTTTTCTTCATAGTTGTCATCCTTCCATTCATCTCCGTCCTATTATAAAAGAAAATATAGAAAATTTCTATAAATAAATCCGATAAAACGTATAGAAAAAATATATTATTTAAGAAGTGATATTTCTGGAAAAAGAAATGAAACCAGTATAGAATAGAAATGTTTCAAAAGTCAGAATTTATCGAGATTAAAGTCTTACTTTATTACACCTGCTGTAATAAATATATATTTTGTACAGGAAGGAGAGATTCATATATGCAGGCAGTTTCGAAAAAAAATACAATAGAAACACCGACGATATATCGAATACTATTTGCGATTAGTTTCGGTCACTTTTTAAATGACTCGATGCAAGCAGTTGTGCCGGCATTGTTTCCTATTTTGGAAAAAACGATGAATTTATCCTATATGCAAGTAGGGTGGATTGCGTTTGCGTTAAATATGACGTCATCGATTATGCAGCCGGTTTTTGGTATGTATTCTGATAAGAAGCCGTCACCATTTTTATTACCGCTCGGTATGTTTTCGAGTATGCTTGGGATGATTGGACTTGCATTTGCACCGAACTTTATTATTGTTATTATTTCTGTTTTATTTATCGGATTAGGTTCCGCAGTCTTCCATCCAGAAGGTGCTCGTGTTGCTTATATGGCGGCAGGGGCAAAACGAGGTTTAGCACAAGCAATTTATCAAGTGGGAGGAAATACAGGGAATTCCCTAGCTCCTATTTTTACAGCGTTAATTTTCGTTCCACTCGGCCAAATTGGCTCTTTAGGTTTTACAGCTTTTGCAGCGGTAGGAATTGTATTATTAATTTTCGTATCAAATTGGTATAGGAATGAATTAGCTACTGGTGCTGTAAGAAGAAAGAAGAGGGCTGCGCTTGAGGCTGAAAATGCGATAGTAAGTACACATATTAAATTTGTTATTATACTTCTTGTTTTTCTTACTTTTGTACGTTCTTGGTACGGTGCTGGTATTGGGAATTTTTATCAATTTTACTTAATTGAGCATTACGGTTTATCTATAAAAAATGCCCAGTATTTCGTATTCGCATTTATGATTGCCGGTGTATTAGGAACTTTCTTTGGTGGACCGTTAGCAGATCGATTTGGAAAGAAAACAATTATTGTATTTTCAATGCTTGGTTCAGCCCCACTTGCACTTTTATTACCTCACGTTTCGCTCGTATGGGTCGTACCGCTATTTTTATGTATTGGTTTTATTAGTTCAAGTAGTTTTAGTGTAATTGTTGTTTATGCGCAAGAGCTTGTTCCTGGAAAAGTAGGGATGGTATCTGGATTAATTGTAGGGCTTGCGTTTGGACTCGGCGCTTTAGGTTCTGTAGTCCTTGGGAAATTGGCTGACATATATAGTCTACAATTCATTATGTTACTATGTAGTTGTCTACCATTAATTGGACTTACTTCTTGGTTATTACCAAGTGATAAGAAAACGATAGAATAGGGGATGCACTATGAAATTATGTGAAAATGTTACAGAATTAATAGGAGATACACCTGTCGTCCGATTATCTAAATTTATTCCAGAAGACGCAGCAGATGTGTATGTAAAACTAGAAATGTTTAATCCATCACGCAGTGTGAAAGACCGTGCTGCCTATAATTTACTGCACGTTGCAGAAGAGAATGGTCTTATCAAACCAGGAGATACAATTATTGAGCCAACAAGTGGTAATACAGGAATAGGTTTAGCGATGAATGCAGCTGCGAAAGGGTATAAAGCGATTTTAATTATGCCAGACAATATGTCAAAAGAGCGTATAAATTTATTGAAAGCATATGGAGCAGAAGTAGTTTTAACACCGGCAGAACAAAGAATGCCAGGAGCGATTGCGAAGGCGTTAGAACTGCAAAAGCAAATACCAAATAGTTTTATTCCGCAACAATTTGAAAATCCAGCAAACCCGAATATTCATCGTTATACGACTGCACTTGAAATTTATGAACAAATGGATGGGGAGCTTGATGCATTTGTTGCAACGGCAGGAACTGGTGGAACTATTACAGGGACTGGGGAAACGTTAAAAGAAAAACTACCAAACTTATATATTGCAGTAGTAGAACCGAAAGGATCTCCCGTTTTATCAGGCGGTGTTCCAGGTCCTCATAAGCTAGTAGGAACAAGTCCAGGATTTATCCCAAAAAACTTAAATACAGAAGTGTATAACGAAATTATTCAAATTGCAGACGAAGAGGCTTTAACGACAATGAGAAACTTAGCAAGACAAGAGGGTTTATTAGTAGGGCCATCTTCTGGAGCTTCTGTTTATGCAGCGATTATGATAGCAAAACGATTAGGCGCTGGTAAAAAAGTTTTATGTATTGCACCTGATACGGGAGAACGGTATTTAAGTATGGGATTATTTGAATAAAAATGATAGAAACCCCTTAATGGTGAAATAGAGCTATTAAGGGGTTTGTTATAGGATATTAAGAGAGGAGAAACACAATGAAACTATTAAAACCGACAAATGAATATAGCGAACAAATTATGGAGTATCGAGAGGCATTTTTACATGCGGATGAACAACCACATGGCAGTAGTTCTTTACAAAATTTTGCTGCACTTGATGAATGGTTTGAAAAAGTGAGTAAACAGGAACTGGGAGAAAACTTACAAGGTAATCGAGTACCGTCTAGCCAATTTTTAAGTTTTGAAAACGGGGAACTTATAGGTTTTATGAATATTAGACATCGATTAAACGAAGAATTATTGCGGGAAAGTGGTCATATTGGATATAGTGTTCATCCGAATAAACGTCGCCAAGGCTACGCGACAAAACAATTGAAGCTCGCATTATATGAAGCACAAAAGTTAGGGTTACAGAAAGTGTTAATAACTTGCGATAAAGCTAATATTGCTTCGGCTAAAACGATTCAAAAGGTTGGCGGTGTTTTAGAAAATGAAGTAGTTTCTTCTCATACTGGGGAAATTGTTCAGCGTTATTGGGTAAAAATATGATTTAGTGGGAATTTGAAAAGGGAATGTAATACGCAATATCGAAATAGATAAATGAAAAAGTAAGGGTGTACTGCAATTATAGGGGGAAATGAAGTGGGATTAAAAGAGAAAGCGATAGAAATGTCGGAGGTTTATAGGAGAAATCCGAAGATCGAAGCTATTATTTTAGCAGGTTCAGTAGCTAGAAAGTTAGAAGATGAACATTCGGATATAGAATTACATATATTATGGTCAACGCCACCAGAGGATGAGGATCGTAAAGGGCCTATTAATCATATTGGTGGAGCGATTTTGTCATATCATCCTTATGAGGAAGAAGAATGGTCGGAAACATATTTGACAAAAGAGGGAATTAAATTAGAGATTAGTAACTTTTTAACAGAAACAGTAGAGAAAGTGATTTCGGATGTGGTGGATCAATATGATATAAGTTATGAAAAACAATGTATCGTATCATCCGTTCATGATGGTGTTAGTTTGTATGGAGAAGAGAAAGTGAATGAATTAAAAGATAGAGTGGTAGCGTATCCAGAAGATTTAGTGAAACGGATGATTTCAGAAAATCTTTGGTTAAGCAATCGCTGGCATAATCGAGAGGCTCTTTTAAAACGAAAAGATTGGCTTATGCTATATGATGTTATGTGTGAAGTACAAAGGAATATATTTGGGGTCTTATTTGGTTTAAACCGAATGTATGTGCATCACCCGGCGTTCAAATGGATGCCGAATAATGTGGAACGAATGAGTATTAAGCCTGAAAACTTATATGAGCGTATGGCGAATATGTTAATAGGGAAACCGGAGTATAGTGTACAGGAGTTAGAAGTGTTAATCGAAGAGCTATTACATTTAGTAGAACAACATGCTCCAGAATTACATATTACGGAACAACAAAAACATATTCAATATGCGAAGTGAAAAAGAAGGGATGTAACAATGCGTTACATCCCTTCTTTTTATTTGACTAATTTACCTAGTACGGGTAATCGCTGAATCCTATCACCGAGAATATGTGAAGCAAGTCCGCTCGTTAGGACGAATAAAAGGTAAACAAGTCCTCCTGCGACGCCACAAATACATACAATAAGCAGTGATTCGATATAAGATTGTCCAGGAATTAACCATTTTAAAATAGCTTTTAAAGCAATTACAACAGCAGACATCGCTGCGGAGTAGATTGTAATAAGAAGTACTGTTTTTGCTGTTTCGCCAATTTTAAATTTCGCAAACTTAATGATGCAGTACAACATAATAACATTGGAAACGAGGTATCCAAGAATTGTTCCAATTACAGCACCGTGTCCGCCAAATAAATGTAAGAGCGGTGTATTTACTAAAACTTTAACGAGAATACCGACTGAGAAAGCAATCATCGTTTTTCTTTGATAATCGATTCCTTGTAAAATAGCTGCTGAAACTGTGAAAATCGCACTTAATATAGCAGAAGGTGCAAATGAAATTAAATATTGTGATCCACCAAGTGCAATTTCAGGATTCACATAAACCATACGGAATGCATCATAAGCGATACTAGCAAGACCGAATGCAGCTGGGATAGTGAAGAATAACAAGACTTGAAATATCTTTGCAATTTGTTCTTGTAATTCTTCTAGTTTCCCGCTTGTATAAGATTTCGTTATTGCTGGAATGATCGTTAATGAGAATCCAGTTGCAAGTGAAGCTGGAATCATAATTAACTTTTGGGCATAGTTCGTTATATAAGCGAACACTGCATTCGCTGTTTCTAACGGCTCTCCCATAGCTCTAAGGACATCAGCTACAGTATATTGATCTACTAACGTATAGAGCGGAATTGCAATGCCGACAAATACAATTGGGATTGCATATCGAAGTAATTCCATATAAATATTTTTTAATGGGATATTCGATGCTCTTGACTTTAATTCTCCTTCGGGAGGCTTTAATCTATTATATTTTTTCCAGTACAGCATTAAAATCGAAACGCTGGCAAGTGCCCCGATAACAGCGCCAAACGTAGCAACTGCAACAGAAGAGGCGATTGAACCTCCTAATAGTTTTGAGACGATAAAACTACCAACTAAAATGAAAACAACGCGCGCAATTTGTTCTACGACTTGAGAAACGGCACTTGGTTTCATATGTTGAAAACCTTGGAAATAACCACGTGTAACACTCATAGCTGGTACGATAATAAGTGCGAAACTTAATGCTCGCATCGTAAGTGTTACGTCAGCGATAAATTGTGAATCTGGCGTTTTTGAGCGAATAATAAATTGTGATATGTACGGTGCTCCAATAAATAAAGTTAAAAACCCTAAAAAGCCCATAAACAGCATTAATTTTACGCTTGAGTTGTATAATTTTTTGCTTGTACTATAATCACCGAGCGCATTATGTTTTGCAACAAATTTAGAAACGGCAATAGGAATACCGGCAGTTGAGAAGCTTAATAAAATACCGTACCAAGAGTATGCATATCCATATAAAGCGACCCCTTGTGTTCCGACTAATAATTGAAAAGGGAAGAAGTATATAAAACCTAATATACGTGATATCATTGTCGCACCACTTAATAAAGCAGTACCTTTTAAAACTTTTGAAGTAGACAAAATTCTTTCCTCCTACTCGTGCTGTCTTGCATTTATCGTATACTACTATAAACCTGTTAGAGTAGTTAATATAGTATGGAACATAAATATTCTAATATTATTCATTTAAAAGTCATATTTTACATTTTTAAATAGAATGTAATACATAAAAATTCAAAATATAAGTTGACACTATTTTTAATGTATGATAAAAATGATAGTAATCAATTCGGAAAATAATATTTGGGCAATGAAAGGGTATAGTAGTGAATATCTCCCTATTTCAGAGAGCTGATGGTTGGTGTGAATCAGTATATAGATTATTCATGAAGTTCGTCCTGGAGCATCTTTCATAAATCTCACATTATGAGGAAATGAAAGACGGTAGTTTATACCGTTATCAAATAAAGTGGTGAAGATTGTTTCACAACTAGGGTGGTACCGCGATATTTATCGTCCCTACGTATTTACGTAGGGACGTTTTTTATTTAGGTCCTAACTTTGGTGTGGCTTCATAACTAGGGTGGTACCGCGATAATTTATCGTCCCTACGTATTTGCGTAGGGACGTTTTTTATTTAGGTCCTAACTTTGGTGTATCTTCATAACTAGGGTGGTACCGCGATATTTTTGTCGTCCCTACGTATTTACGTAGGGGCGTTTTTTATTAGTAGGGGGGAAGTGAACGTATTAGAAAAGAGTATGGATAGAACAATATAAATATCGAATTGTAACAAAGAAAAAGAGATAGAGAGGAGAATAATAAATGAATTCACAGCAATGGACATCGAAATTAGGTTTCGTATTAGCTGCAGCAGGTTCAGCAATTGGCCTTGGGGCGATTTGGAAATTCCCATATATGGCCGGCATCGGAGGAGGCGGGGCGTTCTTCCTTATTTTCATCGGTTTCACATTATTAATTGGTTTACCGCTATTATTAGCTGAATTCGTTATCGGAAGAAGTACACAAAAAGAGGCTGTTGATGCATATAGAGAAATCGCACCAAAAACATTATGGCCATGGTTAGGGAAATTAGGGATTGTAACTTGTTTCATATTACTTTCTTTCTACAGTGTTGTAGGGGGATGGATTTTATTATACTTATGGAATGCAATTACAGGTAGACTATGGGAAGGAAATGGCGCATACGAAGCTACGTTTGGTGAAATCATTTCCAATCCTTATTTAGCAGTAGGAGCACAGTTATTATTCATTCTTATTACTATTTTTATCGTAAGTAAAGGCGTACAAAACGGTGTTGAAAAAGTAAATAAATATTTCATGCCAGCGCTATTCGTTTTATTCTTTGTATTAATTGTTCGTGCTCTTACATTAGACGGCGCGGGAGAAGGAGTTCGTTTCTTCTTACAACCTGATTTCTCACATGTAACATCAGAAGTTATTTTATATGCGATGGGTCAATCGTTCTTCTCATTATCGGTCGGTGTAGCAGTAATGGTAACATATAGTTCATACTTACCGAAGGAAGAAAGTTTACCGCGTTCAGCATTTTCTATCGTAGCTTTAACATTAGTAATTACATTACTTGCAGGACTTGCAATTTTCCCAGTTGTATTTGCATTTGGATTAGAACCATCTCAAGGGCCAGGATTATTATTTATCGTATTACCTGCTATTTTCAGTAAAATGGCGTTCGGAAAAGTATTCTTCGTTATTTTCTTATTGCTGTTCTTCTTCGCAACGATTACATCTGCTATTTCTATGCTAGAAATTAGTGTTGCGTCGTTAACATCAAAAGGTAAAGGCAAACGTGAAAAAACGGCCTTAATCGTAGGGTTATTAATCTTCGTTGTGGGAGTACCATCAGCATTATCATTTGGTATATTAAGTGATCTGAAGATTTTCGGAAAGACAATCTTTGATTTAGCGGACTATGCAGTGAGTAACGTACTAATGCCACTTGGTGTTTTATTAGTTTCTATCTTTGTTCCTTTAAAAATGAAGAAAGATGTATTAATGAAAGAACTTGGTGTAAGTAAAAATAAAGGCTATAAACTGTTCGTATTATGGTTATTCTTACTTCGCTTTATCGCACCAATTGCGATAATTATCGTATTCTTAAATGTACTTGGCATTATTTAAAGAGAAAGGTAGCGTATCATTTTATGATACGCTACCTTTTTATCCCGCATTAACGGGAAGTAAGACCCCCGCCTCAAAACTCAGCGAAAGCGAAGAAGTTAGGTGGGGGATCAACTGCCCGTAAAAGCCCCCACTGATTAAAGTTTCACTTTATTTTGCTCTTTTTTGTAGTTCGTTTACTGTTACGAACTGATATCCCTTCTTAGATAAAGAATCTAAAATACCTTCAATGGTCTGTAAATTTTTATTAGACTCATCATACATAGAGTGCAGTAAAATGATAGAACCTGGTTTTACATTTTTATTAACATATTCAATTTTATCAGCAGCAGATTTATAAAAAGTATCAGGTTCAAGATCCCATGTGATTGTTTCGATATTGTTTTTATTTAAATAATAGGGCAGACCAATTAGCTTTTTTCCGTTAGGTGGTCTAAAATCAATTTCGCCTGTATATCCTGTTTGGCGGATTAATGAATTCGTTTTTTCAATTTCTTCTTTAATAAAAGAAGGTGTTTTAAAAACCATTCTGTTATGAGAATATGTATGATTTCCAAGTTGGTGTCCAGAGTGTGCGATAGCTTCTCCTAACGATAGATTTTTCTCTAATTCATTTCCGATTAAAAAGAAAGTAGCTTTTGCATTGTATTTATCTAGTAGCGGTAATATTTGTTTTACATTGCTAGTAGGGCCATCATCAAAAGTTAAAGCTATCACTTTTTCATCTGTTTCTACTCGGTTTGTTAAATCTCCAAACAATTGAAAACTTCTTGCGTTCATCAATTTGTATGTTCCGAATAATGCTACAGTAATAATGAATAATGTAACGATTGTAATGATTATTTTCTTTTTCATAAAGCAACCTCACTATACTTTTGGATTGGACTAAAAAGTATTATATCAAACTAAGTAGTTTCATGCTTTAAAAAGGATGTGGATGCAAGGGGAAGGAATTTATCATATAATAAAATGTAAAAGGTATATTAGGAGGTGTTTACATGGCGATTATAATTCAATTGCCGGACACTGCAACGTCTCATGCAAAGCCAAGTATGGAAATGGCGATACTTTGCGTGAGGTAGACAAGTAATATACAATCGCCTAAATGAGCTCGTATCATTTTTTATATTTGGCTTTGCACCTTATTGAAATGAATCATAAAAAATAAGGGGCGAGCAGAAATGAAATACGTAAAAGCTGCGACAGTTTTACCAGAAAGTTTAATTACTGAAATTCAAAAGTATATACAAGGTGAAACAATTTACATTCCAAAACAAGAAACAAAACATTATAAATGGGGTACACGATCTGGAGGAAGAAAACAACTAGATGAAAGAAATAAAGCAATTAAAGAAGCGTTTAAAAGCGGAATTTCCATTCATCAACTTGCAGAGGAATATTTTCTTTCCGGAGAAACGATTAAAAAGATTGTGTATTCTAAATGAAAATAAAAAGAGTCTAGTTCAAATATTATTTTGAACTAGACTCTTTTTGTTTTGTGAATATTGGATATGTTGCGTATGAATGGGAAAGATAATAGAAAAAATGTGCCGTTTTTTTATTAAACAGAATATTTGAGTGAAAAGCAGAAAGGTGACCATCTATGAATCATATTGGACAAATAACGATAGAGCTTTTAATTGGTTTTTTTGTTCTATTAATTGCTACGAAAATATTAGGAAAAACACAAATATCTCAGCTGACGCCATTTGATTTTATTTCTGCTATTGTTCTTGGTGAGCTTGTTGGAAATTCAATATATGATCCTAAAATTAAAGTGTGGTCTATTTTATATTCAGTATTTGTTTGGGTAATTTTAATTTATACAATAGAAGTTATCACACAAAAAATAAGAGGAACAAGAAGGTTTTTTGAAGGGTATCCTTCTATTATTATTCGTAATGGAAAGATTGATCGTGAACAATTAAGTGTAAATCATTTGGACATTAACCAATTACAACAAATGCTAAGACAACAAAAAGATATATTTTCAATCCGAGAAGTGGAGTATATGATTTTGGAACCTAATGGGAACATAAGCGTTCTGAAAAAGAGCAAGTATGAATCACCGACTATAAATGATTTAAGTTTGAAACATAAGCCTGTATACTTACCAATTTCATTAATTAGTGATGGAAAAGTAGTGAAAGATAATTTGAGGGAAGCAGGCTTTGATGAAGGATGGCTTTATAAACAAATAAAACAAAAAGGGATTACTAAATTTGAAGACGTATTATATGCAGAATGGAAGACAGATGATGGCTTCTTTTGTCAGGAAATGAAGCGGTAGAGAATAATCGATGTATGTAATATTCGTTTCTAATTTATCTTTTACATATCAAAAAGCTGAATCATTGTATACAATAAAACTAGATCAACAATTTGTATGGAGTGATAAAGATGGAAGCTTTTATTAGAAGTGATCAATATAATTTTATAAAGTCACAAGCTTATATTTTAGCAAACGGGCATGCAACGGCAAATGATAGAGGTGTAATTCAAGCGTTAAAATCACTAGCGATTGAAAAGATAATACATGTATTTGAGAATTTAACGGATGAACAAAAAGAGTTAATGGATACGGTATTAACAGTTCAAAATAGAGAAGATGCAGAATCGTTTTTAATGAAAATAAATCCGTATGTCATTCCATTTCAGGAAGTTACAGCACAAACATTAAAAAAATTATTTCCTAAAGCGAAAAAGTTAAAACTGCCTGATATGGAAGAACTGGATATGAAAGAATTATCTTATTTAAGTTGGATTGATAAGGGATCAAGCAGGAAATTTATTATAGCAAAAAATGATAAAAATAAGTTTGTTGGTCTGCAAGGAACGTTCCAAAGTTTAAATAAAAAAAGCATTTGTTCATTATGTCATGGACATGAAGAAGTAGGGATGTTTTTAGTTGAAATTAAAGGTGATGTACAAGGAACTTTCGTTAAAAAGGGAAACTATATTTGCAAAGATGGTGTAGCTTGTAATCAGAATATGAAATCACTTGATAAATTGAACGATTTTATTGAACGATTGAAGAAATAAAGAAAAAACCTCTAGTATTGAAACTGGAGGTTTTTATTTTTTGAAGAAGTAATAATAGGCTTCTTTTATAGTTGTAAATTTATAAAAAAAATCGGGTCATTTATAATGAAATTAGATAAAAATATCTATTTGGATACAGTTGCTTATATGCAAGGAGGTAAAACATGAATTACGAAGAGATATTAAAAGTGAAACGGTGGCCTAAAGGTACGATAGCGGCAGGTCGTGGTCATACAGTTGCTCTTAAATCGGATGGCACAGTTGTGGCAGTAGGGCGAAATAAAGAAGGAGAATGCAATGTAAGCCGTTGGTGTGATATTGAAGCAGTCGCAGCGGGCAATGTTCATATGGCGACGAACACGGGTAATGCCCATACAATCGCTCTGAAAAGTGATAGTACTGTGGAAGCGGTGGGGTGGAATAAGCATGATCAATGTGATGTAAACGAATGGCATAATATTGTATCGGTTGCGACAGGGTGGCGTCGTACCCTTGGCCTTAAACCGGATGGTACGGTAATAGCGGTGGGCCGAAATAAAGAAGGAGAATGCAATGTAAGCAGCTGGCGTGATATTGTGGCGGTCACGGCAGGTGACTGGCATACAGTCGGTCTTAAATTGGACGGCACAGTGACCACAGTGGGGAATAATCGATATGGACAATGCGATGTAAGTGACTGGAGTGGTATGGTGGCATTGGCGGCAGGTTATCTTCATACTGTAGGTCTAAAATCGGATGGAACGGTGATGGCTGTTGGTAATAATAAACATGGCCAATGTGATGCAAGCAGCTGGCGTGATATTGTGGAAATAGCGGCAGGGAGTAAGCATACAGTCGGTCTGAAATCAGATGGTACTGTAGTGGCAAGGGGTTCGAATGAGTATGGTCAATGTAATGTAAGCGATTGGAGTGATATTGTAGCGATAGCGGCTGGTTGTGCGCATACAGTCGGTCTGAAATCAGATGGCACCGTTGTGGCAGTAGGTGATAATACATACGGTCAATGCATTGTAAGCAGTTGGCACAATATCCGATTGCCCGGTAATTAGTTTTTAATAACGATTTGTTGATATGGAATGAAAATGGTTGCTTTACAATAAATCACTAGTAATATTATTCTATTTTAGGAGTAATTATGGAATAGGATATGTAGATAAGGATCCCTTTTAAAAAGAGGGTCTAAATGGAATTTTTGAACAAGCTTTATTTCAAAGCTACAGTAGAAGAGATAAATAAAGCATAGGAGAGCTGAAGAAATGCTTAAAAAGTTTTTGCTTTCTTTACCGGATGTTTTACTTGTATGCGTTGTTCTCTATATAACATACACAACTACTCTTAGTTTTGTACAGATGTTAGTAATTTCAATTGCAATCGGAATCATTGGTGGTCTTGCTATAAGAATTTTTACGGATTTATTCACATTCATCAAGTGGACAATTAAACAAAGGAAGTCTTGACTATGTTTAATTGCTACTAGGAGGGGATGAAATGAGTAAGAAAAAGAATAGAGTAAAAAACGAGATAGTACTTTGGAGATTAACAGCTGTTGTTTTTATCATTGTATGGTACTTTTATCAAAAATAAAAACGCATCGTACTAAAAAAGCACGATGCGTTTTTATTATTTCTTTTGCCAATTTTCTTTTATAAAATCTTCACGGCCAGATTCTTTTTGCTCAGTAGCATATTTCTCTGGGTTCTTTTTATAAAAATGTTGATGGTATTCTTCAGCCTCATAAAAAGGTGCAGCCGGGCGAATTTCAGTTACGATTGGCTCTTTAAACATACCGCTTTCTGCAAGAGCTTGTTTTGATTTTTCAGCAAGCTCTTTTTGCGTTTTATTGTGATAAAAAATAGCAGTGCGATAAGAGGGACCGCGGTCAAAAAATTGTCCACCATCATCAGTTGGATCGATTTGTGGCCAATATAAATCTAGTAATTTTTTATATGGAAAAATAGAAGGATCGAATGTAATTTGTACAACTTCTAAATGACCAGATGTACCAGCTTTTACCTGTTCATATGTTGGGTTTTCTACATGACCACCTGCATAGCCAGAAAGTACTTTATGAATACCAGGAAGTTCATCAAATGGCTTTACCATGCACCAAAAGCAACCGCCTGCGAAGGTTGCGAGTTCGTATGTTTTTTCGAACATTGTTGTAATCCTCCTAAATATATATGTTTTATATAGTATTATACAAAAATTTTTATTGCGCAATAAAAAAGATTCGAAAATATATGTATTATTAAAAATATTTTCTGAAAACATGTTGACAATGAAAAGAACAACGTCCTATAATACGTTTAACAAATAAAAGTTAATTAAGAATTTTCTAACTTTATATGTTGTATATGCAAAGAAGAGGAAAGTAGATGATTATGATCGTTTCAGAGAGCTACTCCAAGGCTGCGAGAGTAGTAACAATCGAATCATTGAAGATCACCTCGGAGCATCGCTTGCGAAAGGGAAACTGAGTAGAGGGCGGCGGCATCGTCTCCGGTAAAAGGACGGGGGTCTAATTGGACCTACAAAGCTTATATTTCGTGAGAAGTATAAGGAAGCTGAGTGGTAACGCGAAACTCTCGCCTCAGCAATCAAGAAATGTAATTGTTGAAGTGGAATGCTCGGGTGAGAGTTTTAATCTTCTAAATTGTAGTAGTTGATTGCTGAGGCGAGAGTTTTTATTTTAAAAAATAAAATAAGAGAATGCGTAGAAGAGGAGAGTAAATGATAAAAATTGTTTCAGAGAGCTGCCTAGAAGCTGTGAGGGTGGTAACAATTTCATCATTGAAGATCACCTCGGAGCACTACTTTTGAAAATTAGTAAAAAGTAGCGGAGTTGTTTCCGATAGAAAAACAAAAAGTCTAATTGGACTTGCAGAGCTTATATTTCGTGAGAAGTGTAAGGAAGCTGAGTGGTACCGCGATTCCCTCGTCTCAGCAATGGATTGCTACAAGTGTGTAAGTGATCGATTGTTGAGACGAGTATATTTTTAAGGTTTATATACTGAATATTCTGTTAAAAATACTCATCTCAGCAATCGATATAGAAATAGATTGCAAAAATAGAGAGAAAAAAAGAGGAGCGATGTGAGATGGGAAACCAGTACATTTACATGAATGGGGAATTTGTAGAAAAAGAAAAGGCGGTTGTTTCAGTATATGATCACGGTTTTTTATACGGAGATGGTGTATTTGAAGGGATTCGTAGTTACGGTGGAAATGTATTTTGTTTAAAAGAACATGTAAAACGATTATATGAATCGGCAAAATCTATTTTACTTACAATCCCGCTGACGGTTGAAGAAATGGAAGAAGCAGTTTTACAAACATTGCAAAAAAACGAGTATGCGGATGCCTACATTCGATTAATTGTTTCAAGAGGAAAAGGTGACTTAGGGCTCGATCCTAGAAGTTGTGTGAAACCGAGCGTTATTATCATTGCAGAACAATTAAAGTTATTCCCACAGGAATTTTATGATAATGGACTAAGCGTTGTATCTGTTGCATCAAGACGTAACACGCCAGATGCATTAGACCCACGCATTAAGTCAATGAACTACTTAAATAACGTACTGGTAAAAATTGAAGCGGCACAAGCGGGAGTGTTAGAGGCCCTTATGTTAAATCAGCAAGGATATGTTTGTGAAGGATCTGGTGATAATGTTTTCGTTGTGAAAGATGGAAAAGTGTTAACACCCCCTTCTTATTTAGGAGCGCTAGAAGGTATTACGAGAAATAGTGTTATCGAGCTATGTGAGCGACTTAATATTCCGTGTGAGGAAAGGCCATTTACTCGCCATGACGTATATGTAGCAGATGAAGTATTTTTAACGGGAACGGCAGCAGAATTAATTCCAGTTGTAAAAGTTGATTCAAGAGAAATTGGAGATGGGAAACCAGGAAGTGTAACGAAACAATTGACAGAGGAGTTTAAAAAGTTAACGAGAGAAAGAGGAGTACGTGTTCCAGGATTGGCGGAGAGCTTACTGTAGGGAGAGGAGTTAAGTAAAATGGAGCAGCATACAGCATGTGAGAAATTGCATTGTGAAGAAGTGACAGGTGCCGGACACGTTATTCAATGTTTGAAAAAATTAGGTGTAACGACTGTTTTCGGTTATCCGGGCGGAGCGATTTTGCCGGTATACGATGCGTTATACGGAAGTGGTTTGAAGCACGTATTAACTCGTCATGAACAAGCTGCTATTCATGCGGCAGAAGGATATGCAAGAGCTTCTGGAAAGGTCGGGGTAGTCTTTGCTACCTCTGGACCAGGGGCGACAAATTTAGTTACGGGTTTAGCAGATGCTTATATGGATTCGATTCCTTTAGTTGTTATTACAGGGCAAGTTGCAAAACCTCTCATCGGAAAAGACGGATTTCAAGAAGCAGATGTTGTCGGGATTACAGTACCTGTTACGAAGCATAATTATCAAGTTCGTGATGTGAATCATTTATCACGCATTGTACAAGAAGCTTTTTACATCGCCGAAAGCGGGCGACCAGGACCAGTATTAATTGATATTCCAAAAGATGTTCAAAATGAAAATGTAACAAGTTTTTATAATGAAGTAATTGAGATTCCAGGATACAAACTAGAGCCTATGCCAGACAGTATGAAGCTTAGAGAGGTAGCTAAAGCCATTTCAAAAGCAAGACGTCCACTTCTTTATATCGGAGGAGGTGTCATTCATGCAGGTGGCTCTGAAGAACTCACTCAGTTTGCGAAGGAGAATCGTATTCCTGTCGTTTCCACTTTAATGGGACTTGGTGCATATCCACCGGGAGATTCGTTATTTTTAGGAATGCTCGGCATGCATGGAACGTATGCTGCAAATATGGCAGTAACAGAATGTGATTTACTACTCGCGTTAGGTGTTCGCTTCGATGATCGTGTAACAGGAAAATTAGAACTCTTTTCTTCGCATTCGAAAAAGGTACATATTGATATAGATCCGTCTGAGTTTCATAAAAATGTAACTGTGGAGTATCCGGTTGTTGGAGATGTGAAAAAAGCGTTACATATGTTGTTACATATGCCGACTGATACACAAACAAATGAATGGCTTACGAAAATAGAGGAATGGAAGGAGGAATATCCTCTTTCCTACAATCAAACAGAATGTGAGTTAAAACCACAGCATGTTATTAGCCTAGTAAGTGAATTAACGAATGGTGAAGCGATTGTTACGACAGAAGTAGGACAGCATCAAATGTGGGCTGCGCATTTTTATAAAGCGAAAAACCCAAGGACTTTTCTAACGTCAGGTGGATTAGGGACGATGGGATTTGGCTTCCCGGCGGCAGTTGGTGCTCAGCTTGCGAAAGAAGAAGAACTCGTCATTTGTATTGCAGGTGATGCTTCTTTTCAAATGAACATTCAAGAATTACAAACAGTTGCTGAAAATAATATCCCTGTAAAAGTATTTATTATAAATAACAAATTTTTAGGGATGGTAAGGCAATGGCAGGAAATGTTTTATGAAAATCGGTTATCAGAATCAAAAATTGGATCGCCAGATTTTGTGAAAGTGGCAGAAGCTTATGGAGTGAAGGGGTTAAGAGCAACAAATTCAACAGAGGCGAAACAAGTGATGTTAGAAGCATTTGCTCATAAAGGTCCTGTTGTAGTTGATTTTTGTGTAGAAGAAGGTGAAAACGTATTTCCGATGGTTCCGCCAAACAAAGGGAATAACGAAATGATTATGAAGAGGTGGGAAGAATGAGTCATACTTTTTCACTCGTTATTCATAACGAGCCAAGCGTCTTATTACGTATAAGTGGGATCTTTGCTCGGCGTGGTTATTATATCTCTTCTTTACATTTAAACGAAAGAGATACTAATGGCGTTTCTGAAATGAAACTCACAGCAGTTTGTACTGAAAATGAAGCGAGATTACTTGTTGGTCAGTTAAAAAAATTAATTGATGTACTGCAAGTAAATAAACTATAAGGAGTGAATGGATATGAAAACGTATTATGAGAAAGATGCAAATGTAGAGTTATTACAAGGGAAAACAGTTGCAGTAATTGGTTATGGATCTCAAGGTCATGCACAGGCACAAAATTTACGTGATTCTGGTGTGGAAGTAGTAGTTGGTGTTCGACATGGTAAGTCTTTTGAAGTAGCAAAAGCGGATGGGTTTGAAGTAATGTCTGTTTCAGAAGCAGTTCGAACCGCGCAAGTTGTACAAATGTTATTGCCAGATGAACAGCAAGCACATGTGTATAAAGCAGAAGTAGAAGAGAATCTCCGTGAAGGACAAATGTTACTTTTCTCACATGGATTTAATATTCACTTCGGACAAATTAATCCGCCAAGTTACGTAGATGTAGCAATGGTCGCACCAAAAAGTCCAGGTCATCTCGTTCGTCGTGTATTCCAAGAAGGAAATGGTGTTCCGGCATTAGTAGCAGTACATCAAGATGCAACGGGAACGGCATTAAGTGTAGCACTAGCGTATGCAAAAGGTGTAGGCTGTACACGCGCAGGTGTAATTGAAACGACTTTCCAAGAAGAGACAGAAACAGATTTGTTTGGTGAGCAAGCGGTGCTTTGCGGCGGGGTAACTGCACTTGTGAAAGCTGGTTTTGAAACATTAACAGAAGGCGGATATCGTCCTGAAATTGCATATTTTGAATGTTTGCATGAATTAAAGTTAATTGTTGATTTAATGTACGAAGGTGGTTTAACGAATATGCGCCATTCTATTTCCGATACAGCTGAGTTTGGAGATTATGTAACAGGATCGAGAATTGTTACAGATGAAACGAAGAAAGAAATGAAACGAGTACTTACAGAAATTCAGCAAGGTGAATTCGCGAAGAAATGGATTTTAGAAAATCAAGCTGGGCGTCCAACATATAATGCGATGAAAAAAGCAGAGCAAAATCATCAGTTAGAAAAAGTAGGGACAGAGCTTCGTGAAATGATGAGCTGGATTCATGCACCGAAAGAATTAGTAAAGAAATAGAGTAAGCGATTGTAAGTGAAAAATACGTAAGAGGGGATTTGACAAGATGAGAAGTGACATGATTAAAAAAGGTTTTGATAAAGCGCCGCACCGTAGTTTATTAAAAGCAACTGGTTTGAAAGATGAAGATTTTGATAAACCGTTTATAGCTATCTGTAATTCTTTTATTGAAATTATTCCAGGTCATAAGCACTTAAATGAGTTTGGGAAACTTGTTAAAGAAGCAGTGCGTGCAGCAGGTATGGTTCCATTTGAATTTAATACAATTGGAGTAGATGACGGTATTGCGATGGGGCATATCGGTATGCGTTATTCACTTCCGAGTCGTGAAATCATTGCAGATTCAGTAGAAACAGTTGTAAATGCACATTGGTTTGATGGCATGATTTGTATTCCAAACTGTGACAAAATTACACCTGGTATGATGATGGCTGCACTTCGTATTAACATTCCAACTGTTTTTGTTTCAGGTGGTCCGATGGCGGCTGGAAAAACGTCAAAAGGAGACGTTGTCGATTTAAGTTCTGTTTTCGAAGGTGTAGGAGCTTATCAATCTGGTAAAATTTCAGAAGAAGAATTAAAGGATATTGAAGATCATGGCTGTCCATCTTGTGGTTCTTGTTCCGGTATGTTTACAGCAAACTCTATGAACTGTTTATGTGAAGTATTAGGTTTAGCTCTTCCTGGTAACGGAAGTATTTTAGCTATTGATCCAAGACGTGAAGAATTAATTAAACAAGCAGCAGAGAAATTAAAGATTTTAATTGAAAGAGATATTAAACCAAGAGACATTGTAACGGAAGAAGCAATTGATGATGCGTTCGCGCTTGATATGGCGATGGGCGGTTCAACAAATACAGTGTTGCACACGTTAGCGCTCGCACAAGAAGCGGGTTTAGATTACGATATGAACCGCATTGATGCCGTTTCAAGACGTGTACCACATTTATGTAAAGTAAGTCCTGCCTCCAATTGGCATATGGAGGATATTGATCGAGCAGGCGGAATTAGTGCAATTTTGAAAGAGATGAGCCGAAAAGAAGGGGTGCTTCATTTAGACCGTATTACTGCTACTGGGCAAACATTAAGAGAAAACATTGCTCATGCAGAGATTAAAGATAAGGAAGTTATTCATTCTCTCGAAAACCCTCATAGTGAAGAAGGGGGATTACGTATATTAAAAGGAAATCTTGCGAAAGATGGGGCAGTTATTAAAAGTGGGGCAACCGAAGTAAAACGATTTGAAGGACCTTGCGTTATTTTTAATTCACAAGATGAGGCGCTTGCGGGCATTATGCTTGGGAAAGTTAAGAAAGGCGATGTAGTTGTTATTCGTTATGAAGGACCAAGAGGTGGCCCTGGTATGCCGGAAATGTTAGCACCAACCTCAGCGATTGCAGGTATGGGATTAGGTGCAGATGTTGCGCTATTAACGGATGGACGTTTTTCTGGAGCTTCACGTGGTATTTCGGTAGGGCATATTTCGCCAGAAGCAGCTGCGGGCGGAACGATTGCACTTCTCAAGCAAGGGGATATCGTTTGTATCGATGTTGAGGAAAGATTGTTAGAAGTAAGAGTTAGTGATGAAGAATTAGATAAGCGTAAAAAAGAATGGAAACGACCAGAACCGAAAGTGAAAATTGGCTGGCTTGGACGTTATGCGCAGATGGTAACATCGGCGAATACAGGTGCAGTTCTAAAAATCCCGGATTTTGATTGAGCCAATTTAAAAGAGATAAGGATGATATGAAATGGTGCAAAAGGTAAAGGAGAGAGTGAAAATTGAAGATATCTTAATGGCACATAATTGCATGAAAGATATCGTTATTAAAACACCGTTACAACGTGATACAGTTTTATCTGAGAAATATGATTGTGCCGTTTATGTAAAACGAGAAGACTTACAATTAATTCGCTCTTTCAAAATTCGTGGTGCGTACAATTTAATTCAAAGTTTATCGAAAGAACAATTACAAAACGGTGTTGTTTGTGCAAGTGCTGGTAATCATGCACAAGGAGTTGCTTATACGTGTAATTTATTGAAGATTCCGTCAAAAATCTTTATGCCAACAACGACACCTAAACAAAAAGTATCGCAAGTACAATTTTTCGGTGGTGATTTTGCGGGAATTGTATTAGTTGGTGATACATTTGATAGCTCGTTCCAAGAAGCACAGCGCTATTGTGAGGAAAATAGAATGACTTTCGTTCATCCGTTCGATGATCCGTATGTTATTGCTGGTCAAGGAACAGTGGCAGTTGAAATTATGCATGATCTGGAGAAACCAGTTGATTATATCTTTACAGCAATTGGAGGTGGTGGGTTAGCATCAGGTGTTGGTACATATGTTAAAGGTGTTAGTCCTGCTACAAAGATCATTGGTGTAGAACCCATGGGAGCTGCATCTATGAAAGAGGCTTTTCTTCAAAATGAAAATGTCGCATTGGAGAAAATAGATAGTTTTGTTGATGGGGCAGCTGTTAAAAAGGTAGGGAAGTTAACATTTGAAACTTGTAAAGATGTAATTGATGATATTGTTTTAGTACCAGAAGGAAAGGTTTGTACGACGATTTTAGAACTGTATAAGAAAAATGCAATTGTAGCTGAACCGGCTGGTGCACTATCTATTGCAGCGCTTGATTTATATAGAGATGAAATAAAAGGTAAAACAGTTGTATGTACGCTAAGTGGTGGAAATAACGATATTGATAGAATGCAAGAGATGAAAGAACGTTCTCTCATTTACGAAGGGTTAAAGCATTATTTTATCATTGAATTCCCGCAGCGTTCAGGTGCACTAAGAGAGTTTCTTGATAAGGGATTAGGGCCAGAAGATGATATTACGCGCTTTGAGTATATTAAGAAACATAATAAAGAAAATGGCCCAGCACTAGTCGGAGTAGAGTTAAAACATAAAGAGGATTATGAGCAACTAATTACTCGTTTTAAAGAAAATAATATTCAATTTATGGAGCTTAATAAAAATCCTATTTTGTTTGATTTACTTATTTAATAAAAGGAAAGAGGTAACATACAGTTGTACCAGAAATAAAAAAGATAGATGCAAACAGCGGAAATGCTGCTTGTATCTATCTTTTTATAATTAAACTATATATTTTCCATATTCAAGAAGGATAAAGCTAGTTAACCAAAAGAGTATCGCAATACGAATGATTATATACATAGTAAATTCAAAGGTAGTAAGTTTTCGTTCACGTTTTATTTTTTTTAGAAGTCTAACAGAAAAAACTGAACATAAAAGTAGAACGGCTATAGACATTTTATAAATGTTCTCTAACAAACTTACATTTTCTAATAAGTCTTTCAGCATGTTCATCACCTATTCTGTAAAGTATGTTACAGAGAAATAGATTTTGCGCTGTCTAGTTTCGTTTGTTTTTTATGTTCCCTGTATGATCAATTTCTACATCAGTTGAAATCGTTTGTAAATATTGTAGAGCTTTTTTCTTTTCTTCCTCATTTACAGGGGAAACTTGGTTGTTGCGAATGATGTAAGGATTGAATGACATTTGGACATCCTTTCCTTTAAAAGTTAAAGTTAATACGCCAGTTTCAGCGCTTTTCCCACTCACATAACTTGGGAATAAAAAGTTACCTAATGAATAAGCGATAGGAACTTTATTATAATACTCAAATCCTTGTAACCAATGCGGGTGACTCCCGACAATCGCGTCAGCTCCTGCTTCAACCATTTTAGGTACATATTGTTTTTGGTACTCTACCGGACGATTTGATTTTTCAACGCCCCAATGCATATAGATGATTAAATAGTCTGCATCTTTCTTTTGCTCTTTAATTGTTTTTGTTACAAGATTTAAATCATATCCGTTCGCAACGCCAGGTTTATTATCACCAGCTACCCAATTCGTATCAGGCATAAATCGAACGAAGGAAAGAAATTTGAACTTTTTCCCTTTTACATTCATTTCTCGTGCAGTATATGCATCCTTTGCATTCTTTCCGGCTCCAATGTAAGGGAACTTTAATTTTTCTACGTGAGAGATCGTATCTAATAATCCATCTTGCCCATAATCAAGTGTATGGTTATTCCCGATATTTACGATGTCATATCCAGTATTTTTAATGGCTTGAAGCGTGGATGGATCACTTTTAATCCAAAACAGTTGTCCAGGAGTTTTCTTTTCTCTCGTTGTAAATGCCGACTCTAAATTAACGAAAGAAATATCAGCTTTTGTTATTTCTTCTTTTACATGTTGGAATGGATAATCAGCTCCGTTTTTTTCAATGACCGGACGTAATTGCCAATCGAACATTGTATCACCAGAGAAGGTGAGGGTAATTTCCGGGTCTTCTATTTTCTTTTCAATTTTTGAAGCGGTTTTACTAGATTTATTTTGCAAATCGGGTTTGTCTTTCGCCTTTGAAGTAAAAGAGTAGTTAATTAATACAACAATTGGTGTAATGCAAAAGGCTATTAACAGAAATCGTTTTAGTAAAGTTTTCATAAATACCTTCCCTTTTGAGTTTATCCCGCAATTAGTGGGCAGTAAAACTCGCGCTAATTAAAGTTTCATTTTATGTATAGCTACAAAAAATTGCGGCTTATGTAGTGGAAAATATTTGTTAATATTCTCAATATTAAGTTAACATATAGGTAACCTGTAAATCAATGAATAAACCAAAATATAGAAATAAAGAATTCGAAGGGTGAAGAATAAGAAATGGTTATATTAGGAGCAGTTGTAAATGGGGTTTGTATTATATTTGGTACTTTACTAGGTAAATTATTTAGTAGGATTCCAGAGAGTATGAAGGGAACAATTATGCATGCAATCGGTTTAGCAGTTACTGTACTTGGACTTCAAATGGCATTGAAAAGTGAAAATTTTCTTGTTGTCATTTTAAGTTTAGTGATTGGTACCGTAATTGGGGAGTGGCTACAACTAGAGGGAAAGTTAAAACTGTTAGGAGATTGGCTAGAAAATAAAGTTGGATCGAAAGGGAAAGGGAGCATTTCAGAAGGTTTTGTAACAGCTACACTTATTTTTGCAATTGGTGCGATGGGGATACTTGGTGCACTCGACAGTGGTATTCGCGGAAATCATGATATTTTATTTACAAAGGCGATTATCGATGGGTTTATTTCTATTATATTAACGACAACTTTAGGGATTGGTGTAGTATTTTCGGCGATTCCAGTTATTTTATACGAAGGAGGTATTGCGGTTTTTGCAACACAAATTAATAGTTTGGTCCCGAAAGAATTAATGAATCAATTTATAGTCGAAATGACAGCTACAGGTGGCATTATGATAGCCGCTATTGGATTGAACTTACTTGGTGTTATTAAAATTAAGGTGGCAAATTTACTGCCAGGTATAGTGGTAGTTGGAATAATCGTTTCACTTATTTATGGTTACGGTTTACTAGTAAAGTAGTAGGGGATGGAGATACATATGGAGGAATATAAATTTACAAAACGTGTTCATAACATATTACAGATTGCAGCAGAAGAGGCAGAATGTAATATTATTCAACCAACTCATCTGTTTATAGGTATGTGTAAAGAAGGTACTGGCGTTTGCAGCGAGTTGTATATGTATTTGTTTCGTAACGTGAGTACGGATTTTTTAGAAAAACTTTCAATACGAAAACAAGATGATTTAACGGATCAAGGGTATAAAAAAATAGGACAATATAAGTTATCTTATAAGGTGTTAGAAATTTTACAAATAGCGCAGAAACGTATGAAACATTTCCAGCAAGTATTAATGAATGAAGGACATGTTATATATGCACTCTTTCGCGCGGATACGTTTATTGAAAATCCACAAATACATAAAGACATATTACGCATTATAGCTGAGCCAAGAGATTTAGCGGTCGATTTAAAATATTTTATTCCGACTTATAAGCATTTAACTTGTAATGTTAGAAAGGCTAACTCTTCTGATTTCGAAAAATTAGCAAGTTTTGTTGAGTCGGAATTTGGTGAACGTTGGCTGCATTCGATAGCGTATGGATTTCGTACATATAAAGAAAATTTACCTATTTATATAGCAGAACAAGAAGAAGTGATAGTAGGTTTTGCTTGTTATGACGTAGTGAGAGGAAAAAAAGGATTGTTTGGTCCAATGGGCACAGCGAAACAAAATCGTGTGAAAGGTGTAGGGGAGCAATTGTTACAGTGTAGTCTGCATAGTATGAAGCAAGAGGGATATGAATATGCAATTATTGGACAAGCGGGTCCAGTTGAGTTTTATGAGCGATGTTGTAATGCACGTTTAATACCGATAATGGATTATTAACCAACTTCATTTAGGTGGAGTTGGTTTTATTATGAAAAAAATGTGGGATTGTAGTGATTTTTACTAGAAAATAGCGGGTTTTGTAGTAAATCTTACAAATAAAGCAAATTACTAAACTTTTTATATAAAAGGGTGTAGAATGGGTATCTAAAGAAAGAAGGTGTGAAAATGGCCAGCTGGAAACGAAATTTGATGATTTGTTGGCTAGGTTGTTTTACCACTGCAGCCGGTATGAGTTTAGTAATTCCTTTTTTATCTTTTTATATTGAGGAATTAGGTGTGACTGGCACTTCTAGTATTGCACAGTGGTCGGGACTTGCATTTGGTGTAACATTTTTAATGGGTGCGATCGTATCACCAATATGGGGAAAGCTTGGTGATATACATGGACGGAAATTGATGCTTATTCGTGCTAGCCTTGGTATGGCGATTATTATGACGCTTATGGGGTTTGTAACGGATGTGTATCAACTAGTCGCACTAAGATTTTTGATGGGAGCAGTATCTGGTTTCCTTTCAACGGCGATGACATTCATCGCAGCAGAAACTCCGAAAGAACATTCAGGTTGGGCAATTTCTACAATTTCAACTGGTGGCGTGAGTGGCTCGTTACTTGGTCCATTACTTGGAGGGTATTTGTCTGAGTTAATTGGAATGCGCCATGTTTTTCTTGTTACAGGAGCTTTTTTATTCCTTTCCTTTCTCATCGTTTTTTTCTTCCTACATGAAGAAAATCACTCCGCTCAAGCAAAAAAAGTACAACCTAAAAAAGTGTGGACGATGGTCCCAGCAAAACATTTAATTATTAGTTTATTTGTAACAACATTTATTATTCAACTTGCTAATATGTCTGTTCAGCCAATTGTTACATTGTACGTGAAAAATTTAGTTGGTCCTCAAACTGCGCATATTGAAACAATTGCGGGTGCCGTTATGTCAGCGACAGGATTAGCAGTTATTTTGACAGCACCAAGATTAGGACGATTATCAGATCAAATCGGTCCTCAAAAAACGTTAGTTGTAGCGTTGTTTGCTGCAGGAGTTATTTTTATCCCGCAAGCATTTGTAACCTCAGCTTGGCAACTATTAATTCTTCGATTTTTATTAGGTATCGCACAAGCAGGATTATTACCTTCCGTACAAACTCTACTAAAACAACATACACCAACCCACGTTACAGGACGAATATTTGGATATAATCAATCGTTTCAGTTTTTAGGAAATATGATTGGTCCAGTACTCGGGGGGCAAATTGCAGCACATGCAGGATTCCAATATGTGTTCTTCTCTACTTCATCACTATTATTTATCGCGTGTATTTGGGTTTATTTTCATAATAAGAACGAAGAAGTATCAGAGAAACAACATTTGGAAGTTAGTTAACTAAGTGAATGAAAAAAGGATGAAGCAACGATTGCTTCATCCTTTTCTTTAAAATTTAAGACATAGATAACTTAATGTACCAAGCTCGTAACTACGGTGAATGACTTCACCGCTATTTTCACCATTGCCCATAGCGATAAATAAAGGAACAAAATGCTCTGCTCTTGGTACTGCTAATTGTGCATGAGGCGCATTGTTTTCCCAATTAAACAATGCATCTTTATCGTTAGTCTGCATATGTTTTATAATCCAATCATCAAATTCAATTGCCCATTGTTCGGGTGTAGTTTGATTCCATTTCAGTGCTCGTAAGTTATGAACGGTAACACCGCTACCGATTACTAAAATATCTTCTTGTCCAAGTCCTTTTAATGCTTCTCCAATCTTAAATTGTTCTTTTGCAGAAAGGAAAGGATTTACTGATATTTGTACGACAGGAATATTTGCTTCTGGATACATACGATGCAGGAGTGTCCATGAACCATGATCTAAACCTCTCGTCATATTATGATGGACTGGAATACCTTTGTTTTTAAATTTTGTTTCTAACATAGATGCAATGTTAGAAGAGCCTTTCGCACGATATTTTATTTCGTATAACTCAGGAGGAAAACCTCCAAAATCATAAATTGTTTCATATTCGTTATCTGATGAGGAAATCGTTAATACTTCACTTTCCCAGTGAGCAGTGAAAATAACAATTGCTTTCGGTTTATATGTTTCTCCAAGTGTCTTTAAAAAACTTGTATATTCTGTATCTTGAATAGCGAGCATCGGTGATCCATGTGCTAAAAATAATGATGGCATCATAATAGTAACCTCCCTAAAATATAATAATTACTTTATGTAAGTAACTATATAATTTTATTTTATGTTCGTCAATATATTAGTTTAAGAGCTAATTGGAAAAGTGCGTCATTTGTCATAATGAAAGCAATTGCATATAATACATAATAAGGATAATGAATGGATATTCATTTTTTGAGATACATAATAGAGTTGGGAGCTGACGAAATGAACGTACAGGAAAGTTTCGTTACGGCATTGGATGGATCGGAAATTTATTTACGCAAGTGGTTACCAGAAGGTGAACCAAAAGGGATTATTCAAATTGCACATGGTATGACAGAACATGCAGGTGTTTATACAGATTTTATTGTTGCTTTATTAGAAGCTGGGTATGGTGTTTATGCGCATGATCATAAGGGTCATGGGAAAACAGTGAAAAGAGAAGAGGATTACGGTCATTTTGAACCAAATATAGGTTGGAGTGAGGCTGTTTCTGATGTTATCTTTGTATCAGAAACGATAAGAAAAGAGCGGACATGCCCGTTATTTTTACTTGGACATAGTATGGGTTCTTTTTTATCAAGACGTGCTGTACAACTTAAAGGTGAATTATATGATGGATTCCTTATTTCAGGAACTGGTGGAAATCCAGGGCTTTTAGGAAGTATCGGTCATAAAGTAGCGACAATTGAAATGAAATTACGCGGGGAAAAAACGAAAAGTCCGATGCTAAACTTTTTATCTTTCGGAAACTTCAATTCACACTTTAAACCAAATCGTACAAAATTTGATTGGTTATCTTCAGATAATAATCAGGTTGATAAATATATTGCGGATCCGTTATGTGGATTCATTTGTACGACGAGTTTTTATCGAGAACTATTTTCTGGTGTATTAGAAGTAAATAAACTAGAAGAATACAAGAAAACGCCAAAAACCCTTCCGATACATATATTCTCTGGAGACCGTGATCCTGTTGGAGATATGGGAAAAGGTGTAAAAGAAGTATACGAAAACTATAAAAAATGTGGTGTGAAAGACGTGACACTACGTTTATATGAAAATGGAAGACATGAAATGTTCCATGAAGTAAATAGAGATGAAGTATTTCAAGATTTGATTTCTTGGTTAGATGGGCATATTGTATGAGAAGAAACCTCACTTTTTTCAAGTGAGGTTTCTTTGAGGAAATGGAGGAATGGTTATGAGTGAATTTGTAAATAAAGAGTATACAGAAATAGATTTTCAACATGATTTGATTAAAGAAGAGGAATTGAAAAATTGTACGTTCCTAAAATGTCGTTTTAGAGGGATAGATGCATCGGAAGTTTCTACTGAAAATTGTAATTTCATAGAATGTGATTTTACGGGTGCTCTTTTTAACGCTTCTATCCATCAAGGAACTACATTTGCAAATTGTAAGTTTGTTGGTGCGAATTTATTTGTATCGAAGTTTGAAGAATGTAAAATGACTGGCTCTGATTTTGAAGAAGCGAATCTAGACGGAATAACTATAATATCGGGAGATTGGTCATATACGAATTTAAGGTTTGCGAACTTAAGTAAACAAATGTTAAAGGGTATACGTTTAATTGAAGCTGACCTATATGAATGTAATTTAGAAAAAGCAGATTTACGTGAAGCGGATTTAACAGGTGCCCAATTAGGTAAGGTGAAACTTAGCGGCGCAGATTTAAGAGGAGCTGTAGTTGATCGAATTGATTTTACAAGTTTTGATTTAAAAAACGTGAAATTAGATATAGCACAGGCAGTTGCAGTAGCAAGATGTTATGGGGCTAAGGTGAACTAAATTGTTTGTAAAACCGTTCAAATTGTTGAACGGTTTTACAAATCATAATAGTAGTATAATAGTGAATGAGGTGTTAATAATATGGAAGATAAAACATTAGGTATACTACTAGATGTTGTTGGGGAATTATTTTCAGATGAAATATCAATCGCCGTTTCGAATACGAAAGAATATATTTACTATCGGCCAAGTAAACGAATTGATTTAAAGATTAGCGCCGGGGATCCTATTAAGGAAGGAACGATTGCTCATAAAGCAATGGTAACGAAGCAAAAAGCCTCTGAGTTTATTAACCGTGATGTTTTCGGTATTCCTTATCATGGAATGGCCGTACCATTTTCAAATAATGGCAAGATTGAAGGGTGTGTGACGGCAATTTATCCCGCTTTAACGGATGGTAAGTCAGTCGTTACTTTAAAAACAACAGACGGATGGGTTCCAGTTCCTTTTTCAAAGGTCATGTATTTAGAGGCTAAAGATAAAAAGACGTATGTGAATTCAGAAGAGTTAACAGGAACACATAAATACTCACTACAAGAATTCGAATACTTACTTCCGAAAGATTCGTTTATTAGATGCCACCGTTCCTTTATTGTAAATGTTAATCATATTAAAGCGATTTATCCTGATACGCATTCTACCTTTTTACTTTCTATGGATAACGGAGAGAGGGTACCAGTAAGTCAATCATACGCCAGTTATTTTCGTAAGCTTCTAGGATTCTAAAATTTTCTACTTTAGAACCTAGATTCGCTGTTTTATCTGAATTTTCGGCATTGTGTAAGAAAATCCCTATTTTGATGGTGTTAATGTGTAAAATAATTATGAATATTCATTGGGAGAGGGATTACATATGGAAAATAATTTAGATAGAATTAGGGATCAACGATTAAAAGATCGCGTAGTTACACCTGAAGAAGCAGCTTCATGGATTGAAAGTGGAATGACTTTAGGATTAAGTGGATTTACACGTGCTGGTGATGTAAAAGCAGTCCCATTTGCACTTGTAAACCGAGTTAAGAATGATAAATCTTTTAAAGTAAATGTTTATACAGGTGCCTCTTTAGGTTCGGATGTAGATAAATTATTTGCTGAGGCAGGAATTTTAGGGAAAAGATTGCCTTTCCAAGCAGATGCAACTATGCGAAAAGGAATTAATAACGGAGACTTTTTATTTGTGGATCAGCACTTATCTCATACAGCAGAGTTACTTCGTGCTGACGTTATGGATATAGATTTCGCTATCTTGGAAGCGGTTGCGATTACTGAAGATGGAATGATTATTCCAACCACTTCAATTGGAAATTCCTTAGCATTCTCCTTAAATGCTAAGTCCATTATTATTGAAATGAATCTGGCTCAATCTACGCAATTAGAGGGGCTGCATGATTTATATGAACCAGGTAAACAAGGGGAAAGACTCCCTATTCCGCTCGTAAAAACGGATGATCGAATTGGAACAATCGGTATTCCAATTGATGCTGAAAAAGTGAAGGGAATTGTGTTTACGAATCAACTGGATTCGCCATCGACAATTGTTCCTCCAGATGAAGAAACTGTTATTATGGCACAGCATTTAATAGAGTTCCTTCGAGAAGAGGTTAAAGTAGGCCGATTAACAAATCGTTTAGCACCGTTACAATCTGGAATTGGTTCAGTTGCTAATGCAGTATTGCACGGCATGCTAGATTCGGAGTTTGAAGATTTAGAAGTGTATTCTGAAGTTTTACAGGATGCGGTCTTTGATCTAATGGATGCTGGGAAAGTCAATTTTGCTTCCTGCTGCTCCATCACGCTTTCTGAAGAGAAAATGCAACAAGTATTTTCTAACTTTGAAAAATATCGTGACAAATTAATGATGCGCCCGCAAGAGATTTCCAATCATCCTGAAATCATTCGCCGCCTCGGATTAATCTCGATTAATACGGCTTTAGAATTAGATATATACGGAAATGTGAACTCTACTCACGTTTTAGGTACAAAAATGATGAATGGTATTGGTGGTTCTGGTGATTTTGCGAGAAATGCACGTCTAGCTATCTTTGTTACGAAATCGATTGCGAAAGGTGGTAACATTTCAAGTATCGTTCCTTTCGTCTCTCATGTAGACCATACGGAACACGATGTAGATGTTATTGTCACTGAACAAGGGTACGCTGATTTAAGAGGACTGGCGCCAAGAGAAAGAGTGGAACTGATTATTGAGAACTGCGCACATCCAATGTATCGTGACCAGTTACGAGCTTATTTCGAAGAAGCAAAAACAAGAGGTGGACAAACCCCTCATATTTTAGAAAAAGCTTTTTCTTGGCATACGAATTATGCTAAAAATGGAACGATGCTTGAAGCGGTAGTGGAAACTGTATAGGTGTGTATCGTAAGAAATAGTAAAACGAATGATTGAGTTTGAAGATTAGACTTTCGAAAAAGGGAACGCCAACTTTCAGGGATGGCGTTCTTTTTATTTAAAGAAATTGTTACAAACAGTTACCAATAATATGGTCAGCCATTTTGGTTTTATAAAAATTATCCCTAATCTATGAAAATAAAAGGTTTTTTGAAGTGTTTTCCGAATCAATTTAGTAGTTTACATATTGAAAGTGAGGAGAAAGAATCATGAAGATAAGAAAAGCGTTATTAAGTGAAGCAAATGAATTAAGTGAACTTGCACTATATTCAAAAGCAACGTGGAACTATAGTGAAGAATTCATACTTGCTTGTAAGGAAGATTTAACAATTACAGAAGAGTACATAAAAAATAATTTTGTATATGTTTTAGAAAACGATAATACGAAGATTGGATTTTTCTCATTTTTACGAAATGATAAAGCTCTCGATTTCCTATACATTCATCCTCGTTACAAAGGGAAAGGCTACGGGAAAATACTTTGGGAGTATGTAATAGAAAAAGCAAATGAATTAGGTTTAAAAAGCTTTACGATTGATAGTGATCCGAATGCAAAAGGATATTACCTGAAGATGGGAGCAGAGTTAATAGGAGAGACACCATCAACTGTTTTTAAGGATCGTTTACTGCCTCTTTTGAAATATGATGTGTAAAACTATTAATAGTAGGAGAAGCTGAGAATGGATAATATAAAGGAAAAAAGAATATATGAAGCACTAATAAAATCGTGGTCGATTGAAACAAGTTCAAAGTGGACAATTGAGAATCCAGCAAAGGGACAGTGTGGTGTAACGGCTCTAGTCGTTCAAGATATATACGGAGGGAAAATCAAAAAGACAAAAATCGGGGAAGTGTGGCACTTTTATAACTGTATAGATGGGCAGAGGTTTGATTTTACAGAGACTCAATTCAATGAAAAATTGAATTATATGGATGAGAAATCAAATTGGGAGGAAGCATTTACGGATACAAATGAAAAACAATATAGCATTTTGAAGGAAAAGATAAAGAAAGAATTAAAATTATCTTTTGACTCTTAATCTTTAATAAGTTACTATAATGGTGGTAACTTATTAAAGGGAACTTCATAGAGTTGAAAGGGGAAATACTTTTGAAAACAACTTATGTAAACGCTACAATTGTAACGATGAATGAACAAAACGAAGTGATAGAAAATGGATATATCATTGTAGAAAATGATCAAATTATAGATGTAAAAAGCGGAGAATTTGCTAATAATTTTGAAGTAGATGAAGTAATTGACATGAAAGGAAAGTGGGTTTTACCAGGGCTTGTAAATACACATACACACGTTGTAATGAGTCTCTTAAGAGGTATTGGTGATGATATGTTATTACAGCCATGGCTTGAGACAAGAATTTGGCCACTTGAAAGTCAATTTACTCCAGAGCTTGCGGTCGCTAGTACGGAATTAGGATTACTTGAAATGGTGAAAAGTGGTACAACATCATTCTCTGATATGTTTAATCCAATTGGAGTAGATCAAGATGCAATTATGGAAACGGTATCAAAGAGTGGAATGCGAGCTGCTGTTTCAAGAACTTTATTTAGCTTTGGAACGAAAGAAGATGAAAAGAAAGCAATTGAAGAAGCTGAGAAATATGTGAAGCGTTACTATAACGAAAGTGGTATGTTAACTACGATGGTTGCACCGCATAGCCCATATACATGTTCCACAGAACTATTAGAAGAATGCGCACGTATTGCAGTAGAAAATCAAACGATGGTTCATATTCACCTTTCGGAAACAGAGCGTGAAGTACGTGATATTGAAGCGCAGTATGGAAAACGCCCAGTAGAATATGCAGCAAGTTGCGGGCTGTTTAAACGCCCAACAGTCATTGCGCACGGTGTAGTGTTAAATGAAAATGAGCGTGCATTTTTAGCAGAACACGATGTTCGAGTAGCTCATAACCCGAATAGTAATTTAAAACTAGGTTCTGGTATAGCGAATGTAAAAGCGATGTTAGAAGCAGGAATGAAAGTAGGAATTGCAACAGATAGTGTGGCATCTAATAACAATTTAGATATGTTTGAAGAAATGCGCATAGCAACATTATTACAAAAAGGTATTCACCAAGACGCAACAGCGTTACCGGTTGAAACAGCCCTTTCACTTGCGACTAAAGGAGCTGCTGAAGTAATTGGGATGAAACAAACAGGAACACTTGAAGCTGGTAAATGTGCTGATTTTATTACGATTGATCCGTCTAATAAGCCGCATTTACAACCAGCGGATGAAGTGTTATCACACCTTGTATATGCTGCTAGTGGAAAAGATATAAGCGATGTAATTATTAACGGTAAGCGTGTCGTTTGGAATGGCGAATGTAAAACGTTAGATGAAGAGCGTATTATATTTGAAGCAAGTCAATATAAACGAGGTTTGCAAAGATAGATAATTATATGTAGTTGAAAAAGCTATCCTTTTTTAAAAGGATAGCTTTTTTTCTTGAACGAATAAATATTCAAAAGAATGTCGCATCTTTCTGTTCATATTTCTGCTATAATATATAACGCTTTATAATATTTTATAATTAAGGAGAACAATTCATGAAGCGAAAGAAGAGCCATTTAATGGTAATGGCACTTGTTACATCTTTATTATTAACAGCTTGTAATAATAAAGCGAATAAAAGCGAAACAGAGGCAAAAAAACAAGTATTAAATGTAACGGTATCAGAAGAAATTCCTTCTCTTGATACTGCGAAAACGATGGATGGTACGTCAGCGCACGTTATGCAAAACATATTTGAAGGGTTGTATGTATTAGATGATCAAGATCAGCCTATTCCAGCGGTAGCAAAATCGTTTAAAAGAAGTGAAGATGGTAAAAAATATACATTTGATTTGCGTAAAGATGCAAAATGGTCAAATGGTGACAATGTAACAGCAAATGATTTTATGTTTGCATGGAAACGTGCAATTACCCCTGAAACAGCGTCTCAATATGCGTCCATGCTCTTTCATGTGAAAAATGCGAAAGAAATTAATAAAGGAACAATGTCTCTTGATAACCTTGGAGTTAAAGCAATAAATGATTATAAGTTAGAAGTGGAACTCGAACAGCCAATTCCGTATTTTTTACAGTTGTTAGCATTGCCGATTTACTTACCACAGCATGAATCATTTTTGAAAGAACAAGGAAAGAATTATGCATTGGAACCTAGTAATCTCATATATAACGGGCCATTTGTATTAGAGAAGTGGAAGCATGAACAAGAGTTTCAATTAAAGAAGAATGCTACATATTGGGATGAAAAGAAAGTGAAATTAGACGAGATAAACTTTCAAATTGTAAAGGATACAATGACGGCTGTTAATTTATACGAAGCTGGTAATTTGGACCGGGTGCCTATTAATTCTCAATTTGTAGACAAGTATAAAGGGAATAAGGAATTACATATGTCGAGCGATCCTGGAATTGCTATGCTACGTTTTAATGAAAAAAATAATGCGTTAGCAAATAAGAAAGTGCGTCAATCTATTTCATTAGCGTTAAATAAAGAAGATTTCGTTGCTCACTTTATTAATAACGGGGCAAAACCTGCAAGCGGACTTGTACCAGTTGGTCATATAAATGAAGAGACTGGCAAAGATTTTAGAAAAGAAAACGGAGATCTTTCTTCATATGATTTGCAAAATGCGAAAAAGATTTGGGAAGAAGCGAAAAAAGAGCTTGGAGTAGAGCAAATAAACTTCGAGTTTTTAACGTTTGAACAAGATAATGCAAAACGTATGGCAGAATATATAAAAGGTGATTTAGAAAAGAATTTGCATGGATTAACGATACAAATTAAACAACAGCCATTTAAGCAAAAATTACAGTTAGAACAAACAGGTGATTACGATATAACTATGGCAAATTGGGGACCTGACTATAAAGACCCAATTAGTTACTTAGAGCTATTTACGACGGGTAATCAGAATAATAAAATGAATTACTCTAATTCTCGTTTCGATGAATTAATAAAGAAAGCGAAAACTGATTTTGTACTAGAACCAGAGAAACGATGGGGAGCATTGCTAGAAGCTGAGCAGGTATTATTAGAAGATGCAGCTGTAGCACCGCTGTATCATATTGGTTCAGCATATGTACAAAAGGATTACGTAAAGGGAATTGAAAAGCATCAATTTGGTGGTGTTTATACTTATAAGAATGCTTATATCGCTAATGAATAAATACAAAAAACCTTACTTTTTAAAAAGTAAGGTTTTTTAAAGAGTACATGGAATAAGGGAATACAGTACAAATCAGCATACAAACATTCTCTTGTTGTAACTATGTTTGTTTTTAATTATATAAAAAAATATTATTAGATTATATATTTTGTCATTGATATACTTAAAAGGTAATTGAGGTATTGAGATGAATTGATAGAGATGTTTGTGTATAATTATTTGAGTATTATAAAAAATAGTTGGCTTAAGTGTTTGATTTGAACGGGGCTTTTTCTATATGAATGAATTGGTATGTATAATACTTGGGGGATCCTTTGAAGCTAGAAAAAGCAGAGTCAAATTCCATGTACCATTAGGCCCTGGTGTAGGTTTATAGGGATTTGGTTTAGAAGTTAATGTTAAGGAATAAAGGGGATAATTAGTATGAATAAGAAAGTAAAAAGATTTAAATATTTTATGTTTGTATTAGCCTGTATTGCAATTTTTGGTACAATTTTACCTAATGCATTAGATCCAAATGAAACATTAGCAGGTAACATCTCAGTTGCAGTTTTTGGTACAATGGGTACTTGTTTATTATTTTCTATTACTTATTTTATTATAAAAACAGCTATTTTAAGAGGTGGGAAATAAGATGGTACAAAATTTAGAGTTAGAATTTTAATTCATATACATAAAAAAGGAGAATTTCTATGAAATCACTACGTTTATTTATGATCCTCACTCTTGTTGTATTGTTAAGCGCGTGCAATACAGCAACACAAGTTACAAAGGTTCAAAAAAATGGCGAAACGACTTTGAAAATTGGTTCCCTGCAAGGGTATTACGATGTACAAACGCTAAAAGCTGAAAAAGGAAATGTGGAAATCCCTTATGAAGCAGCCGTTGAAGAAGGTACGATTTTATTGCAAGTTACAAAAGATGATAAGGTTATTTATGAAGAAGAAGTCACTTCTCAAAAAGAAGGCTTGCTTTCTTTTGAAGCGCCAAAATCCGGATCATATGATTTAATTGTACGCGTGAAGGGTGAAAAAGAGAAAGCAAAAGAAATTCAAGTACATACTAAGCTATGAAAAAACGGCAAGTGGAGTGCACCCGCTTGCCGTTTCAATTTTCAGTTGATTCTGTTACAACATACGTTTATCAATTTGAGAAGTGATCCTCCGAAATTCCTAATGAAGATAAAATAAGAGATAAACAAAAGAATGTGTTACAACCTTGGCATGTTAGAAACGAAATTGATAACTCTCTTTTACATGATAAAAAGACTCGGTTTGATGCATTTGTATTTGAAAGAGATATAGATGGTAAAGGGGGCATAAGGTGATAATCTTTTTAGAGAAGATGTCCCAGGCCATACTACTGAAATTGATTATATATGGGGGTAAATAAGTTGAAAAATATTGAGGTTCTAAATAAATACATTGAAGGGTTTTCTAATACTCTCCCTACGTGGTTAAAGTATCTAATCGAGGCAGAGGAGATACATCAAAACTATGAGAATGTACAGGTACTTGGTGCATTAAAAACAGACGCGGTGTTGTACTATGTGCACCGTACGCTGCAAGTGTTAGATGGATTGTCTTTAGATGAAGAAGCGTATCGCATTATTGAAAAGGTACTAACGTATAGTGAGCTTGCAAAGGTAGGCTCTTTAAAACAGCGGGAGCAATGGAAGAAAAACGGGATCAATCTATTGGTACATAACGAGGGTTCTGCTGATATCTTTAGTGATATTCAGTTTATCGAACGTATAGAGACAAACTTAAACGCTACTGAGTATTTGTTTGTTCGAGATTTAATTAGAACACATGGATTAATCGGGCAGTATATCCGCGGGGAGGCTCGTTTGGACTCTCATATTGATTTAATTAACACATATAAAGAAGAATACGGAGACGTTAGGTTAAAGGAGATTTTATACTTTCTTAACCAATGTATTATTGAGGGCGTATCAAAATCTTTGTGGAGTGAAGTAAAGAACGATGTGAAGATTACAATTGATGGGCTATTTGATGGTTATGTGGAGCCGTTTACTTCTCGTATACATAGACTCACGCCAAAACATAAGGAGTCAGTATTTGAAAAAGATATAATTATGGGGAGCGAGAAGAGTGACGTTCAAACGTTCTTATCTGATAAGGATTTGTGGTATGTAGAACCGTCTATGCATGCTCTTAGCTTCGAGGATATTTGGACAGTTTTTGTTATGTTAAAGAACGAGATAGGCACTAGAAAGGTTCAGCATATCCATTTCGAGAAATTGATGCAGCAGTTGCACTATGATTTCAAAGGCGAGAAGAAGGACAACGTGTATCGTAAGCGGGTTATTGAGAAGTATCTACGGGAGTACCGTGAGAACGAGAAGCCGGATACAACGCATGTTTCTTTTGAAGCTAAAGTCGATGAAGATATGAAGACTGCATATGTGTCGTTTCAGTTTTCTGCTGTAGGTGAAGCGTTAATCACCTTCTGTGTAGAGGCAGAAAAGATAGATATGATGCATGCTCGAGCAAACGTACTGCTCTTTGATTTCTTCGGGTTACGAAAGGACGCATATGATAGATTCCATAACGAAGAAGTGTATCTGGAGCATATGAATAGTTCGGCTGATGATAAACGAATTATTCTTGATTATATAAAGGGAGATACGGTTGTAGATGTTGGAGCTGGTGGTGGTGTTATGCTAGACATGATTGAAGAAGAGACCGAAAATAAACGAATCTACGGTATCGATATTTCCAAAAACGTGATTGATACGTTGAAAAAGAAGAAACAGGACGAAGGTCGTTCTTGGGACGTCATTAAAGGGGATGCAATCAACTTAGGTAGCTCGTTTGATAAAGAATCGGTTGATACGATTGTATATTCTTCTATCCTTCATGAACTGTTCTCTTATATCGAGTATGAAGGTAAGAAATTCAATCATGAAGTAATTAAAAAGGGACTACAGAGTGCTTACGAAGTGTTAAAGCCAGGAGGTCGTATTATCATTCGTGATGGCATCATGACTGAAGATAAAATGTTAATGCGTGTGATTCATTTTAAAGATGCAGGCGGAATGAAGTTCTTAGAGCAGTATGTCCGTGAATTTAAGGGGCGTATAATCCAGTATGAGGTACTTGCAGACAATACAGTCAAAATGCCTGTTAACGATGCGATGGAGTTCTTATATACGTATACATGGGGTGAGGATTCCTTCGTTCACGAGGTGCAAGAGCAGTTTGGAATCTTTACGCCAAACGACTATAAGGATTTCGTAAAGGGTATCTTTGGAGATAAAGTAAACATCGTTCAAGCTATGAACTATTTACAGGATGGATATACACAACATCTTAGCGAGAAAATCGATTTTAAAGATGAGTCTGGGAATGCGGTTGCGCTACCGGATAGTACGTTCTTTATGGTTTTAGAAAAGAGGTAATGATATTGAAAACTTTTAAAAAGTTTAGTTTGTGAGTTTCGATATGTTTGTGGAGGATCTCGTTCTAAAGCATATGCAATGACGGGAGAGTACATGGAAAGCTATACATTCCAAAAGCATTGCGAAAACAGAAAAAGAACGTAAAAAAAGGGACATGAGTAAGAGTATGCTCATGCCCCTTTTTAGATTATATAATTTATTGTACTTCGCATCAGTCGTATGATGATCTAAGAAATGAAAAACGCTCGGTTTCCTATCTTTCGTTAAAAATCCACTATCTTGATTCATTATGCTGAAACGAGTTTTTACGTATAATTTCTATTAAACTCATTTTAATAAAGAATAATAATTCGTGTCATAGGGAATATCATCTTGATACATATAATTTTTTAGAACTCCTTCTTTTTCAAAACCTAATTTTAATAGCACTTTATTTGACGCCTCATTTTCAAGGAAGACAATTGCTCCGATACGCTTTAAATGAAGTGTATGGAAGCCGTAAGATATAACTTCAGAAACTGCCTCAGTAGCATATCCATTTCCCCAGTGTTCAGGGAGAAAGGCATAACTTATATTGGCTCGTTTATGCTCAGAAGACCAATCGTGAAAACCAATGGTTCCAACGAGCTCTTTCTTGTCCTTTAATTCGATACCCCATTTTATACCGCTTCTTGCATTGTAACTCAGCTTAAAGTTATGAATGACTTGTTTCACTTGATCAATATTTTGTAATGGTTTTTGGCCATAATAGCGCAGTACATCAGTATTAGAAAAGCATTGTAGTATACTCGGTGCATCTTCTTCGGTAAGTTCTCGTAAAATGAGTCGGTCGGTTTTTAATATAGGAAACATGCTTTCACTCCATTTCTTCTGAAACTAGAATGTGTTGTTATTATATAATTTAATCTGAAAATAAAGATTATTCAAGAGGGAAGTATGGTTTTGATTTGTGATAAAATTGATTGTGGAATATATTTCAAAAAGAGGTTTGTATATGGAGAAAAATTCAATTTTAATTGTAGATGATGATCAAGATATTGTTCGATTTGTGCAAGTGAATTTAATGCAAGAAGGTTTTAAAGTTTTTAGTGCTCATAATGGAGAAGAGGCTTTAGAAATAATAAATAATAACAGAATTCAACTTGCTATTTTGGATATTATGATGCCACAAATGGATGGAATAGAATTGTGTAGAAGGATTAGAGAGAAACATAGTTTACCAATTATGTTTTTAAGCGCAAAATCATCGGATGTAGATAAGGTAATAGGATTTAGTACTGGAGCAGATGATTATATTGTGAAGCCCTTCAGTACAATTGAATTTATAGCGAGAGTGAAAGCTCAATTAAGAAGGTATACATATTTTAATCAAAATGCTGTCCAAGAAATAGAAAAGAAAATAAACATTAGAGGGTTAGAAATAGATGAAGTGTCTAGAACAGTAATGTTATATGGAGAAACAATCAATCTTACGAGAACCGAATATGATATTTTGTATTTAATGGCAGCTGCAATGAATCGTGTGTTTACTATTGAAGAAATATATGAGAGTGTTTGGAAAGAAAGGGCCTATGAAAGTAATAATACAGTAATGGTTCATATTGCAAGATTAAGAAATAAAATTGAAGAGAATCCAAAAGAGCCGAAGTTTATTCAAAATGTTTGGGGAGTCGGATATAAAATTGAAGATTAAATCATTACAAGGCATTAGAACTAAGTTTTTTATCGCATTCATATGTAGCATTCTGTTAGCAACTGTAAGTATAATAGCGTTTCAAATTGTAATTGGAAATATATATAGTCATGTTACTGCGTTAGAGGAAAAATATTCACTTTTATATTTAATAGCTTTTTTAATTTTTACTACAATATACTTTGCATGCATGACAAAAACAATGATGAAAAGGTTATCTGAAATAAATAAGAACTTGAAAGAAATAAGTAATGGTAATTTGGAAATACATATACCTATTTCGAAAAATGACGAGATTGGTGAATTAGCAGCGAATGTTAATAGAATGGCTAAAAGTTTAAAAGAGTCTATCGAAAATGAAAAAAAATCGCAGGAAATGAAAACTGAAATGATTAGTAATATTTCTCATGACTTACGAACACCTGTAACATCTCTAATCGGTTACGCGGACCTGTTAGGAAATCAGCTTCATTCAAATAGAGAAGAATGTGAACAGTATGTAAGTATATTAAAGCGAAAAAGTTATGAATTAAAAAATCAAGTAGATGATTTATTAGAATATTGTCAAATAAATTATAGAGGGATTGAATTACATAAAAGTGTAGTAAATATGAAAGCGTTCATTGAACAAATCATGATTGATTTTGTGCCACAACTAGATGATGCCGATATGAGCTTTTGTATTAATGGTGATAAGGAGTTACATGTGGAAATGGATGTAGCGCTTATGGTGAGGCTGTTCGAAAATGTAATTAGTAATAGTATTATATACGGGAAAGACGGAAAACAGATTTTGATTCAAATTTCTAAAAGAGACATGAATGTTGAAATAGAAATTAAAAATTTTGGACAATGTATTCCGAATGAGAACCTTCCTTACGTTTTTGAGAAGTTTTATCGTGGTGAAAAATCACGTAGCTCTCATACGGGTGGAAAAGGAATGGGACTTGCAATTGCGAGAAGTATAGCAGAGCTTCATAAAGGGGATATCACTGTGTGCAGTAACGAGAAAGAAACTGTTTTCACCATCGTCTTACCGCATTATCAAGAATTGTAAGAAAGTCGTAAGTATTTCTTTTATATGTCGTAATGTTCACTTCGTATCATGTAGAACAAAGATATGAGGGTGGGGATACAACATGTGGAAGAAATATGTATTAGTAATTTTAGTTGCGTTTTTAATTATAAGTTGGAGTGTAGTTTATTTAGCCCATGGTGTTATATCAGTCATTGTTTGGTGGGGGTTACAAGCCTTTAGCTTAGTATCAATCTTTATTTTGATAGGATCAGTATTACTATTTGTGTGGGAAGGCATTTTCAGAAAGCGAATAGATAGAACACTAATCTTCATCGTTCTTTTCTCTATAATTGGAGCTTGGCCTTTAGGGTGGTTTGCTAACATAGGCGGACTTGCTTACCCAGCAGATGTACAGACTATGAGTCCTAAAATAGTCGTTCGTTTTCCCTTAAATGAACGAGCACTAGTAGGATGGGGTGGTGATCGGGTAGAAACGAACTATCACGTTATAAAACCGAATGAACGATGGGCATATGATATTCTTATCCCGCCTGCTGAAGTGAAAAGTAGTAAGTTAGGTGACTATGGAATATATGGAGCGAAAGTAATGGCACCAGCTTCTGGAACAGTTGTATCTATCAATAATGATGAAAAAGATGTAGTTCCGGGATCGGATGATTTTCAGTCAATGGCGGGGAATCATATTTATTTACGACTAGATGAAACAGGGACATTTTTGATGCTTGCCCATTTAAAGAAAGGATCAATTAATGTGAGGGAAGGGCAACATGTAAATGAAGGAGAGGTTCTTGCTCAAGTCGGTAACTCAGGAAGTTCAAGTGAGCCCCATTTACATATTCATCATCAAAGGCAGGATCCATCCAAGGTGAGTATATTTCTTTCGGAAGGATTACCACTTTACTTTCGAACTGAAAAAGGTGCGATAATGCCAGAAAGAGGTACATACATAGGTGGTAATTAGAAGAGAATTACTTCGCCAAAAAAGGTATTCCATTTTTATTGGAATACCTTTTTTCATTACCCTACAAATGTTTGATACAGTAAGAAAATATTTAAAATGATAACGAGTGCAGCGATTATCCAAGCGATAAAAGTTGTTATACGGTGGTTAACGAGTGCACCCATAATTTTTTTACTGCTTGTAAACATAATAAGCGGTACTAACGCAAAAGCAATACCGAATGATAAGACAACTTGGCTCATAACGAGAGCGTAAGTTGGGTTTACACCTAAAGCGATAATAACTAATGGTGGAATCATTGTAATAAAGCGGCGTAAGTATAACGGAATATGCATTCGAATGAAACCTTGCATAATAATGTCACCAGACATTGTCCCGACTGAAGAGCTAGATAAACCTGCTGATAAAAGTCCGATTCCAAATAAAGCAGCGGATGCAGGACCGACTAAGTTACTAAATTGGTTAAAAGCAACATCAAGATCTTCAACATGCAAGCCGTTTTTAAAGAATAGTGCAGCAGCAACAATTAACATACTTGCATTAATTGCTCCAGCGATAACCATTGCGATAATGATATCAATAAACTCGAAGCGGAAAATCTTTTTCTTTTGTTCATCATTTGTTCCGACTACGCGGCGCTGCGTTAAGGCGGAATGTAGATATATTGCATGTGGCATAACTGTTGCGCCTAAAATACCAGCTGCTAATAAGATACTATCCACGCCTTGGAATTTTGGAATAAATAGTCCTGAAAGTAAAGGGCTTAATTCTGGTTTTGCGTAGAAGACTTGTACACCAAAAGCGATAACAACGATAAAAATCATTCCTGTTATAATAGCTTCTAATGGACGGAAGCCTCTGCGTTGAAATTCAAGAATAATAAATGATCCAGCAGCTGTAATTAAAGCGGCTGGTAACATTGGAATCCCGAACAATAAGTACAATCCGAGTGCCGCTCCAATAAATTCAGCTAAATCAGTCGCCATAATAACGAGCTCCCCTTGAATCCATAAACCGATGGAAACAGGTTTTGGGAAGTTTTCTCGAGCGATTTCAGGAAGGTTTTTACCTGTAGCAATTCCTAATTTAGCGGATAAAGTTTGGATTAATACCGCCATTAAATTAGAAGCAAGAATTACCCAGAGTAATAAATATCCATATTGTGATCCAGCTGCAATATTTGTCGCGAAATTGCCAGGATCAATATAAGCGACTGAAGCGATAAAAGCAGGGCCTAAGAATGGTAATAGTCTTTTTAAGCCTTTCGTTTGTCCACTTAATGCTAAATGCGCTGATTGAACAGTTGTACTTTGAGAAGGGACTTGTTCATCTTTTGATATATCTTTATTCATAGTAGTTTTCCCCTTTAAAATGTTAACTTGATGAAATTATTGTATTTATTCTTGCTCATTATTTCAATACATTTAAATGTATTAGTTGATAATTTATTTGAACATAAATGTTTCCTTAGTGCAAATTATATGCCTTGCTGCAATAGATGGTGTCGTGTTATGAAAAATTGGGAGTTTATGGTGTGATGACGTGGGGAAACATAATGAATTAAAGGGCTATTTTTGAAATTTATGTGAACATAAAGCCTATAATACAGTATATTAATTGATGGAAATGGATTTGTATGATATATAATATATTGGGATTACAACATAACCATAGTGTTTTGATGTGTAATCTTGTTTTTTATTTTTGTTAACTTATAGAAAATAGTATAAAGAGAAGAAAATGGGATGCATAAAACTTTGGATACATTTTCTTATTATATATGTTTTGATATGAACGTTAACTTATACATGATTTTAAAAATTAGATAGGTGGTAGAAATACATTGGCAACTACAAAACCATACAGAGTATTACTATATTACATGTACACAACAATTGAAAACCCTGAAGAATTCGCTGCAGAGCATTTAGCATTTTGTAATTCACTTGAATTAAAAGGAAGAATCCTTGTAGCTAAAGAAGGGATTAACGGAACTTGTTCTGGAACTGTAGAACAAACAGAAAAATACATGGAAGCAATGAACAACGATCCACGCTTTGACGGTATCGTATTTAAAATAGATGAAGAAGAAGGGCACGCATTCAAGAAAATGCACGTGCGTCCTCGTCCAGAGTTAGTTACACTTCGTCTAGAAGATGACATTAACCCACACGAAATAACTGGAAAGTATTTAGAGCCAAAAGATTTTTATGAAGCAATGAAACAAGAAGATACAGTTATTATTGATGCACGAAATGATTATGAGTTTGATTTAGGACACTTCAAAGGTGCAATTAAACCAGATATCGAATCATTCCGTGAATTACCAGATTGGATTAGAGAAAACAAAGAAACACTTGAAGGTAAAAAGATTTTAACGTACTGCACAGGTGGAATTCGTTGTGAGAAGTTTTCTGGTTGGTTAGTTCGTGAAGGGTATGAAGATGTAAGTCAGCTTCACGGCGGAATTGTAACGTACGGAAAAGATCCAGAAGTACAAGGCGAGCTTTGGGATGGACAATGTTACGTGTTTGATGAGCGTATTGCTGTACCAGTAAACCAAAAAGAACATGTTATTGTTGGTAAAGATCACTTTACAGGTGAACCTTGTGAGCGCTATGTAAACTGTTCAAATCCAGAATGTAATAAGAAAATTTTATGTTCTGAAGAAAACGAAGCGAAATATTTACGTGCATGTTCTCATGAATGTCGTGTAAGCCCACGTAACCGCTACGTAGTACAACATGAATTAACTGAAGAACAAGTAGCTGCTGCATTAGAACAAATCGAAGCAGGGAAGTAAGCTGAACTTGTGTAATAAAAAAGGGTACTCTAAACGTCATTTTGGAGTACCCTTTTGATATTATCTGGTTCTGTCTTTTGTCGTTTTTTGTCGGTAAGTCGATATATTCGAAAAATCACCGATGAAAATTTCAGTAAATGAAAATAATCTTTTTTAATGTTTATCATCTTTCTCTTTCACAGCAGAAAGTACAGTTTGTTTTACCCATGCTTTTCTTCGTTTATGTTGTAGACTCCATTGGTATAAACTTTGCGCGCCTAAAATAAGTGAAATGACTATGCCGCTAATTGCTATTAAAAGCGCGAAAAATTCAAGTGGCGACGAGATTTTGTTTGAATCGGTGTTTCTTAAAAGATCAATCATAGTAAACCCTAACATTTGGCCTACTACAGAGTAGAGCGTTAAAACTAATAGTAAAAGGCTATCTTTTTTAGAAGCGACATTTTCTTGATATTTAAACAAACTATCAAGATTTTGTTTTGCATTCGAGTATAGTACTTCAATGTTAAATAGATTTCTTAAGCGGAAGAAAATATCTTCACTCTGTGATTGGGATACTAACTCTAAAGAGAAGTAATTTGCTGTAAATGAATTGATTGAATAAATTAATTTCTCTATTTCATTTGTATCTTGTTCAATGTTAAGTTCAGCATAAGCGTTTGCCATTTTTAATAAAACAACTTTATGAAATAGATTTAATAACAAAGCGTAATAAAACTCCCCGTACATTTGACTAGCAAGTTTAGCGATTGCTTGCTCACCTTCATTTGTTATACATGTAAAAATATGTTCTTCCATAACAAAGTAGCGATTAGGAGCCCATCTTTGATAAGAATGTTTTGTTAAATAATCTTGAATATAAGGGATGTTATTTGCGCTAATATACGGATTGCCATCGTCTGTTAATCCGGAAAGACTGGAAGTTCGGTATACATCGATTATATGAAGGTCTGACTCTTTATTCACGGATAATAAAGTTTGTACATACATTCTTTGGTCTTCAAAGAAAGGAAAGGTTTGAAAGTAAGAGCTCCGCAATCTCTTTTTCTCAAAGAAGTCTGTTACACCATGAAATAAATCACCGAATATAAGTTTTTCCACTTGTGAGTATTGTTTTCCGTTACATTCAATACAAATAGTCTCGTTTGTATCATTTTTAGTTTCAAGTACACGGAAGCGGGCGGCGAATTCGATTGCTTCTGATAATGTCATGTTTGGAGCGGTTTCTACTTCTGTCCGAATTGTTAAGAAGCCAAGCTCATAAGGGCAAAGTGTTACATCAATAGAATGAATCTTGAATGGAACAGAAATCAAATTTGTTGTTAAATGTCCAGTTAAGTTAAGGTCTTTAGAATAGCGTTGTAATCCTTTTTGATGCTCTGAGTGAGGAAATAGAATTTTATTTGTAAATGAAAGATAATATGCTTCCATATTTTGATGTGAAACTTGAAACTTTCCGTAGTATGTATTTTCATTTTCAAGATGATCGAGTCGAAAAGGGCGAAAATCATTTTTCTGTAAGAAAGGGAACATATTTTGTTCATATCCAGTTTTAAAAGAAAACGGGAATATAAATTGAAATATAGCTGTTGCTACATCTTTTTCCTCGATTGTCTGTATTGCCTCCATTTACATTGTTTCCTTTCATATATGCTATAAAAACAACATGCCCAAATTTATTTGAAAATAACCACTGTTTTATACTTGATTAAGAATGAAAATTCAGGTTATTTAGTAGAGGATATGTATAATGTTATGTATACTACACGTTATAAAATTGTATTTTGAAAAGGGGGATGTTGTATGCGTATTTTAGTATTAGGAGCTGGTGGCGTCGGAGGATTTTTTGGTGGCCGATTAGTCGAAAAAGGGGAAGATGTTACGTTTCTTGTTCGTAGTAAACGGAAAAAACAATTGGAGGAAAGAGGACTTGTAATCCGAAGTGTTAATGGGGATTTTTCCTTCCAACCGAAATTAATAACGAAAGAAGATCGAACTGCTCCATTTGATGTCATTTTATTTTCAACAAAAGCGTATCACTTAAACGAGGCAATTCAAGATTTGAAGCCCTATGTTAGCGAAAAAACTGTCATCATTCCATTGTTAAATGGTATCGCTCATGTATCACAATTACAAAAGGAATTTGGCGTGGAAAAAGTAATTGGCGGTTTATGCTTTATCGAGACGACGTTAAACGATCAAGGAGAAATTGTACAAACGAGTGCTGCCAACAGACTTCTGTTTGGAGAAATCAAGCTTCAAGGTTCAGAGAGAATAAAGCATATTTCTAAAGCATTTGCAGGTACGAAATCTAGTTTTGTTTTAAGTGAAAATATTACGCAAGATATGTGGCATAAATATTTATTTATTACTGTAATGTCGGGTGTGACGACATTAATGCGTGCACCAATAGGACCGATTCGTGAAAGTGAAGGTGGACACGAATTTATCCGAAACTTATTTGAAGAATGTGTGCAAATCATGAGGTCTATGAAAGCTCCAGTTAAGGATGGTATTGCCCAGGAACATATGAAAACAATTGATAAAATTTCGTATGATATGAAGTCATCGATGCAGCGTGATATGGAAAAAGGTTCGTCCATTGAAGGGAAGTACTTACAAGGATACTTACTAGATGTAGCAGAACAATTTTCTATAGAAGCACCATTATTAGGGGCAGTATATCAAAATTTGAAAGTGTATGAAGAAATGACCTTTAACAGGTCAGAAATAGAATTGGATGTATGAAAAAATAAAAAAGAAAGCAATATATAAGTGTATTGCTTTCTTTTTTTATGACAAATTATTTATTTCTTTTCGTTCTATCTGTCAAATTTATTTCCTGTTCACGTTTACCGTATAATTGATTAATTTCATTTGCTAACGCATCTAAATAGGAATCGGAAAAAATAGGCTTCTTTTCTTTAGACATATGGGTCTCCTTTATCGATTTTTTAGTATTCATTATGTATATTTACCGGCGGATTATGCGCAATCATTTTAAATTTTTTCTTTTTCAAAATTTTTGTTTACATTTTGAAAATAAAGGAGTATTATAATCCACAGTTTCAATTTTCTAAATCGCTGAAACCGCATGGTACGGGGGACCCGTTCTTACGGATTAGTTCTTAATCCAATGGGGTGAATCCTTGAAAAAGGTAGGGCTACTCATAGGCCCGAATCCGACAGCTAACCTCGTAAGCGTTATATTGAGAAGGAAGGTGGAGCTTGTGCGACAAAAAAAATAATGTCTACAAGTCTATTTCGCTATGGCTTGTAGACATTTTTTGTTTTCTGAAGAAATAGTTTGCTGGCTGTAACAAGCAGCATCGTTCGTACAAAATTATTGGAGAGTGGACAGTATTGGTTTCATCTATTAAAAGATTTTTAATTGGAAGACCGTTAAAATCAACTGAGTTAGGAGAGCAGAAGCTTAATAAAACGAAGGCGTTAGCCATTTTATCTTCTGACGCATTGTCATCGGTTGCATATGGACCAGAGCAAATTTTAATTGCTTTAGCAGGTCTTGGAGCGATTGCTTATTGGTATTCAATTCCGATCGCTGTTGGGGTATTAGTGTTATTGACAGCCCTTATTTTATCTTATCGTCAAATTATTTTTGCTTATCCGCATGGCGGGGGCGCGTATGTTGTATCAAAAGAAAATTTAGGGATGAATCCAGGGTTAATAGCTGGAGGATCTTTATTAGTCGATTATATTTTAACTGTTGCAGTAAGTGTGTCTGCAGGTACAGATGCGCTCACATCAGCTTTTCCTAGTTTACATGCACATAATGTAATCATTGCGATTATATTTGTTATATTTATTACTATTTTAAATTTAAGAGGGGTAACGGAATCAGCTTCCGTTTTAGCGTATCCTGTTTATTTATTCGTTTTAGCACTATTTATATTAATTGGGGTAGGGATATACAATATTTTAACTGGTCACGTTTCACCGACTTTACACACGCCAATTGGAACGCCGGTTGCGGGAATTAGTTTGTTCTTACTGCTACGAGCATTTGCATCGGGTAGTTCGGCTTTAACAGGTGTTGAGGCAATCTCTAACGCAATTCCAAACTTTAAGGATCCTGCACCTAACAATGCAGCGAAAACATTGCTTGCAATGGGTGCATTACTTGCCGTTTTATTTTCAGGAATTGTCTTTTTAGCTTATTATTACGGAATTAATCCAAGTAAGGAAGTAACAGTTGTTTCACAAATTGCTGAACAAACTTTTGGACGTAATTTCATGTACTATTTCATACAAGGTACAACTGCTTTAATATTAATTCTTGCTGCTAATACAGGTTATTCTGCATTTCCACTATTAGCAGTTAACCTTGCAAAAGACAAATTTATACCGAGAATGTTTACGATTAGAGGAGACCGCCTAGGTTACTCAAACGGTATTATTATACTTGGGATAGCTTCGATTATTTTAATTGTAGCTTTCCAAGGGCAAACAGAACATTTAATCCCGTTATATGCAGTAGGTGTATTTATTCCATTTACACTTTCTCAAACGGGTATGGTATTAAAATGGCTTCGTGAAAAACCTGAAGGATGGGCTTTGAGATTAACGGTTAATTTAATTGGTGCAATTATTAGTTTTATCGTAATGAGCATGTTCTTTTTAACTAAATTTGCACAAGTTTGGTCAATCCTTATTTTCTTACCTGCCATCATCTTCTTGTTCCATAGAGTTAAGAAGCATTACGATGCAGTGGGCGATCAATTAAGTTTAAAAACTTGTGAACCACTTGTTCCAATTGAGGGAAATGTAATTGTCGTTCCTGTAGCTGGTATGACGCATGTAGTAGAAAATTCATTGAACTATGCGAAGGCTCTTTCTGCAGATCAAGTTATAGCTGTATATGTTGCTTTTGACAGAGAAGAGGAAAAGAAATTTGAAGAGAAATGGAAGAAGTGGCAACCTGAAGTAAGACTTGTTACGTTACATTCTCATTATAGAAGTATTATTCAGCCACTAACAAAGTTTATTGATACAGTGCAATATAAAGCGAGTGAATCAAATTACCGAGTTACGGTCGTTATACCACAGTTCATACCGAAAAAAGGTTGGCATAACATTCTTCATAACCAGTCTAGTTTACTCATTCGTGCGTATTTACTTTATAAAAGAAATGTTGTTATTACGACAGTTCCATATCATTTGAAAAAGTAAGAAGGTTTTTTAAGGATAGCTTTACGAAAGTGAAGCTATCCTTTTTGTGTATACACTATGCATAATTGCATATGGGTCTGAAAGTTATATTGATATAATTTTTGCATCTATGAATAAGTAGAGGTTTTTGTTGTGATATATGGATATTTCAATTGAAAAAGTGAAGCGGATTATATTTTGAAATAAGGACAGGAAAGCTTGAAAATAAAGGGAATGAAAATACTTCTTTACGATAGATAAATAGCTGTGTTTAAATGACCTTACAGTACAAAACTTACATGAAAACAAAACGAAATTTCATAATTCTGTACGAAAATTATTTTAAAATGAATAGTATTTCCGTGTAATATATTCACTGTACAAATGTGGGAATGGTGTTGAGATAGAAAAATTATACAACCTTATTCATACTAACCACATATGAAAAGTTATGAAATGTTTTATAACAATAAGTAAGTACTGTAGCAATAAAAGTTGGGAGAGATGGTTCATACGTGAGTCACGATGAGAACGTTCTCTATTTTAACCATCTCAAACTATATGCAAGAAAACAGAATAATAAAATGCGATAGTAATAGTTGCTAATACATAGGAGGAGTTAAAGTGAAAAAGACTTTAATTACAGGGTTATTGGTTACAGCAGTATCTACGAGTTGTTTTGTTCCTGTAAGCGCTTACGCTGAAGAGGGGAAAACAGAAGTGAAAACAGTATATGCACAAAATGTAATTGCTCCAAATACATTATCCAATTCAATTAGAATGTTAGGGTCACAGTCACCACTTATACAAGCATACGGATTAGTTATTTTACAGCAGCCAGACATTAAGGTGAATGCGATGAGTAGTTTGACGAATCATCAAAAGTTTGCAAAGGCAAATGTACGAGAGTGGATTGATGAATATAATCCGAAGCTAATCGACTTAAATCAAGAGATGATGAGATATAGTACTAGATTTAATAGTTATTATAGTAAGCTCTATGAACTAGCAGGAAACATAAATGAAGATGAACAAGCAAAAGCAGATTTTACAAGTGCATATGGAAAATTACAATTGCAAGTACAAAGCATCCAAGAGAGTATGGAGCAAGACTTATTAGAGTTAAATCGATTTAAAACGGTATTAGACAAAGATAGTAGCAACTTATCAATTAAAGCTGATGAAGCAATAAAAACACTGCAAGGATCAAGTGGAGATATTGTGAAATTAAGAGAAGATATTAAAAGAATTCAAGGGGAAATTCAAGCTGAATTAACGACTATTTTGAATAGGCCTCAAGAAATTATTAAAGGTTCTATTAATATCGGTAAACAAGTATTTACAATTACGAATCAAACTGCGCAGACGAAAACAATTGATTTCGTTTCTATCGGTACTTTAAGTAATGAAATTGTAAATGCTGCAGATAGTCAAACGAGAGAAGCAGCTCTTCGCATTCAGCAAAAGCAAAAAGAGCTACTACCACTTATTCAAAAGTTATCACAAACTGAAGCAGAGGCGACACAAATTACATTCGTTGAAGATCAAGTAAGTAGCTTTACAGAATTAATTGATCGTCAAATCTCAACTTTAGAAACGTTATTAACGGATTGGAAAGTTCTAAACAATAATATGATCCAAATTCAAAAGAGTGTTGAAGAAGGCACGTATACAGATAGTAGTTTACTTCAAAAACATTTCAATCAAATTAAAAAAGTAAGTGATGAAATGAATAAACAAACGAATCAATTTGAAGATTACGTTACAAACGTTGAAGTACATTAAAAATAAGTAACGATATAGGGAGAGAAGAGAAATGACAAAAAAACCTTATAAAGTAATGGCTCTATCAGCACTTATGGCAGTATTTGCAGCAGGAAACATTATGCCAGCTCATACGTATGCAGCTGAAAGTACAGTGAAACAAGCTCCAATTCATGCGGTAGCAAAAGCTTATAATGACTATGAAGAATACTCATTAGGACCAGAAGGCCTAAAAGATGCAATGGAAAGAACAGGTTCAAACGCTTTAGTAATGGATCTGTACGCTTTAACAATTATTAAACAAGGTAATGTTAACTTTGGTAATGTATCGTCTGTTGATGTGGCTTTAAAAGGGAAAGTAATTCAGCACCAGGATACAGCTAGAGGAAATGCGAAGCAATGGTTAGATGTATTAAAACCACAGCTTATTTCAACGAATCAAAATATTATTAATTACAATACGAAATTCCAAAACTATTATGATACTTTAGTTGCTGCGGTAGATGCAAAAGATAAAGCGACTCTTACGAAAGGTTTAACTAGATTATCAAGTAGTATTAATGAAAATAAAGCGCAAGTAGATCAGTTAGTAGAAGACTTGAAGAAATTCCGAAACAAAATGACGTCCGATACGCAAAACTTCAAAGGTGATGCAAATCAAATTACATCTATCTTAGCTAGTCAAGATGCTGGAATTCCGCTTCTGCAAAATCAAATTACAACGTACAATGAAGCAATTAGTAAATATAATGCAATAATTATCGGCTCATCTGTTGCGACAGCACTAGGCCCAATTGCAATTATCGGTGGTGCAGTAGTTATCGCTACAGGTGCAGGAACGCCGTTAGGAGTCGCATTAATTGCAGGTGGTGCAGCAGCTGTAGGCGGTGGTACAGCTGGAATCGTATTAGCGAAGAAAGAGCTTGATAATGCACAAGCTGAAATTCAAAAAATAACAGGACAAGTTACAACTGCTCAATTAGAAGTAGCTGGGTTAACGAACATCAAAACACAAACGGAGTATTTAACAAATACAATTGATACTGCAATTACAGCGTTACAAAACATTTCAAATCAATGGTACACAATGGGATCAAAATACAATTCTCTACTTCAAAATGTAGATTCAATTAGTCCAAACGACCTTGTTTTCATTAAAGAAGATTTAAACATTGCGAAAGATAGCTGGAAAAACATTAAAGACTATGCAGAAAAGATTTATGCTGAAGATATTAAAGTAGTAGATACGAAAAAAGCATAATCGGATACGAATCGTTAGAGCGTTAAGTATTGATGAGTGATTTGAAGCTCCTGTTCAGTTGTGAGCAGGAGCTTTTTATACCCTTATAAAGAAAATAGGTGAAGAGTATGCAGAAACGATTTTATAAAAAATGTCTTTTAACGTTAATGATTGCTGGAGTGGCAACAAGTAACGCATTTCCTTTACATCCTTTTGCAGCAGAACAAAACGTAAAAACATTGCAAGAAAGTGCGGAAAATTATTCGTTAGGGCCAGCTGGATTCCAAGATGTTATGGCGCAAACGACATCGAGCATATTTGCAATGGATTCATATGCAAAATTAATTCAAAATCAGCAAGAGACTGATTTGAGTAAAATAAGTTCCATTAATAGTGAGTTTAAAGGAAATATGATTCAGCACCAAAGAGATGCAAAAATTAACGCAGCGTATTGGTTAAATTATATGAAGCCTCAAATTATGAAAACAGATCAAAATATTATTAATTACAATAATACTTTTCAAGCGTATTATAATAGCATGCTAGTAGCGATTGAACAAAAGGATAGTGGAAAATTAAAAGCGGATTTAGAAAAGTTGTATGCTGATATTGTAAAAAATCAAAATGAGGTAGATGTATTATTAGGGGATTTGAAAGCTTTTCGCGATAGAATGGCGAAAGACACAAATAGTTTTAAAGAGGATACAAATCAATTAACAGCAATTTTAGCAAGTACGAATGCTGGCATTCCAGCTCTAGAGCAACAAATAAATACATATAACGATTCAATCAAAAAGAGTAATGATATGGTCATTGCTGGTGGCGTACTTTGCGTAGCACTAATAACATGTCTTGCTGGCGGACCGATGATTGCGATTGCGAAAAAAGATATCGCAAATGCAGAAAGAGAAATCTCCAATTTAAAAGATAGAATTTCTGGCGCACAAGCAGAAGTGGCAATATTGACAGATGTAAAAAATAAAACAACAAATATGACTGAAACAATTGATGCAGCAATTACAGCACTGCAAAATATATCAAATCAATGGTATACAGTAGGGGCAAAATATAATAATTTACTGCAAAACGTAAAAGGAATCAGCCCTGAAGAATTTACGTTTATAAAAGAAGATTTACATACAGCGAAAGATAGCTGGAAAGATGTAAAAGATTATACAGAAAAATTACATGAAGGCGTGGCGAAGTAAACAGTGGACTAGTTCTGCTGTTTATTTTTTTATCCTGTTTTTTGTGAGAGTTGGATTTGTAATTTGATAAATAAATTTGCCGTGTGTTTTATCAATGTAGCTTTGCGGTAATATTTCTTCATGAATAAAAAAATGCCTATGTTCAAGGAGGATATTTTTATCCAAACCTCCGAAACAGGAGAATTAGCTTAATTCATTAGAAGGTTATACATCATAGAAGTTAATGTATAATGATGGTGATATTGGTATTATTCCGCAAGAAGTTAGAGACAAATTAGTCGGAAAAGAATTTAAATCATTTGATGATTTTAGAGAGGAATTTTGGAAAACACTTGCTGATTCAAGTTATGCTGGAGAATTTAGTCCTATGGATATAAAAAAGCTTATGAAAAACGGTAAGGCTCCTTACTCACCAAGAACGGAACATTATGGTAACCATAATAAATATATATTGCATCATAAACTGTCTATTGATAAAGATGGAGATGTCTATAATCTAATGATTGTATCTCCTAAAATACATCAAAATGTTTTAGATCCCGCATACCATTTCGGGAACAAAGGGTTATAAATTAAATGAAAGGATGAAAAATTTGATATGTAAATTGACGAAAACAGAACTGCTTGAGCTTGTAAAAAAAATTTATGATCTTGATTTACCTGAGGATGAACACAGTAACTATGTTCATCAATTTAATAACTCTGGTGTACCTCACCCTGCTCCAAGTGATTTGATTTTTTGGAATGATGAAGAATTGACTCCCGAAGAAGTAGTAGAAATAGCATGGAATTACAAATAAAAATAAAAGTGGGATAAAACAGCTCCTTTATGGGCCTGTATTATAACCAGAAAATCTATTTAAGATAGCGTTGCATATCCCCGGGGTACAGTTCAAGACGCTATAATTGGCGTCTTTTTTATTCATTAAATTACGTTTGAATGCAGTGCTCGAATTTTTTGCCGAAATCTTAAGTCTAATACATATCATAAAAACATTCAGTACTTACTTTGTTTATCTCTAAACCAAATTTTCAATGATTGTTTTAAATAAATATGAAGTTTTTAAAAGAAACGTACGTTCTTATTTAGGTTGATATGATATACTAATAATGTAAATATATTCCGTATTTCTGTATCTGAAATTTCAGACATACGAGAGAATGGTTATTATCATATATAAATGATATAACGATGAATTTATAAAAGAACTAGGGAGGCAGAGAAGATGGCAGTCAGTACATATCAGTTGTTTCAACATCTTAATATAACAGGGGAACAAGAAGAATTAGCGTTACGTTACTTGCAGACGAGAGATGAAGAAATTTTAAAGCATATAGAACAAACGACAATTCGTGACAATAAACGTAGTGATTTTGCTTGGCAGTTTATGAGTGATTTTAGGGAAACGTATAAGCAAGACGCAGGTTTTTTTCGGTTATTTTATTACTTGCTTGAAGATCAACTGTTGAATGTTCTTCTCGTACGCTTTTCACATATGAGTTTTCCAGATATAAAAGTTTATTTTGAAAAAAGCGGTCTTGCATTTGATAGTCTTGTAGAATTGGCGTGTAAGTATTTAACAAATCTTTCCCGTTCTGTAAATGAAGCGGATGTTTTTCTTAGGGAATTAATAAGGGAGAATCCAAAGTACATAGAAGAGAAGTTGCAAGTTATAACAGGTCGACCAAAGATGGTTTTGCTTCTGCATATGCTAGATGCAGATTATGAGAGATTTCTTACGTACAGTTCTTTATTGGAGGAAGAGCTGCAAGAGCATGCGGAGTTTATATTGAAACTGGATGGGGCACAAGAGAAGATAGAATTGGCGAAAAGATACGTTCAAGGTGAATCTGATAGTGAAGTTTCTGTTGGTTCATCTTTACCTGATGTAACCTGGCACCTATTATTTCGTGTTTATCAGCATTCAAATGTGGCAAGACGATATATTGACTTGTTAGCGAAACGTTCTGTTAAAAATTTTATGGATTATGCAACGGATCATGTGTGTCATGTTCTTGATCAGTTTGGAAATCATGTAAGAACAAGGGGTTTTGATAAACAAGCGTATGAAACCAGTCTAAACTTGTGCGAACAATTCGGTGTTTCAGAGGAAAGGTTTTTCGCATATCGTCTTACATGGCGTCATTTAGGCGTCTTTAACTCCGACAAAGTATATGAATATCAATTATTGCTTCGTATGGTGGAAGAACAGCCAGAATTTGTTCAGCGTACGCTGCAATATTTAAGTCAAAGTCATTATCTTTTCGTGGTGATGCTTTTGGCGGAAAAAGGATACGAATTTAATCGAAACAGATTACGTGAAGAATTTTTAACGATTGCCCTTGAGTCCGAATCATCTGACATACGCGATACATATCGTGACTATTTAGTTGGGAAATTATCATTTGAAGATATGAAGCAAGTGCTTGAGAGTTCAAAGCAGCAAAATAATTACCGAGGAATGTCTGTTTTAGCAATTGCACTCCTTTGGGATATAGAGGAAGCGGTAAAGAGGGAAGCAGCACTCAAACTTCAATTTGGAAATGACTATAATTATAAATTATATGAACTTCTGCAACAGTATTCTCATAAGGAAGGTTCGCTTGAACGAATGTTGGAAGATCTTCTATCCTACGGTTTATCGAAGGAGAAACTTGTTTATTATTCAGTTAAACAAGCTGCTCGGCACAGTGAGGAGGAAAGTAAGGCAAAAGAAGCACTCGTTCGTTTATTTGTAAAAGAACAGGCATATGTGACAGGAGTATTTACTGAGTATCCTGTAGATGAACGGATTTTCATTTTGGATGAGCTAGCAAAGTATGATGGGGTTAAAACGCGTGCTCTTCTTATTCAAAGTCTTGGAGATTCCTCTAAAAAAGTACGTACTGCCGCAGTCGAGTTTCTTACAAAAGATGTGGAAGCTGCAGATGATGTAGCGAAGGAATTGAATAGTAGAAAGAAAGTCGTACGCGAAAATGTAATGCAAACACTTTTAAACTATAAATCTGAAAAATATACACAACTTGTGCAAGAAGCTTTGCAAGAAAAGAAAAATGCTTCCTTGATGGAGAAGTTTGCTCCGCTGCTTGGCGATGGAGACCTAGAAGGAGTATCAGGAAGTATCGAAGCTTTTTGTACACGTATTTTAACACCACAAAAAAGAAACGCACTCGTGCAGTGGCTCGGATTTGAACCACAAATTCGTCTTCGTGATTCCGATGTAATTGCGGATGCAACGCTTCCGCTTGCTTATTTTCAGCAGTATGTATCGGAGTCTGTAATTGAGAAAAAGGAAGCGGTGGAAGTGATAGGTGCAGCTTTAAATGAACAAGATTTGAAAGAAAATATACAAGCAATCTATCAGCTGTGGATTTCTCAAGGAGCGGAGGCGAAAAAGCGCGGTATTCTTTCGATGTATAGCGTTCATAGTGATGATGAAATGGCGCTACTGCTCAAAAAGCAGATTGATGAGTGGGCTGTTGGCATGCGCGGAGCTATCGCTGCAGCAGCTGTTCAGGCGTTGGCGTTGTCTTCGTCGCATCTTGCACTTATGACGATTAATACCATAGCATTCAAATATAAACATAAACAGGTGCGTAATGCTGCGAAAGAAGCGTTGAGTCTCGCTGCTAAAACACGTGGTATAACAGAAGAAGAACTAGAGGATCAGCTTGTTCCGGACCTTGGTTTTAATAAACGCGGTGAAAAGACAATTGATTACGGAAGTAGGATGTTTACTGCCTATTTAACGCCCAACCTGAAAATCGAGTTAAAAACAGAAGAAGGAAAACGAATAAAGTCGCTTCCGAAACCAAATGCAAAAGATCATGTGGAAAAAGCAGAAGAGGCTAAGATGGAGTTATCATCTATAAAGAAACAGCTTCGAAGTATCATTAGTATGCAAACGCAACGTCTTGAAATGGCACTTTCTCTTAATCGTTATTGGTCGCAACATACATGGAAGTCTTTGTTTGTGGAAAATCCAATTATGCAGCAATTTGCTATCTCACTTATTTGGGGCGAGTATAAGGAAGGAAAGTTGCTTGCGACTTTTCGTTATATGGAAGACGGCACATTCAATACGGTTGACGAAGAAGAGCATGAACTTACGCCAGACACTGTTATCGGTCTAATCCATCCGCTAGAATTGTCCAAAGAGGAAAGGGAATTATGGAAGGAACAATTAGAAGATTATGAGGTTATCCAACCATTCCCGCAAATTGTTCGCGAAGTATTTCTGGCGGCGGAAGATGAGAAAGTAACTGTGGAAAGGTTTGGGGGCATTCAAATCAATGGTCGGTCGCTGTTTGGTAAGTTAACGAAGTACGGTTGGAATCGCGGATCAGTTGAAGACGCTGGTGTGTATTATTCTTTCTATAAAGAAGACGCTCGCACAGGATTAGGGGCGGAGCTTGCATTTGAAGGTGCACCTGTTGGATATGAAGAAGAGGACGATGTATGCTTATTTGAAATTCAATTTTATAAAGCAGGCACAGTGAGCCGCGGTTCATACTCCTATGACGAAGTTGATGATGCGAGACGCATTGTGCCAAATCAAGTACCTAAACGATTTTTTAGCGAAATTTTATATGATATAAAACGGACGACAGAATCGAATCTTGGCCATGATGAAAACTGGCGCAGTAAGCGATAAGAAAGGAAATGACATATGCAGTCTATTAAACCATTAATGGAAGAATTGTATGAAATAGAATTGAATGCGTTAGAAGCGAATGATTCGTTTCCAAAACCACCTAACTGGCGATTGTCACCGCGTGCTGTTCGTACGTTTATTATCGGACAAGAAGAACCGCTTCTTTTGGAAGGAAAAGAAGTGGAAATTAGCCGTAAGTTTTATGGGAATGATGCGCTTGTGGAACGAGCGATTGTTACATTAGCAGGGAATCGCGGACTTATGTTAATTGGGGAGCCTGGGACTGCAAAGACGATGCTGAGTGAGCTACTTACTGCCGCAATATGCAGAAATAGCCGTAACACTGTGCAAGGAACCGCCGCTACGATGGAAGATACAATTAAGTATTCGTGGAACTATGCACTTCTTCTTGCGAAAGGACCTGTAAGGGAGGCGCTTGTGCCAGGCCCTCTCTTCGTTGGGATGGAAAAAGGGATATTAACTAGATTTGAAGAGTTAACGCGTTGCCCACAGGAAGTGCAAGATTCATTGATCAGCGTTCTGAGCGATAAGGTGCTCAATATTCCGGAATTTGGAGAACAAGGAATTCTTACAGCAAAGCCTGGCTTCAATATTATTGCGACGGCTAACACACGCGATCGCGGTGTGAATGAGATGAGTAGTGCATTGAAACGTCGTTTTAATTTTGAAACGGTACATCCAATTCAAGATGTAAAGCTTGAAGCAAAAATAATAGAGTCACAAGTAACGCGGTTATTAAGGGCATCAGGCATCAAACCAAAAGTGGATCAAACGGTTGTTCAGCTGTTAGCGACTGTTTTTCATGAACTTCGAGAAGGGGTAACTGCTGAAGGAAAACGAATTGATCAGCCATCTTCTGTTATGAGTACTGCAGAAGCGGTATCTGTATATTATCAAAGTGCAATGGATGCGTACTATTATGGAAGTGGAGAAGTGAAAATGGATGCGCTTGTTCGATATTTGTCAGGGACGATTGCGAAAGACAACAAGGATGATTTAGAAAAGTTACGCAGTTATTTTACAAGCATCGTTAAGGCGCGAGGCCAAATAGGAGGAGAGGTATGGAAGTCGTTTTTCGAAGCTCGCAATCAGCTGAAGTAAATGCATTGTTTCAAAGAGCTTACAATTTAGATCGGAACGTCGTATACGTGCCAATTCGCCATCATAGTCCCGCGTGCTCTTTTCATATACAAAAGATTGTTAAATGCTATAAACCAGATGCAATTCTTATAGAAGGCCCGATAGACTGTAACCCACTTATTCCGCATATTGTGAGTGCAGATAGTAAAGCTCCGATTTGTATATATTGCAGTTATGATGATAAAACGAATGTGCTTGAAAGAGGAGAAAGTGGAAAGTACCGTGCGTACTATCCCTTTCTCGACTATTCGCCAGAACTTGTCGCGCTACGAAAAGGCGCTGCACGGAACATTCCTGTTTCATTTATTGATCTTCCTTATAAAGAATATGTGTTTTTAACAAAAAATGAGGAAGAGAATGGGAAACATGATGAGCAATATTTCTGGCATAGCCAATATGTCCGTATGCTTTCGGAAAAAACCGGGTGCCGAAATTTCCATGAGTTTTGGGAGAAATACTTTGAGTTGCAAGGCTTTCATATGACGAGCGAGGAGTTTGTCCGTCAGTTATTTCATTATTGTTATTATACACGCGCGGACTATACGCAGGGGATGTTGACAGAAGACGGTTGTGAAGCCAGGGAGATACATATGGCAAAAGAAATTGAAAAAGCGCGTAAAGTGTATGACAAGGTGCTCGTTATTACTGGAGGCTTTCATGTGAAAGGGCTTCTTGAATTGGAAGGAAAAAAGAAAAAGTTGCCGAAAAGCCCGTTACCTAAATTGTATGCTAAAAACTATCTTATGCCGTATTCCTTTTTGGAAAGTGATCAGATGCGTGGCTATGAGAGCGGAATGCCTGCACCTGCTTTTTACCAACATATTTGGGAGAACAGCGATGAATCGGTAGCTGAGCAATTTATGATACGAATTGCTAGACAGCTAAAGGTAGAAGGAATATCAATGGCAGATGAGATTGAGGCTGCACGAATGATACGTGAACTTGCACTGCTTCGTGGAAAGATGCAACCCGGATTGTATGAATTAATGGACGCAGTGCGCAGTACATTTGTGAAAGGTGAGATATTCTCGGCCAATAAGCCTTTAGCATTGCTTCAGAAGAGTTTGCAAGGGACAAAGCGTGGGGAATTGTCAAAAGAAGCAGATGTGCCGCCGCTCGTGCATGATTTTCGTGCTTCCGTTCGGTCGTTTCGTCTACCGGCCCGTTCAACTGTACCGCAGGAGACGATTCTTGACATATACAAGAAAGAAAGGCACTTGCGCTTAAGTCAATTTTTTCATTGTCTCGCTTTTTTAGGAGTTCCATTTTGCGAGAAGCTACGCGGTCCAAACTTAGCTAGAAAACAGAATATTAATCTTATGCGTGAAACTTGGAAATATCGTTTTTCAGCACAAGTAGAAAGTGCTCTGATAGATATATCTGTGTATGGCGGAACGGTGAAAGAAGCGGCGCAGGAAATGCTAAGAGCAAAGCTACACAAGGCAAAGGGACGGGCTGGAGAGGTGGCCCTTTTATTGCTAGAAGCCTATTTAAGTGGTTTGTTTTCCGACTTTTCCATGTACACCCAATTTATAGATGAAGCTGTGCAAAAGGATGGAGATTTTGCTTCTATGGCAAATTGTGCTTATTATTTATCACAAATAGAAAAAGCAAATCAGCAAGCGGATTACGCTAGGAATAAAGCACTTTCGTTATTTTCTGTTTTAGATGGGGGCGAACCAGCAATTATTGCAGAAAAGCTTATCGATTTGTATACAATGAAGCCTACAGATCAGCAATTTATTGACGCATTGGAGCTTTATTTGCAAAAGGAAAAAAGAGAAAGTCAAGTAGAGGGAGCAGTATTTGGGCTGTTAACTACTTTAGGAAAGCGGGAAATCGATGAGGTAATGCAAGTGGCAGAAGGGTATTTTTATGGAAGCGGTGATATGCAAAAGCAAGCTCCGATATTTTTGAATGGTTTGTTTGCTGGCGCCAAAGATATCTTTTTATATAACGAATCGTTGCTTAACGGAATGTCTCATGTTCTAGAAGAACTTGATGAAGAGATATTTCTACAAGTGTTGCCACATTTACGCCTCTTATTCAGTCAATTCACGCCGCTTGAAGTGGATACGATTGCTAGACAGATTTCCAAGTTATATGGCGCTACAGAAGAAGCGATAAAAGAAGAACCAATTTCCGAAGAGATGCTGATGTATATAATGCAGTTAGATCGGAAAGCGAAGGGGATTTTAATGAGACGGGGGCTAGAAGATGGAGAATAACATTTCTTTAAATCGCTGGCGTCTTGTTCTTGGGAAACATGCGGATGAACAAATTACATTTCAGGAAGAAGAACCTGTATACAGAGAAATGGACGAGATGCTGGACTTTTTGTACGAGAGAGAACGCGGAGAAGAGCGCGGTGGATCCTTAGATCCCTCTCAGCTAACAGTGCCGACTTGGATTTCGAAAGTGCGGGAGTTATTTCCGAAAGAAACCATTGAAATTATGGAAAATCATGCGTTAGAGAAATATGAATTAACAGCTCTATTACAGGATAAGCAAACGCTTGAAAAAATGGAACCGAATATGAATTTATTAAAATGCATTTTACAATTTAAAGATTATGTAAAACCGGATGTATTAGACACAGCTAAACGTATTGTAGCGAAAGTCACTGAGGAGTTGCGTCGTAATTTAGAGCAAGAAGTGAAGCACGCATTAAGCGGTAGACCGGATCGAAATCGTTCTAGCCGCGTGCGCACGATGCGTAACTTTGATTTTAAGAAAACGATTCGAAAGAACTTAAAGCATTTTGACAAGGAAACAAACGCCATTCATATTGAAAAACCGTACTTTTACGCTGCCACTAAACATGTTAGCACATGGCGTGTAATCCTCGCAGTAGACGAGAGTGGAAGTATGATTGATTCTGTTATCCATAGCGCAGTTATGGCGGGTATTTTCGCAAGCTTACCGACGATTAAGACAGATTTGTTCATCTTTGATACAGCTGTTGTTGATTTAACGGATCGTATTGATGATCCGGTGGAAACGCTTATGAGTGTACAGCTTGGTGGAGGAACATATATTGCTCAGGCGCTGCGCTACGCAACGAATAAAATCGAGATGCCTCATAAAACAATTGTCGTGCTTGTAACGGATTTATATGAAGGTGGCAGTTACGCTGAAATGTACCGAGAAGCGATGAAGATTGTAGAATCAGGAGCAAAACTGATTGTGCTTACTTCTCTTGATCCGACTGCACAGCCTTTTTATGATAAACAGGCAGCTAAAAAAATGGCGGCGCTCGGTGCTCATGTAGCCGCGTTAACACCAGGGAGGTTGGCACAGTGGATCGCAACAATCATTTCTTAAATGTTCTTTCCTCTATTGATGAAACATATTTAATTGCCATGTCCAACAAAGGAACATATAAGAGAGCAATGAAGGATTTGGCTGCTGCAACAAATATCAAAATAGACGTAGAAGAGGGTGCAGCGCAAATACATCTTGATGATGAAACTACTGTAACGTTTACGGGAGATATACGCAGTTACTCCTGCACTTGTGAAGCACGCTCGATTTGTAAGCATGTCATTATGGCTTTATTAGAAGCAAAGAAGATGTACGAAGGTGAGGAGAACATAAAAGTTGATTTCTCTGCCCTTTTGAATGTGGACGTTCGCAATATTGTCTCCGAAAAAATGTGGGCTGAAATGATGTTCCGCGAAACATTTCAGCAAAAGTTTGTTTTGGAAGAAGAGGGTGCTTTAATCGCCTCCTTTCCAGAAGAGGATATAACGGTTCGCTTTCTGATAGCTGAATCGGTAGCTGATGCGATTTGTACATGTAAAGCAGAGGGAATATGCCGGCATAAGGCGGAAGCAATATATTGGTATCAAAAAGAGAGAGGAATTTCGCATGAAACGAAACAGGTACAGTTTCTTATTATTGAGTCGGATAAGCTATCTATTTTCAAAGAGATGATTGAGCAAATTGTTCACTTTGGATTAACACGTCTTACAGAAAAAACAATCTATGAAATAGAACAACTTTCTGTAAAAGCGCGTTCTTTGAAACTAGCAAAGTTAGAAAATTTATTTCGTAAGCTAGGGACTGATATTAGGCTATACCGAATGAAACATGCATCTTTTCAAATGGCATCCTATCGGCAAACGCTGTCCGCGATTTATGAATACATTGTGTTGTTAGAACGTCACCGTCTGCAAGAGAGTCCGTTTCGTTCGGAATATTATGAAGTTCCACCGCTTACTTTGCATGCCTTTGGCGCATCCGGCTGGCAAACGAAGTCCGGTTATGTTGGTGTGACATATTATTTCTATAATCGAGAACAGGAAAAGTGGATCACATACACACAGTCACGCCCCATGTTTTATGAAGGGAGCAACACAACTTCTGAGGACCTCCATGAAAAGCAAGTTCCATGGGGGATTGCAGGGAAGGGATACGAACTGTCTCGTTCATCTCTAGGATTGAAACATGCAAAGCTTAACACCGATTTTCAATTGTCATCTAGCTCACAGACAGTAGGGGAAGTAGACGGAAAAACAAATGTAACAGAGTGGCAATCGCTCTTTATAACCTCATGGGAAGAACTACTAAAAAAAGTAAAAGCGAACAGGTTAGAGGCAAGTAAACAAGGAGTCTTTTGTATCGAATTTGCTGAGATGGAAGAATGGGAGTTTCAGAAGCAAGAGCAAAAATGGATTATACCTCTTATTGATAAAAAGGGGAAAGTATTACAAATGCAAATGATGAAACAACGAGACAATGAGCGGAAGATTCGACTTGTAAAAATATATTTGGACTCATTACATGTAAAGAGAATGCTAGTTCATCCTTATCAGGAAGGAACAAAGCTCGTAGTTACACCTGTTATTTTATATACAGAAGTAGGAGAAATTATAAATATTACACTTAATGAAGGGGAAACATTGTATGATAGAGTTAGTGCGCATAATCGATGAATTGGAACAAGCTCTAGATGAGATGCTTGTCTCAGGAGCAGGGACGGTACCTCCTTCTTTTTTTCAAGATATAAAACGAAAATGTGAAAAGTATGGTCTTTCTTATGCAGCCGCGCAACTATTTGTCATAGAGGAAGAACGAAACAAGGCCCGCTTTCTTCATAAAGAAGAAACAGGGAAATTGACGGAAGCGTTTTGCAAGCTGCAGGAATATATTCAAGTTGTAAAGGCTGAAATGCTACATTTATAAAGATGTGATTGAATAGGAATTTAATTTATCCCGTATTAACGGGCAATAAAATTCCCACCTCAAGATTTAGAGAAGCGCAAGGAAGATAGGTAGGAGAGGAACTGCCCGTAAAAGTCTGAATGTTTCAACTAATAATGAGTGGGGAATGAAGAATCCCCCACTCATTACAGTTTCGCTTTATTCATCATATTAGCAGTGGAGAACAAGTAATAGGAATACCCAAGCCTAGACACCCTGACTTTGAAGAAACTTTCTAAACACCTAATCAGTATTTATAGAAAGTCCTTTCGGATAAGAAATCTGTTGATTTGTTATAAAAACGATTATTAAGCCGTTGTAAACCAATATACGGAAAAATAACTTTCTTCCGTTTCCATAACAAAAAATTCATCATTCCATTCTGGTTCATAAGCATAAGCAATTTGGATTCCTTTAATAGGGAACTCGATAGGTTTAATAAGTGGGGCATATCTGTTTCTCAATTCTGTGAATTCTTCTTGGGATATTGTTTTCAGTTCTTCTTGTTCAGCTCTAAATTTTTGTTCGAATTCCCAAATAGGCATATCTTTAACGTGTTTTCCTTTATACCAAAACCAATGCGTATTTCTTCGTTCAATGAATTGGCATGTTGCTGCAAAATCTTCCAAGGTTTTAATCGTGTCGTAACTGTTTTTTCCTTTGCTATGTTCAAAAACATATATTGTCTCTTCACCACAGCTTGATAATTCATCATCTTCTATTACAAAATATTTCATATGTAACATCTCCTAGCTTCTTGTCTTGTAAATAATTAATCTTTTTCTATACCATATTGAACAAGAATAAAAACTAAAAAACTGTTTATGTAAGAATGGAAATTTTGTTAAAATACGCTATTATTCCTTGTGTAAAAGTAATTCATATAAAAGGAAAAAATTGAAAGGTAGGATCAAAATGATTAGTGGCTTAAAAAAAGCGGCCGTATCTTCATTAACAGACAAATGGGGATTGGCGGTATTGTCATCGTTTCTTTATCATATTATTTCTAGGGTTTGTATGCTAATTATAGGATTTCCACTGTTGTTTCTTGGTATCCTATTAAGTGAAATAATGAATTCTAGTTTTTCCATTTCAGGAGACGAAAAGTTAAATGCAGCAGGTGCTTTTTCTTATTTACTTGTTTTCGTTGTTCTATTTATTTGTTTAATAGGTGCACAAGGCATTATGAATTATGGGTATCTTAAAGTTACATTGCGTTTAGCGAAAAAAGAATCTACTACAATTGGTGAGTTATTTGAAGGATTTCGAAAAAGTAATGTGTTTAGATCTATAAAGGTGACTACTTTAATGACTGTATACACACTTTTATGGAGTGTATTATTAATTGTACCAGGTATTATAAAATTTATCTCTTATTCTATGGCTTACTATATTTTGTTAGATCATCCAGAATATACGGCGAGTGAAGCAATTAAAAAGAGTCAAGAACTGATGAAAGGACATAAATTAGATTTATTCCTACTATCGTTAAGTTTTATCGGATGGTTTATTTTAGGGGTTATCATCGGATTTTTCACATTTGGTATCCCGTTTCTTTGGATCTATCCATACTACATTACAACAGTATCGCATTTCTACTTGAAAATAGTGAATAGAGATACTGTTATGGAGGAAAAAAAGTTAACTGTTTGATTTTAATTTTGATTCGAAATATTGTATGTATCTTGATTTTATGACAAACACAAAGACTCCATTTTGAAAAAGGAATGATTAAAATGGAGTTCTTTCTTGAAAAGTGGTGTAAAGATTTTATAAAAAAGTTTGATTGTTTTGTTATCTGTTATTTCATTGACGCCCCCATAACTTTAAGTGCGCTTCTTCATAATCATAATAGTTGTAATCATTTTAATCATATATTCCCCATTCAAACAAAAAATAATGGCTATCAGATTGTCCGAATATGTAATCATAAACATATCCCTTTTGTACTTGTATTGTTTCAATATGATTCAATCTAATTAAGAGTTCTTTAATAACTTGTTTTGGTACATTCACATCAGCTAAATCCCTTTTAAATCTACTTATAAAATCATTTTTGTTTAATAACTCTAAGCTATTACATACTCTTGAATAGTATGCGTTAATCCAAAAATCTTTTAGTGCGATTAGCCATTGTTTATCTGAAGGGTCTGGTTCATCAACAATATCCCATTCCTCTCCATCGAACAATTCTTTTTTAAATAGTGCAGAAAATGCCTCTTGAATAGTATCAAATTGATTTTTTCTGGCAAATATTAAGTCTACTTGCTTCACATGTTTATCTTTGAATTCGTATACATCGAATGATAAATTTGATAATCTTACTTTTGCGATCTGTCTGGCAAATAAATTGAGATCATCAAACAATTTTTGAATTTCTTTATTCATCATAATCCTCACCCCTTTTTTTAGAGTTCTGGTATCTTAATTATTGATATTTAATTAATCCGTGTTGTTGGTCCACTAAGAAAAAATGAAGTGTAAGTAATTCTTTAATTGAAAGAGACAAAATATCGTAAATTTATTTTAAAAACACAAATACAACTTTTCAGTCTACAACTATTTTTTAACAGTCTAATACTTTATTCTATAGTCTAAAACATTTTTTAAATGAAATAAATATTAGATCCTTTTTTATTTGTAATACGGCAAGGTCTACTTTATTGGAGCGTTTATGGGAGTAGAACATCGCTTAAACGCTAAATATTACAGAGTAAATAAGGGGGAATCTGGAGGGAAAACATTTTCTATAAACTTTATACATGTTATCATATTTTCAGCAAGTCAATGAAGGAAAAGTCAGAAGAGTTAAAAGAATTATCTAAACTTTATTTAGAGTTGATGGAAAAATAAGTAGGTTATAGTGTGGACAAAAAGATTTCCCAGTACAATATAATGTAGGTAAAGTGATGATTTATGTAAAAGATGGGGTGGAAATCATACAAGGCGGTTTAGATAAAGGTGAAAAAATGGAAGTTGGTATAGGTAGTGCAAGGTAAGAGACAGCTTCTAAGTTAATAGATGCAGCAAACAAAGAAGCAAAAAAATCTAAGTAACCTAACTGTAGGGAAGTGTGATATATCTACAGACTATCCCATAATTAGTGCAACAAAAAATGCAGTTAAAGAGGTAATAGTAAGGGAACTCAATTTAAGTAGCTGTAGAATATAAAAGTTTTATACTGGATTTAAGTATAGAGTTATAAAGTAAATTATCTACAGAAAAATTTTATGAATTCTAAAGTTTAATGCATGATAAAAATCCAGTTCAAAGCTTTTTGATTTCACATATATTCTAAAAAATAACTATTACCAACCTACTAAAACAGAGGTAGCACCACATCGCTATCAAACTAAAAAAAGCAAATAGCTCCTTTAAGTTGATGGGCATTTAGCAATACTCCAAACTGGATAGTATAATTATTTATAATAACAACTAAGACAATCAAATAGATTTTAGTTGAAGAACAAGTCATAATAAAAGGCTGTTTAATATATTAAATAGTTTATGTTCTTTTGTTTTTCTAAATTTAATAGCTAAGAAGAAAATAGGAATTAGAGGAGGGAGAAAATTGAGGTTTTTTACGATATTTGCATCAAGGAATGATACAAGTGATGTAGAAGGTTTCATTGCTCAAGTTTTCCAAAATGGATTCAAGGTTGAACGAAATAAAAATGAATATACCATTCAATCGAAAAGACTATTTGGCAAAAATAAAATTATTATTCGGGTGGATTCTGAAGAATCAACTCCTGATTATTTTTCCAATAATATTCCTGGAATGATGCACATGTACGATCAAATTGAATTTCAAGAAGAACATCTTAAGAGGATGGTTTTGGCACAAATTTCTGTAATTAATACCATAATTGCTATAGAGACGAAGAAGGATTATAGTGATGAATACGTGGAGTTGTTTCTTAAATTACTTAATCAGGTAAACGGTATTGGTTTTATCCCTGATCGAACTCTCATCGGGAATGATGGAAAAGTAATTGTATTTCCGGATGGATCCTCTGGTCCTTCAGAATTTACTCCTCAAGCATGTACGAACAAAATAATGGGACAGAATAATACTTCTACCGATGGGGAGAAAAGAAAACAGAAAGCGATAAGCTACCTGCAAGATAAAGGGATTCCATATATCGAAGGATTGCCTCAATTGCCTCCTTTGACAAGTATTCAGTTAAGAAATCGAGAAGAGATTACGAAGAGAGCGGTAGCTTTGTTGATTGTCATACAATATGCTTGTGATGTTGCCCAAGAAGGAGATTTGAAAATTTCCAAAGAGTTTGTCATGGGGCTGCTGAACAAATTTGATGTGATTGAATCATTAACGAGGCAGGAAAGAAATTTCCTAAATTCAGAGAAACCTGATGTGAAAGAAGCGATACAGATTGCATGGCAGTATGAAGCCCAATGGGTTTTACTTTGGTCAATTGGTCTCGTGAATACACTGAAATTTCCGAAAGAGATCTGTGACTGTCATTATGCAATTAAACTTGTTTCTGATTGTAGTTCTTTTAATGAATTTTATCAACAAACAAGATTGCGCAGTGCAGAAGAGATTTTGGATGAGGCCGACCTCGTTTATCGGCTTCATTGGGCTTGTGTACATGATAGAATTAATGAGAGAGAAGCAACTGCAGGTATGCAGGAAAGTATTGTTATTGAAAGACGAAGGGGCTTGTTTTGGTTAATCAATTATAAAAATGAAGATTGGGATTGCATCTCCATGGATACATAATCTATATTCTTTGTTCTGTACAGCTTTTGTATTTTAGATAATAAAATTATTGCTTCATCAGTTCAATCTCTTACAGAAAAACGGACGGAAATTCCATGGGTATGAGAAAAAACAGTCTTTAATATCCTAGGCCTCATATACAACTTTTCTATGTTAAATAACTTGATTCGTACATTTTGAACGGATTTGTTATCGTTACTGCAGAAAAAGTATGAATTAAATATTACTTGATTTACATGTTTCAAGCGTATCTATATTGAGTTTGTAAATCTACACAATAAGTTTTCATTATATATAATAAGTGTAGTAGAAGTTCAGTTAGATAAAAATTCGGTAGTCGAATTTTTTTGCATAAAGCTGTATAATGCTTGTAACGAAAAGGAAATATAGGAAAGGATATGTAATGAGTTACTATGGATAAAGATAAACAACAATTAAGCGTTGAAGTTGCAAGATTATATTATCAGTCAGATTATAGTCAGCAGGAAATTGCTAATAAATTAAATATTTCAAGGCCGACTATCTCTAGATTATTAAAGTACGCGAAAGAAAAAGGATTTGTTCAAATTAGCATAGCCGATCCATTTGCTGATTTAGATAACGTTGGAAATTTACTGAAAGAAAAATACAACTTGTTAGAGGCACATGTCGTATTTTCTCCAGTGCCAGAATATGCAACGATTACAGAGTATATTAGTAAATATGCAGCTGAGTATATGGAAAAGACGGTTAAAACTGGTGATATCGTTGGTGTAAGCTGGGGAATGACGATGTATGAAATCGCTAGAAAAATCGTACCGCAACATGTAAAAGGTGTAGAAGTTGTCCAGTTAAAAGGTGGTATTAGTCATTCTAGTGTAAATACATATGCGAATGAGACCATTGCTTTATTTGCAGATGCTTTTCAAACGACGCCAAGAAATCTACCCCTTCCAGTTATATTTGATAATGCAGTGACAAAAGAATTAGTAGAGCAGGATCGACATATTCATCACATTATTGAAATGGGGAAACAAGCGAATATTGCAGTGTTCACTGTAGGAACAGTGCGAGACGAAGCGCTATTATTTCGATTAGGTTATTTCGATATGGATGAAACGAGTTTACTCAAAAAACAATCGGTCGGTGACATTTGTTCACGTTTCTTTGATGGAGACGGAAATATTAGTAGCGAAGAGATTAATCAGCGTACAATTGGAATTGAGTTAGAGGAACTGAAATTAAAGAAACGCTCTATTTTAGTTGCAGGTGGTAATAGAAAAATAAAAGCAATTGATGGTGCGTTACGTGGCGGGTATGCAAATGTATTAATTATCGATCAGCATACAGCTAAAGAACTGTTACATTATCAAAAAGGTTAGAAATAAAAGGCTTTCTCAAGATATTAATTTTGAGAAAGCCTTTTATTTTGTTATGTATGAATTATGGAGTGTTTTTTGAATACAAATTGCCTTTTTAAAAATAATTATGGATATTGAGATACATACTACCATTGTTAATATAAAAGTTTTGTTTTTATATATGAAGTGTTTCTTAGTTAGAATGCGCTTTATTTACTACAAGAAAATTACTTTTGAAAAAGGATGAACAAAATTTCAAAAGTGTATTTACATTTGTTCAACTAAGAGTTAGAATGAAGTTGTTAAAAGATATGAGGAGTGAAGATAATGAATATTGCAAAGTTAATTGACCATACAATTTTAAAAGCTAATACTACAAAAGAAGATGTTATGAAAGTAATCGAAGAAGCAAAGGAATATAAATTCGCTTCTGTTTGTATTAATCCTACATGGGTGAAGCTAGCTGCTGAAGAATTAGCTGGACATGATGTAGATGTTTGTACTGTAATCGGTTTCCCATTAGGAGCAAGCACTACTGAAACAAAAGCTTTCGAAACAAAAGATGCTATCGCAAAAGGTGCAACTGAAGTTGACATGGTAATCAACGTAGGCGCTTTAAAAGATGGCGATAACGAGTTCGTTGAAAAAGATATTTATGAAGTAGTACAAGCAGCAAAAGGAAAAGCTCTTGTAAAAGTAATCATTGAAACTTGCCTATTAACAGATGAAGAGAAAGTACGCGCTTGTGAATTATCAGTAAAAGCTGGTGCTGACTTCGTAAAAACTTCAACTGGATTCTCAACTGGCGGAGCAACTGCTGAAGACATCGCATTAATGCGCAAAACAGTTGGACCAAACGTTGGTGTAAAAGCATCTGGTGGCGTTCGTACACGTGAAGATGCAGACAAAATGGTAGCTGCTGGAGCTTCTCGCGTTGGAGCAAGTGCTAGTGTTGCAATCGTATTAAATGATGCAAAAGGTGCTACAGATAACTACTAAACATTAATGAAGTCAAAAGCAATAGATACACAAAGTAAAGTGTATCTATTGCTTTAACAATTGAAAAAAATGTAAGCGGATACGAATGGGAGGAGATGGCTTATGAAATATTTAATCGGTATTTTTGGCCTCGTATTGATTTTAGGTATCGCTTGGCTTGCTAGTAATGATAGAAAGAAAGTCAAATATCGCCCAATCATAACGATGGTTATATTACAATTCATTTTGGGGTTTTTATTATTAAATACAAGTGTAGGGAATATATTAATTAGCGGAATAGCAGATGGTTTTGGAGAGCTATTAAAATATGCCGCTGACGGTGTGAATTTCGTATTTGGTGGATTAGTAAATCAAAAAGAGTTTTCGTTCTTTTTAAGTGTATTAATGCCAATCGTATTTATTTCAGCTTTGATAGGTATTTTGCAACACATTAAAGTATTACCTATTATTGTGAAATCTATCGGTCTAGCATTAAGTAAAGTAAATGGAATGGGGAAACTAGAATCATATAACGCTGTTGCTTCTGCGATTTTAGGACAATCTGAAGTGTTTATTTCAGTTAAGAAACAACTAGGATTATTGCCAGAGAAAAGAATGTATACATTATGTGCATCTGCAATGTCTACCGTTTCAATGTCTATCGTTGGATCATATATGGTGTTATTAAAACCACAATATGTTGTAACCGCTTTAGTGCTTAACTTATTCGGTGGTTTTATTATCGCTTCTATCATTAACCCTTATGAAGTTACTGAAGAAGAAGATATGTTAGAAGTACAAGAAGAAGAGAAAAAGACTTTCTTTGAAGTATTAGGGGAATACATTATAGATGGATTTAAAGTTGCAATTACAGTAGCAGCTATGTTAGTCGGTTTCGTTGCTTTAATCGCATTCATTAATGCAGTATTTAAAGGTGTAATTGGTATTTCATTCCAAGAAATTCTTGGTTATGTATTTGCACCATTTGCATTTATTATGGGTGTACCTTGGCATGAAGCAGTTAATGCCGGAAATATTATGGCAACAAAATTAGTATCAAATGAATTTGTCGCTATGACAGATTTAGCACAAGGAAACTTTAATTTCTCAGATAGAACGACAGCGATTATATCTGTATTCTTAGTTTCATTTGCAAACTTCTCTTCAATTGGAATTATTGCAGGGGCAGTTAAGAGCTTAAATGAAAAGCAAGGGAATGTAGTCGCAAGATTTGGTTTGAAATTACTTTTCGGTGCAACATTAGTAAGTTTCTTATCAGCAACAATCGTAGGCTTATTATTTTAATAGATTCATATCATATAAAAAGGAATGGTGATTGTAATGAGAATGGTAGATATTATTGCGAAAAAACGTGACGGCAAAGAATTAACGACTGAAGAAATCAAATTCTTTATTAATGGATATACAGACGGAAGTATTCCTGATTATCAAGTGAGTGCACTTGCAATGGCAATCTTCTTTAAAGATATGACAGATCGCGAACGTGCAGATTTAACGATGGCGATGGTTGAGTCTGGAGAAACGATCGATTTATCAGCAATTGAAGGAATTAAAGTAGACAAACATTCAACTGGCGGTGTTGGTGATACGACAACATTAGTATTAGGACCATTAGTAGCTGCTTTAGATGTACCAGTAGCAAAAATGTCTGGTCGTGGTTTAGGACATACAGGCGGAACAATTGATAAATTAGAAGCGGTAGAAGGATTCCACGTTGAAATTACGAAAGAGCAGTTCATTGATATTGTAAACCGTGACAAAGTAGCTGTTATTGGACAAACTGGAAACTTAACACCTGCAGATAAAAAGATTTATGCATTACGTGATGTAACAGGAACAGTAAACTCAATTCCTTTAATCGCGAGTTCAATTATGAGTAAAAAAATTGCAGCTGGTGCTGACGCAATCGTACTTGATGTAAAAACAGGTGCTGGCGCATTTATGAAAACAGAAGAAGATGCAAAAGAATTAGCACATGCAATGGTACGTATCGGAAATAATGTAGGACGTCAAACTATGGCTGTTATTTCAGATATGTCACAACCGCTTGGTTTTGCGATTGGTAACGCTCTAGAAGTGAAAGAAGCGATTGATACGTTAAAAGGTGAAGGTCCAGAAGATTTAACGGAATTAGTACTTGTATTAGGTAGCCAAATGGTCGTACTTGCGAAAAAAGCAAATACATTAGAAGAAGCTCGTGAAATGCTAATTGAAGTTATGAAAAACGGAAAAGCAACTGAGAAGTTTAAAGAGTTCTTAAGCAATCAAGGCGGAGATAGCTCAATTGTAGACAATCCAGAAAAAATGCCACAGGCGAAGTATGTAATTGATGTACCAGCAAAAGCTTCAGGTGTTATTTCTAACATTGTTGCAGATGAAATCGGTATCGCAGCTATGTTACTAGGTGCTGGCCGTGCGACAAAAGAAGATGAAATTGATTTAGCAGTAGGATTAATGTTACGTAAAAAAGTTGGCGATGCAGTAAAAGAAGGCGAGCCATTCGTAACAATCTATGCGAACCGTGAAAATGTAGAAGATGTAAAAGCTAAAATTTATGAGAACATTTCTATCGCCGAAACAGCAGTTGCTCCTAAATTAGTTCATACAGTTATTACTGACTAATCATAATTACGTTTACTTTGAGGAGGAAAAAATATGGATAAGAAAAAATATATCGAAGAAGCAAATAAGATGTTATCAAAAGCATATATTCCGTATTCGAAATTTCCTGTTGGTGCAGCGTTAGTTACGAAAGAAGGTAAAATCTATACTGGTTGTAATATAGAAAATGCTTCTTATGGTTTATGTAACTGTGCAGAAAGAACAGCAATCTTTAAAGCAGTATCAGAAGGTGAGCGCGATTTTAGTTACTTAGTTATTACAGGCGAAACAGACGGACCGATTTCACCATGTGGTGCTTGTAGACAAGTGATTGCTGAATTCTGTGAACCGAAAATGCCAGTTTTACTAATGAATGTAAAAGGCGATGAAAAAGAAGTGACTGTTGAGCAATTACTTCCAGGTGCTTTCTCAATAGAAGATTTAAAATAAGTTGAAAAGCCATTCCGCAATTATTAATTGTGGAATGGCTTTTTTATTTTCAAAAGTTGAATGTAATATTTTGTTCATATTCCGTTCATAAACTTTGCGTAAAATGATTGCAGCGAATATAGAAAGTTTACAGCAGGAGGAATAGAATGAAGAAATTATATAATGCAGCATTCATTTACTTAATTATCGGTTTATTATCAGGAGTATTTGCAAGAGAGTATTCGAAAGCACAAGGAATTAAAGGATCCACAATGTTGCAATTAGTGCATACACACGTATTAGTGCTCGGCTTCGTCTTCTTTTTAATCGCTTTGGCTCTATTTAAAGTATTTCATGTCCATGAAACAAAGAGTTTTCATGCGTGGTTTGTTGTTTATAATGTAGGAGTAATTTTTACTGTCGCTACAATGCTATGGAGAGGGCTTCTACAAGTAAATGGAACTGACTTTAATGGTTTAAGCCATATGGCTGGATTAGGTCATGTTATTATAAGTATCGGGCTCGTTTGGTTTATGATTTTGCTAAAAAAGTCTTTTAAATAGATAGGTGTGGGGGAGAGTATGATAGCACTTTTATCAAGTATTGTAGCAGTTTGTATGGCTGTTGGGGTCATGTTTCTTCGCTTTAAAGCAGCGAAAAAACCGGTAACGAAAAAGAAAATTATATTACCGCCAATTTTTATGAGTACTGGTGCAATGATGTACTTCTTACCAGAGTTTCGATTAACATCGTTAGAAATAGTAGAGGCGATTAGTATAGGACTTATTTTCTCTATATTTCTTATTAAAACAACTAAGTTTGAAATAAGAAACGAACATATATATATGAAACCGTCAAAAGCATTCATCTTTATTTTAGTAGGCTTATTGGCTGTACGAGTAGCGTTAAAATCGTATTTAAGTCAATCAATTGATTTAGCAGAGTTAAGCGGAATGTTTTTCTTACTTGCATTTGCAATGATTGTGTCGTGGCGAATTGCGATGTATCGCTCATTTACGAAATTGGAAAAGATAATAAAAAGAGCTGGAATTTCTAAATAGGAATTCCGGCTCTTTTTATGTTTTATACGATTGTTTTTTTAGCTTTGATTTCATTTGCTTAATTTTAAACGTATTTGAGCATCTTGTAATGCGGCTGGTGTAACGTTAAGACCATGTTGATCAACAATTTTTGTGTTTAATAAAATGGAATCTAAACTTCCACGAAATGTTTTTGTATAGTTTTGACGCAACATTTGTTGTTCTTGTTTTTCATCAACTGTTAATCCAGATGCTTTTTCTTTTTTTGATAATTCGTTAATACGGAATAAAATGTTTTTCATTTGTTTCACCTCTAGTTAGATTCGATTACATTAGTTACTTACTAATGTATAGTTATTGTAACCTATCTTTTAATAAGTGTCAATGCCTATAAACATTCCTTGTTTTGTAAGTGTATGGGGTGATAAATAATGAAAAAACTACAAATATTTGAAATAGAAAAGATGTTAATATACAATACCTTAGTAGGGTATATAAAGTATTGTTTTACTTTATGAGAGTAATAAGCAAAAAGGAGTATGTAATAATGAATGCAGTAATTTCAAAGAAAGAAACAATTATCTCATATACGATTGCTATTTTATTTATTTTAGCTATGGTAACAGCTGGTGTGTTATTAAATGATCCGGAAGTCATTTTGCCAGAAATAGCTGCGATGGCAGTTGCTTTATGGGCATATCGTGAGCCAGGGTGGCTAAGACAACCTGATAAAATTTTTATTGCACCGTCAATAACGGCTGTGATAGGTTTTATGGTGAATCAAATGGATATAGCCTATTTAGGGAAAGTAAGCTTAACGCTTGTATTCATGATGCTGTTTTTACGTGTAATTCAATCCAATTTAGCACCATCAATTGCGACAGGTTTATTACCATTAGTAACAAATGCGACGGAATGGTCATTTGTTATCGCGGTATTTGCTTTAACATTTATTTTAATGATAGGTGTTCTTATATTTAAATTGAACAACGGTATTGAGCGAAAAGTGCAAATACAGTATAAATATATGACTGTATTTCTAATACTAAATTTCGTATGGATCAGTTTATGTTGGATAACTGGTTATGAACAATTAGCAGTTATTCCACCAATATTAGTTGTTGTGTATGAATCACTTCAAAAGCCGATGTACAATGAAAAAATGGCTTTTAAACAAATATTAGTATTAACTGCATCTGCAACTGTTGGAACGTTATTGTACTTTACGATTGATTCATGGATTGTAGTCACTTTATTAAATATGATATTAATGCTTATTTTATTAAAAATCGTTGGAGTACGTATTCCAGCAGCGTATGCATTTCCACTATTGCCGCTCGTATTTCCAGATGAAATGATAAAGATGTTACCAGTAGCTTCATTTGTTGCGGGAGTATTTTTATTTGGTGCAGTACTACTGTATAAAAAGTGGGAGATGAAGCAAAAGGGTATGCAAATGTAGAGAAGGAAATACAATCCTTAGTTAGCATAAAAAATAGACACCTGCGGGTGTCTATTTTCATTAAATGAAGTTTAGCTTAATTCATTTAAACAATTAACAAGTTCTGCCGCTTTAGAAAAGAATGGTGAATGATCAGCTTCCAAAGTAATTATTTTCGTGCAAGGGGTCTCTGTATTCATTCGGCGCTGAAAATCAATCGGAATCGCTCTATCTAGAGTTGTTTCGATATAAATACGATTTACAGTTCCAAAGTTCTCTTCTGATATTTTTAGCTCTTGTTGGAACGGTCCTAGTGGTTGAGGACGCATTTGATTAAAAGATGCTTCTTTAATAGAACCGTCTTCTGTAGCATTTAAAAATGTTTGTTCAATCAACTCTGGTATAAGTTCTGCAGTTAAGTCATTCTCATTTATAGAGAATTGTGGTCCGGTTTCTCCATTTAATTTACTACCAAGACTTTCTCCATTTTGTGGTAAGAATGCACAAAGATATACTAATTTATCGATTTTATTTGGTATAAGTTCAGCGGTTTGAGTGGTCACAATTCCACCCATACTATGTCCAACAAGAATAACTTTTTCATTTTGTTGATTTATAGTAGCTGTTACTGCATTAACATAAGAATCCAACGTTATATTTTGGGAGGGAGTCATATCTTTCCCGCTTCCAGGTAAGTCTAGTGTAATAACAGTGTGACCTAAAGCCTCTAGTTGAGGTTTTACTAATTCCCATGCCCATTCACCTTGCCATGCCCCATGTACTAAAACGTAAGTACTCATTTAATCAACACTCCTCTAATGTTTATATGTTTATTTTTTCGTAATATTGATGATGTATAATTAGTGTATATGAAGTGAGTTGATAAATATAATGAAGCTTATTTATAGATGATATAAATATTTTTTATATAAGGAGAACAGAATGAACGTTTTTGATTTTAAAGTTTTTAAATACGTGGCTCGTTTGAACAGCATTAGTTTAGCTGCTAAGGAATTACATATGACACAGCCGGCTATAACTCATATCATAAACAAATTAGAAAAACGATATGCTATCACATTATTTGATCGCTCTAGACAAGGAACTGTTTTAACTGAAAATGGAAAAGAATTTTTAATTTGTGTAGATCGACTTCTAATCGAGTATGAAAATCTTGAAGAAACAGCTTTAAAATTGAAGAATAATAACTTGTATAAGATTGTATTAGCTACTTATCCTTCAGTTACTGTATATTGTTTGGCTGAGTGTATCAAATTAGGTAATTTTGATCACAGTCAGTATGTGCTTGCAGTTCGAGAGGGAAGCTATCAGGAAGTTTTAGATTGGTTGTCTTCTGGAAGTGCAGATTTTTCTATTTCTATAAAAGAAAATTTAATACAAGGATTTCATTATGATGTCATTGGTGAAGATCCGTATGTTATGGTTTCTTCAAAGTTTGTTCCACCTAATCTTACTATTAAAGAGTTGAAAAATTATCCTTTTATTATGCCGCTTTCTGGTTGTAAAGAAGTACTTGAACCATATTTGACGAAAAATGAAATAGTAGTTAATAAAGTGATGGAATCAGAGACCATTAGTTCAGCATTAGCACTTGCTTTACAGGTTAACGGTATAACAATTGTTCCAGTATCAGGACTACATAAGCAAATTATTAATGATTTCATTGTGCAACCGATAGAAATTAGAATTCCACGACAACTTATTATGCAGTGGTCACCTAAAAAAGAGAATGATCCACTGTTTCTGGCGTTTGTTATGAATTTGCTAAGCCAACTACAACAAAAGAAAAAATGAATAAATAAAATGATCCAAAAGGTAACCTCATTTTACTGAAGCTTACCTTTTGGATGTATTACCAATATAGAGCAGTATCATAAAGTCCGATTAAAATGAGTAGGACACCGGCTATACGTTGAATGTTTTTTCCTATTTTTCGGCTCTTTTTCAGTAATGCTCCGTTTAATCCCAGGTAGAAGATGATGAACATAAGGACAACGATTGGTAGAGCAGTTCCTATTGAAAAGAATGTCGGAAACAAGTAACCATAATTAGATGATAAAGATAAAGGGATTAATGTTCCGAAAAATAGAACGAACATAGTCGGACAGAAAGCTAACGAAAAGAAAAATCCAAGTAAAAATGAGCTGACTTCACTTTGTTTTCGTATAAATTTGATAGGGAAGATGGTAGAGAAGAAATTACTACCTTTTATAATACCTGACAACATTAGCCCCATTAAAATTAATAAAGGTCCGATCATTTTCCTTAACCACGGGAAATACAAAGTTAATATTTGCTGAATCTCTTTTCCTAAGACCCATACTAATAGTCCAAGCGTTGTAAAAGCTATTATTTTTCCTGAAATGAATAACAATATATGTTTCCATGCATGTCCCTTTTGTAAAGATTGATTGCCATAAAGTGTAATAGCACTAATGTTTCCTGTTAATTGGCAAGGAGCAAGGGTACCTACTACGCCTAATAAAAACGCAAATAAAAGAGGTACTGATTTCGTAGCATTCGCGACATCCATTAAAGGAGACATGAGTTGATAGCTCCATTCACTAATTGTTGAAAACAAGTTATATTCACCCTTCTAATTAAATTGGAATGCTCCCTCTTTAGTAATCTGCTTCCACGTTTTACCCTCATCTGTAGAAAGGAACACATTTGCTTTCAGTGTAGCAAATACTATTTCAGATGAATTTTGAGGATTTTGTGATATGTACATAATTGCATCTTTAGAATCTAAAGATGGAGTTTGTATGTTTGTTTCTTCATTTGTAGCAATTGATTTCTTCGTTATCATTTGCTTATTGATAGGGGCGTAAAAAACATCTTCATTACTTAATGTAACTGCTGTCGATTCAAGTGATGTAGAGAATAGTTCAAATGTATTTCCGTAATCTGTAGATAAATATACACCGTCTTTAGCACTTACCGCGACTACACTAGATTGATCCGGATGTACTGAAAAGGAATGAATCGTACTTGAAAGACCTTTTAACTTACTATTTTTCCAATCTTGTCCGTTGTTCGTACTAAAATAAAAACCTTGTTGTAATTTAGAATTTGGACGCTCATTGTATAAATAAATTGCTTCCGTATTATATCCGACAGCAAGGTTATGAAAATCAGATTCTCCGTAAAAAGCTAGCTTTTCAAGGGTATTACCGCCATCAGAACTTTTCATTAATCCTAAAGGGTTTTTTAAATTTGCTCCTGGTTCAGGATGACCGCTGGCAAAGAATCCGTTCTTCGTTGCTTGAAATCCCATATAATCATGTAATCCAGTCTTAGTTTCAAGCCATTTTCCATTATGATAAACTTTTATCCCGCTATGAGTGGCGATAGAAACCCCAGGCATATTTCCTGCATAGCCAATTCCGTGAATGTGCTCGATTTTTCCAGATGTAATTTCTTTATAGAAGTCTTGCGGACTCGTATTTGCTGTTTCTATATTTTTTGACTCAGATTGCACCGTTTCTTTCTTTACGGGTGCTGTTTCGGTATTGCTAGAACATCCAGTAATTATGAATAAGGAAGTAATTGCTAACCCAGTTGCTACATAATGTTTCAAAGTTGTGGCTCCTTTCCTATATATGAGATTTTAAGTATATGGAATAAATGTCAAGAAATTGTGGAGTTGTATGCATAATGTAGATTAGAGGGGTACTAGTAAGGGGGATTTTCCTTTTTCTATGAGTACTATTAATTGACGAAAAATTGTAACAATAATAAAATGAATTGATTAGATAATTAGTTTTTTAATCATACATAGAACGCTAGGGGGATTATTATGAAAGCAACATTTTTTGCTCAAAATAGAGAACGATTAGTAAACACATTACCAGACGAATCTATTACTATTTTATTTGCGGGACAAGCACCTCATATGTCAGCGGATGCACATTATAAATTTGTGCCGAATCGGAATTTTTACTATGTAACAGGAATCGATGAACCAAATGTTATTTTCATGTTGAAGAAGGTTGGAAATAGTGTTGAAGAAACACTTTTTATTGAAAAGTCAGATCCAGTAATGGAAAAGTGGGTCGGTAAAACAGTTTCTAACGAAGAAGCAGAGAAAATTTCGGGTATAAAGAAAGTTGTATATTTAGATAGCTTTGAAAAGACAATGTCAAATATACTTTTTACAGAAAATGTGAAGCATCTATATTTAGATTTAGAGCGTCGTGAATGGAATGGTACAGAGACAAAAACATTAGCATTTGCTAAACATGTAAGAGAACAATATCCACACGTAACAATTGGTAATGTATATCCGAATATTTGTGAATTACGAGTGTTTAAAACAGAAGAAGAAATTGAAATTATGAAAGAGGCGATTGCTGTAACGAAAGACGGTATTTACAACGTACTTAAGCATGCAAAAGCAGACATGATGGAATATGAATTAGAAGCTCAGTTTGATTTCATACTAAAATCATCTGGCATTAAGCATCATGCTTTCAATACAATTTTGGCAAGTGGGAAAAATGCTACAGTTCTTCATTATGAAGATAATGATGCACAAATTCAAAATGGCGATTTAGTACTGCTAGATTTAGGCGCTCAAAAAAATTACTATAACGCTGATATTAGTTATACATTCCCGGCAAATGGAACATTCTCTAGTCGCCAAAAACAAATTTATAATATTGTATTAAAAGCATTGAAAGAAACAACAGAGATTATTAAGCCAGGCTTAAAGTTCGCTGCATTAAATGAGCATGCTAAAAAAGTACTTGCAGAAGGGTGTAAAGCAGTTGGTTTAATACAAGAAGATGAGGAACTGTCTAAATATTATTATCATGGTGTCAGCCATTTCCTTGGTTTAGATACGCATGATGTAGGGACATACAAAGATAGGGTGTTAGAAGAAGGCATGGTTATAACAATTGAACCTGGTCTTTATATTGAAGAAGAATCAATCGGCATTCGTATTGAAGATGATATTCTTGTAACGAAAGACGGACATGAAAACTTGTCAAAAGATATCATTAGAGAAGTTGAAGAGATTGAAGCGTTTATGAGAGAAAACAATGTAAATGTAAAAAAAGATGAAGTTGTTACGAAATAACCATTAGAAGAGGCGCTCAATTTTGGGCGTCTTTTTATTTAGCTCATTGTATATCTCCATATTTTCTTGAAAATCATTTTTTATAATGATTTTGAAAAAGAAAAAGGAGGGGTTTCCATGAAGAGATTTGTGTTAACAGCAGTTACAGTCTTTGTCATATCTTTAATTGCTGCATGTTCTTTGGCCACAAATACAACAAACGATCATAAAAATATGAATGATAAAAAAACTAAACAAACTGAAACGGCTACAAAACCATTGGAAATTGTTAAGGGACCAGAAGTTACTTTAATAGCGAAAGAAGAAAAGCAAAAATTAAGTAACGGTGTTATTGTTCCGGTCTGGACATTTAATGGCTCATCTCCTGGTCCAGAAATTCGGGTGAAAAAAGGTGAAAAGGTGAAAGTGACATTAAAAAATGAACTATCTGCACCGGTATCTATTCATTGGCATGGGTATCCTGTTCCAAATAACATGGATGGAATTCCAGGTGTGACGCAAGATGCGGTTGAACCTGGAAAAAGTTTCACCTATGAATTTGAAGCGAACGTACCAGGAACGTACTGGTATCACTCGCATCAAGATTCTGTAAATCAATTAGATAGAGGATTATATGGTGCTCTCGTTGTAGAAGATACAAATGAAAAGTATGATAAAGATTACACATTAATGTTAGATGAATGGATAACAGATAAAGAAGAGATTAATAAACAGTTAAAAGAAATGACAAAAGGAAAAACAGAAAAAGCAGACGGTAATAAATCTAGTAAGGATAATGAAAATGCGAAAAAGAATGATGATAAGAACAGCATGGATCATTCTGGTATAGACATGGACAGTGATAAAAAAGACCCTGGCAATATGGCAGGAATGGACCATAGAAATATGAAGATGGAAGGTCATGATATGAGTATGTATGATTTATTCACAATCAATGGAAAAAGCGGTGATTTAGTAGCGCCATTGAAAGTGAACAAGGGAGATAAAGTTCGTCTGCGACTCGTTAATGCTGGTTATTTATCACATGATATACATGTTCACGGTCATGATATAAAAGTAATTGCAACAGATGGTCAACCAATAAACGATCCAAAAGTTATAAAGGATCAAGTAATTCCAATCGCACCTGGTGAACGTTATGATATTGAATTTACTGCTAATAATCCTGGGAAATGGTATGTTGAAGACCATTCAGCAAATAAAGGTGCAAAAGGAATGAAAGCTGTTATTGAATATGATGGCAGCAAAGAGATGATAGATAAAGCAGATGAAAAAGAAAAATTATCGAAATTAGATATGACGAAATATGGTGCTAAAAAACTAGGTAGTTTCACGTTAAATCAGCAGTATACTGCCACATATAATATGGACTTAAATACGCAAATGAATGGAAATGAAATGGTATATACAATTAACGGAAAGGTATTTCCAGATATTGATCCAATTCCAGTGAAAAAGGGCGATTTAGTTAAAGTGAAATTGGTAAATCGTTCTAAAATGGACGATCATCCGATGCATTTACACGGTCACTTCTTCCAGGTGTTGAGTAAAGATGGAAAACCGATAGAAGGCTCTCCAATTGTGAAAGATACATTGAACTTAAAACCAGGAGAAGAATATGAAGTAGCCTTTGCAGCAGACAATCCGGGTGATTGGATGTTCCACTGTCATGATTTACACCATGCTTCCGCGGGGATGGTAACAGAAGTGAAATATACAGATTATAAATCTAACTATGTTCCCAACCCAAACATTCCTAATAAGCCAGAATAATATGAAGCAGTTATCCTATGGATAGCTGCTTATTCATTTTCGGTGCAAGAGTCAATGTATATGTTGATCATGCCCGGGGGAAGGTGGGGGAGTATGATCTGGGAATGTCACGAATACGGCAACGATAATTACCACACTAATTGAAAGTAATAATAAAAAACGCCTTTGGATAAAAGCAGAAAAAGTTTCTGATAAAAGTTGAATTATACATGACATAGTTATTGTTATCGTAAGTAAAAGGCTAATAAACAGTATACTATGAGCTTGTTGAGCGTTTAACATTTCTGTAATCATTGCTCCCATCATACTTGCCATTAATCCAGAGAACATCCCTTCTAAAGCAGTATATAGGTGAAAACGTAGACCGACTAAAAAACCGATACAACCACTAATTAATATAGCAAGCAAAGTAGAATAGAGTAATTCTCCTTTAAAAAGAATTCCTAAATAAAATCCGATACTTAAACCGATACTCATACTAAAAGACATAATAAATACCATATACTCCATTAGGGTACCGTTACGTTTAGAAATGTAAGATGTAATAAGAATCGAGATACAACAAAGTGTTAAGGTGGTTGCTGTGTAAGCGAACATTATGATACCTCCCTGTCCTATCATTCATTTCATCATATGTTCATATGGAGAGTTCTTATGCTTATTTATATCTGCATATTATCTGCACAATTTAATTAATGTGAGTAAGTAGGCTCCTGATTTTTTGGACGTCTTTTTAATTATGAGCATGTGAATGTAAGAGTTAAATGAAGAGTTTCTATTGTGAAGCCATAAAGAATAAGCGTATAATATTATAGTTATCCCATTATGGGGAGTAACCCGCGAATGATAAATAAGATTGTTGTTTTATCATCGCCTCTAAACAGATAGACAATGAAAGTAACACTGGAATACGGATAGGGAGTTATAAAATGAAATTAATTATTGCCGAGAAACCAGATCAAGGTTTGGCTCTTGTTTCACAGTTTAAATATCGCCGGAAAGATGGATATTTAGAAGTGGAAGCGAATGAGTTATTTCCAAATGGAGCGTACTGTACATGGGCAATTGGTCATTTGACGCAGTTATGTAATCCAGAACATTATCACGCAGAGTGGAAAAAATGGTCACTTAATACGTTACCGATGATTCCAGAGCGATTTCAATTTGAAGTAACAAAGTCGAAGTATAAACAGTTTAACGTTGTGAAACAGCTGTTACATAATCCTCAGGTAACAGAAATTATTCACGCGGGCGATGCCGGGCGTGAAGGGGAATTGATTGTACGAAACATTATTAATCTTTGTAACGTACAAAAGCCGATGAAACGTCTTTGGATTTCATCTTTAACGAAGCAAGCTATATATCAAGGATTTAAAAACTTGCTTGATGAATCAGATACTATCAATACGTACTATGAGGCGTATACAAGGTCATGTGCGGACTGGGTCGTTGGTATGAATGCATCGCGTGTCTTTAGTATTTTGCTAAAGAAAAAAGGAATGAACGATGTATTTTCAGCTGGACGTGTACAAACACCGACACTCGCATTAATTGTAAAGCGTGAAAAAGAAATAGAAAACTTTAAGTCGGAGCCGTTTTGGGAAGTGTTCGCAACCTTTAATATAGAAGGAAAGAAGTATGAGGGGAAATGGGAGAAGGATAGTGAATCCCGCTTAAAAGACCCTGATATGGCAAATAAAATTGCAGCATTTTGCCAAGGTAAACCGGCTGTAGTAAAAGAAATGAAAACGGAGCGTAAAGAGTTTCAGCCACCGTTTTTATTTAATTTATCAGCACTGCAAGCGACAGCTAATAAAGCTTTTAAATTTTCACCGAAAAAGACGCTTGATATAACACAAGCACTATATCAAAAAGGGATAGTTTCTTATCCGCGTTCGGATTCTAACTATGTTACACAAGGAGAGGCAGCGACGTTCCCTGATATTTTACAGAAGTTAAGTCAGTTTGATGAATATAAAGGTTTATTACCGGCTCCGGTTGAATCAATTATGAATAATAAGCGTTATGTGAATGAAAAGAAAGTAACAGATCACTATGCCATTATTCCGACAGAGCAAGTTACAAATCCAAGCAAACTATCAGGTGATGAAAAGAAAATTTACGATATGATCGTAAGAAGACTGATTGCGGCGCATTATGAAGTTGCAATCTTTGACTACACAACGATTACAACTCTTGTAGACGAACGTGCTGAATTCATTTCAAAAGGAAAACAGCAAATACAAGAAGGTTGGCGTAAAGTTATTTTCCAAGACGATAAAGATGACGAAACGATTCTTCCAATTGTAGCTGAAGGTGAACAAGGAAAAGTTGTAAAGGTGAAAGTGAAAGAAGGAAAAACACAGCCACCGAAGCGTTATACAGAAGGTCAACTTATTACCTTAATGAAAACGGCAGGTAAGTATTTAGAGAACGAAGAGCTTGAGAAAGTATTAAAGAAAACAGAAGGTTTAGGTACAGAGGCAACTCGCGCTGGAATTATTACGATGCTGAAAGACCGTAAATATATAGATGTGCAGAAAAACCAAGTGTATGCAACCGATAAAGGGAAAGTATTAATTACCGCAATCGGTGATAAAATACTGGCTTCACCAGAAATGACAGCGAAATGGGAGCAGCGCCTTGCGGAAATTGGGGAAGGTACAGCATCACCAGCTACATTTATGGAACAAACGAAAAAGCTATCAGCGAAAATTATTGAAGATGCAGTGGAAATGTCGGAGAAGTGGGATTTCACTGGATTACATGTTGAATCGATTGAGCGAAAAGGATCGAAATTTACAACTGGTAAAAAGGTTGGTAGTTGTAAAAAATGTGATGGCGACGTGATTGATAAGTCAACGTTTTACGGTTGTTCTAACTACAATACAACGCAATGTGATTTTACCATCTCGAAGAAAATATTAAGTAAAACAATTTCACAAAAGAATATGACAAAGCTCTTAAAAGGTGAAAAGACCGATTTAATTAAAGGCTTTAAAAAAGGCGAGAAAACGTTTGATGCGATGTTAGAGTGGAAAGAAAATAAGATTAATTTTGTGTTTGAGAATTAAGTGATTTCAACAAATAAAAGCTTTTGTAACAGGTAAGGTTTGGGGAAATATGGATAGAGAAGAAAAAGCATGACAATTTTATGTCATGCTTTTTTATTTTATAATTACAAAATTTTGTGTACTAATATTAAAAAGGAAGGACTTTAATGTGACATTTCGAAAATTCCTTATTCTTGATTATATTCTATAAAGACTTAAGTTTTCCTCGTGCCCTGTACGTACACCGAAGATACTTAAAAAATTTGTCATGATTTTTTGGGAAATAGAAAATCCAAGGTTTAAATAGCAATACCGGTTCTGCGGGTGGCTTAATAACATTTATCGATGCTGCATTGCTTATATACTTGATTAAATCGTCTGAAGGATTTATACATGTTAAAAAATTGAATTGTTTAAGATTATTTGGATCTCCGTTGTTAATGCCTATTACAATTAAGGAATTCAAGGACCAAGCTTGATTGGATTGTGTAAAACCGGAAACCGAAAGAGGCCCATAAGCTTGTAAAAGCGTCTGCCAATCCCCCAAAACCCAATCAAAGTTGTTTATTCCTTCTAATTCAACTGTCCCTATTAGTTCCTTGTAGGTATTATCGTATAAACTTGAATAAAGTCCTATATTGTTGATGTAAAGTTCCTTAAACTTTTGGTCCAATGAATCCATGATATCATTTAACATTCTGCTCATCCAACTGAGGAAAAGAAATCATTATGAAATTGATTCAAGTGAAGAAGAAAATATTTTCGGAAAATTAAAAAGTTTCATATCTTAATCTATTGACATCCAAATATTGTAATGCTAATCTAAACATACCGACGTCCTGTATGTTTAGATTAGAAGAGGTGTTTAAATGAAAATTAAAGATTCAAAGCAAACAATTGAAAAAATATTAACGGTGTCAGCAACGCTGTTTAGTGAGAAGGGATTTGATAAAACGAGTATACAAGATATTGTTGATTCTATTGGAATGTCACGTGGTGCTATTTTTCATCATTTTAAGTCGAAAGAAGATATATTAGATGCAGTTATAGAACGACATTTAAATTATACTTACGAGATGTTGGAGCAATTAGCTAACAGCGTTGATTCAGTAAATAGTAGGGATAAGCTGATAAAAATCTTAGAGATACTTATATCAGACAAGAATATTCATACGATTGATAGTGTTCTAAATGTCCAAATTAAAAATCCACAGTTTGTTATTCAAAGAATAAAAAAAGGTGTAACAAAAGAAGCGTTAATTTTTAAAGAAATTATAGAACAAGGGATAGCTGATGGATCAATTGAAACTGAATATCCTAATGAATGTGCAGAAGTTTTTATGTTTTTGATAAATATTTGGACGAATCCAGTTCTATTTAATCGTAAAAAAACAGAAACAATTAGGCGGCTGATTTTTATGCAATATATGATGAGGCAACTAGGTGTTGATATTGTGAGTGACAAATTAATAGAATCACTTATGGAGAATTATCCGAATGTAGAAGATGGTGATATAGATGAATAGTTTTGCGGTAAAAATAGATAAATTGGTAAAAACATTTGCTGGTTCAGAGGTGATTAAAGGCAGCGCAATGACGGTGAAAGCCAATACCATATATGGATTCTTAGGTGCCAATGGTGCAGGGAAAACAACAGTGTTTAAAATTTTATCAGGATTATTGGTTCCTACATCTGGGAAGGTTGAAATTTTTGGAATGGATATAACGAAAAATCGCGAGTTGATATTAAAAAATATAGGAACTTTAATTGAAGTCCCAGTATTTTATGAGCATTTATCAGCAACTGAGAATTTAAAATTTCATTTAGCATATATGAATGTGGAAGGATTTGGAGTTTCTGAAGTCTTAGAAATGGTAGGCCTTACTCAAACGGGCGACCAACCAGTTTCTAAATTTTCATTAGGAATGCGACAAAGATTAGCAATAGCACGTTCGTTCATTCATAAACCTAAGCTTTTAATTTTGGATGAGCCAGTAAATGGACTAGATCCACTTGGAATTCAAGAAATGAGGGTGTTATTTAAAAATTTATCTAAAAATTACGGGATGACCATTCTTATTTCAAGCCATATTCTTAGTGAACTTGAACATATTGTAGATTCAATTGGAGTCATTGTAAATGGAGTGGTTGTAGAAGAAGCACTTTTAGAAGAAGTAAAGACAAAATCTCCGAAAGGATTAGAAGAATATTTCTTTAAAATTATGTCGGGAGGAAAAGTATGTGTTTAATATAATACAACTTGAAATTAGAAAAAATAAAATAAATACGTTTATTTTGGCGAGTGTTATTTCTAGTATTGGTTTACTTGCTTTTATCTATTTTATTGCATTTGTTGCACAACAAACGAATGAAGTTCAATTTCAGAACTATACTAATATCTATAAATTTACTACTTTAATGGGGATGATTGTTTTTTCATGTATATCATCTGTAATGTATACTCGCTTTATTATTGAAGAATATAAAGGTAAACAAATGACATTGTTATTTTCTTATCCTATTAATCGAAAGAAAGTTTTATTTGCAAAGTTACTTATTGTACTTGGTTTTACTACGGTGTCTATGATTATTTGCACTGCTATACCTATCATTATTTTTAGTTTAACAGAAAAAATTTCTCCTATTGTTCCAGACACTCTTTCACAGCAAGATATTTTTTCTACATTGTTAATGATTGTAATTACTGCTTTTATAACAAGTATGGTAGCCCTTATTGCTATGAGAATAGGTTTTATTAAAAAATCAGTTCCAATTACAATTATTTCTGCTTTCGGATTAATTGCACTTTTAGGGAATACTGTGGCATCTGGCTATGATAAGCCTATGTTAGGTGTCATTATATTAGTAATAATTGCTGCTATTGGAATCTTAGTTGCTCTTGAATTGATGCAGAGAGTAAATCGGATGGAAATAGATTAATTGAGGAGGAAAACTAATGGATAATTACCAGGAAATAGTTGAATTGAATGGGAGACGTAAAATAGAGATTCATATTAAAGGAGGAATTATTTTTTGTCATGCAATAAAAGAAACAAAATTAGTTATAAATGGATCGTTAGGACGGCATTGTAAGGGAATGGAAATAAATCAACTATCGAATTGTTTAATTTTAAAACAAAAAGTTCGCTTTACTCCAATTCTTATGGTTGGATTTCCTAAATCGGTTTATTTAGACATAGGTATTCCAGAGGATATGATCGATTATCTAGTTATTAATCAAGATATTGGTGAACTGACCCTTGAGGGACTGCGAGGTGAAAAAATAGAAGCTAAAACGAAGGCTGCAAAGTTGAATGTAAAAGATGTCTTATGTGATTCTTTAGATTTAAAGGTTGGCAGTCGTCCGGCAGATATTCAATTATTAAGAAAAATTCGACATACTAATGTACAGTCTATTTCAGGGAAAATTAAACTAGAGATGGCTGAAGTAGGTGGGGATTTGAATTGTTCACCTGGTGCAGCAGGGGCTTATATTAAGATTCCACCCAGGGCAAATGTACAAATAAATAAAAGTGGGATTAGAAAGTGTGCAGTAAAGGCTAGATTATCAGGAGAGCAACTTTATCAATTCAATTTAAAAGCAAATTTAGGAGAGATAAGAGTTGTAAATTAACAAAGAAAAAAGGGGGGAGAGTATGGAAAAAATTAAGTTGTTTTGTCTGCCATATGCAGGTGGATCAGCATCTATGTATTATCAACTAAAAGGATATATGCATAAAATAGTAGATGTAATCCCAATTGAATATTCAGGGCATGGAGAACGTATTTCAGAAAATTATTATGCGAGTTTCAAAAATATGGTAGACGATATAGCAAGTAAGATAATTGATTATTTGGATGATGATCCGTTTTCTATTTTAGGTTATAGTATGGGAAGTTTAGTAGCTTTTGAAGTTTACTATGAAATACTTAAGCGTACAGGGAGAAAGCCACTTCATCTTTATTTTGTAGCAAATGGTCCTCCGGAAGAAAAAGATAATAATTTAAAAGTATCTAATATGTCATCTGATAGAGTAGTTGAAAATATAAGAAGTCTAGATGGTTATGATTTTTTGTTAGAAGATAAAGAACTATTAGATTTGTGTGTGAAAAATTTTGAAGTTGATTTTAAACTATATAAAGAATATAAATACACTAAAAAAGAAGAAAAATGTTTGTCTAACATATCAATTATTTATTCTGAGGAAGATAATGTAGATGATAATATTTTTAAATGGGCAAAGTATACTGCAAGATTTTGTAATTATAAAAAAATGAAGGGGAATCATTTCTTTATTAATACTCATATAAAAGAATTGGCAAAAGAAATAAATGATACGTTATTAATGGAACTTAAGTACTTATAAACAAATATTATTTAATTTTAGGTGGGAGAATATGCTGAAAAATAATGCGGATGTCAAATTTCAAAAAGATGGTAATTTTAGGGAGAAGGCAATAGAAACTTTTTTATTTGATGAACATGTGTATCAATCAATTGTAAATTTTTGTGATAAAAATAATGTTAAACTACTACAATTTTTTTCTGCATTATGGGCTTTTCAAACTGGTAAGTCGATGGGGAACGATATTGTAACCATAGGTAACTTTGATATTGAGAATTCATTTAATTATAAAAGTTATGAGATAAATATGGAGCAAACAATTATAGACTTAATTAATAGCAAAAAGGATAAATCTTCTACAAAATTAACTGAATTGAATTTTGGGAATTTTGGATATAATGATTTTTCAGGTGTAGTTTTATACCAGTTGGAAAAAAACAGAAATTCAGTCAACAAAGGGGACTTTCAATTAGAAATTGGTTTGCAGCAAACAGAGGGTAAACTGAAGATAGTTTATAATTTTGATACAGATTCTATTAGTAGTATGATGCTAAAGCTTTTACATAATAGAATAGAAATGATATGTAAACAAGTTATGTCAAGGCAAGCAATCTTACTAAAAGATATAGAAATATTACATGAATTAGAAAAACAACAAGTTTTAATAAAATATAATGAAACGTATTCTGAATATCCAAACAATAAAACAATCATTGAATTGTTTGAGGAGCAAGTAAATAAAACCCCTAATGCTATCGCTATAGAATTTGCAGGACAAGAACTAACTTATCAACAGTTCAACGCTAGAACTAACTATTTAGGTAAGTTACTGAGAGAGAAGGGGGTAGGACCTGATAAGATTGTAGCTATAATAACAGATAGATCGATTGAAATGATCTTGGGGATTTTTGCAGTCTTAAAAGCTGGAGGTGCTTATTTACCTATAGATCCTTCTCAACCAATTGATAGGATAAATTATATTCTTGAAGATAGTGGTACAGATATTTTGTTATCAGGGCATGGTGCTGACAATGTAATTAATAATATTATTAACAATGTAGCTATTATCGACTTAATTGGTTGTAAGGAAGAGATAGCAACGAATCTAGAACATATATCAAAACAAAATCATTTGGCTTACGTCATATATACATCAGGTACTACTGGGAATCCTAAAGGGGTTATGGTCGAAAACAGGAATTTAATGAATTTAATTTATTGGATGCTTAAAGATGACTTTAATGAAACAGAAGTGATTATGCAAAAAACAACATATGCATTTGATTTATCGATTTGGGAAATGTTCTTATGGTGTATAAGAGGTGCAAAATTATTTCTTTTGCCTAAAGAGGATGAGAGAGATTTTCAAAAAATTGCAGAGAAAATCAAGAAGCATAATGTTACGAGATTATCCTTTGTACCATCAGTATTAGAGGAATTCCTTTTTTATACAGATGTGAATAAATTGACTTCACTAAAAAGAATACAGTTATCAGGTGAGGCGCTTCCTATAGAACTAGCAAATAAATATAATGAAAACTATTGTGTTGGCGCAAATCTTGTAAATTCATACGGTCCAACTGAAACGACAGTATTTGCTACTTCACATATGGTTCCGATAAATGAGAAACAAAAAGGAATTCATATAGGAAAGCCTATCGCAAACACCCAAATATATATTATGAATAACGAACACCTTTGTGGTGTTGGGATGGTTGGTGAAATATATATTGGTGGTGAAGGAGTAACGAGAGGTTATTTAAATAAACCTCAGCTTACAGCGGAAAAATTTGTAGAGAATCCGTTTAAACCTGGAGATACAGTATATAGAACAGGTGACTTAGGTCGTTGGTTAGAAAGTGGAGATATTGAATACTTAGGTAGAATTGATGATCAAGTAAAAGTAAGGGGATACCGAATAGAGCTTGGGGAAATAAAAACAAAAATAAGAGAAATTGAAGGTATTCAAAATGCTGCAGTTGTACTGAAAGAACTAGATGGCGAAAAATATTTATGTGGTTATATAGTTGCTGACAGAAAGATGAATGTAAAGAAAGTAAAAGTTCAATTAGAAAAAAATTTACCAGAATATATGATTCCAACATATATTATCCAAATGGAAAGTTTGCCGGTAACAAGAAATGGGAAATTGGATAAGAATGTCCTACCAAATCCCAAACATATTTCTTATGAGAAATATGTTGCACCAAGAGATGAAACGGAACGATATATTTCAGGGATATTTCAAGAAATCTTAAGGGTAAATCGAGTGGGAATTGATGACAGTTTCTTTGAACTGGGAGGGCATTCTCTAAGAGCGATAAGACTTGTGAATATGCTTGAACAAAAGTATGGGACACGGATTCCTCTACGAAAAATTTTAGAAAATAGTACAGTGCGAAAGCTAAGCGAAGAAGTAAAGAGGGATGCAAATCGAGAACAGCATGTACCGATTAAAAAACAACCTGAAAAAAATTACTATGAAATGAGTTCGGCGCAAAAAAGGTTGTATGTAATTGATCAGATGCAAGAACCGAATATTACATATAATATTCCACTAATGATTAAATTTGATGAGAAGATTAATACTAAGCAGCTATATAATGCGTTAACTAAACTTACAGAACGGCACGAATTATTAAGAACGCATTTTGAGCAGATAAATAATAAATTTATTCAGGTTGTAGAAGATCGAGTAGAAATCGATTTTAGTCATATAGAGGAAAAAAATACAGAAATATTAAATGTTTATAAGAAGTTTATCAAGCCTTTTGATTTAAAAAAGGCACCTTTGATGAGAACGATGGTTATTGAAACTGAAAAAAATGAAAGCATTCTATTAATTGATATCCATCATATTATTTATGATGAGGGGTCAGCTCAAATATTATTAAATGATTTAGCTAACTTTTATAACGGAAAAAAATTACTAGAACTTAATATTCAGTATAAGGACTATAGTGTATGGGAGAATGCTAGAGATTTAAATGAGCAAAAGCAATATTGGTTAAATGAGTTTTCTGATGAAATACCTTTACTTAATTTGAAAACTGATTTTCCGAGGCCGCAGTATCAAAGTTATTCTGGGAAAAGAGCTATTACAAAACTAAGCAAACATATAAAAGAATTAGTAAGAGGCGTTCAAGTAAAAACAGGTGCTACGGAATATATGATTGTATTGTCTACTTTTATGTTGTTGCTTAACCGGTATAGTCGACAAGAAGAAATTGTAATAGGTAGTCCAGTAGCTGGAAGGACTCATGTAGATACTCAAGATATATTAGGGATGTTCGTAAATACATTGGCTATTAAAGGTAATTTACATCCTGGTATGAAATATATTGAGTTAATACAACAACTCAAAGAAAAATGTTTAAGAGCACTTGAAAATCAAGATTATCCATTTGAAGAATTAGTAGAGAATATAAGGGTCGAAAGAGATGCATCAAGAAACCCTATTTTTGATGTTATGTTTGTGTTGCAAAATAATGAATCTACCGAGCTAACATTTGGAAAACAAAAAGCACAAGCAATAGAAATGGATAATAACACGGCAAAATTTGATTTAACAGTTAGTATGACGGAAAGTGAAGATGGGTATGAGCTCATTTGGGAATATAGCACGGATTTATTTAAAGATGAAACGATTGAACGTATGAGCCAACATTTTTCACAGTTATTGACTAATACTTTGAAAAATCCACAAAAGGAACTATGTGAATTTGAGTTGTTGAGTGAGGAAGAGCGACAAAAAGTACTAATTGAATTTAATGATACAGAGGTTACATACTCTCAAGATAAAACGATTATTGAGTTATTCGAAGAGCAAGTGGAGAGAACGCCTGATAATATAGCATTAGAATTTGGACAAATATCTCTTACTTATAGAGAACTTAATTCTAAAGCTAATTATTTAGGAGAGGTGTTGAGAAAAACAGGGGTGAAACCAGACTCTGTTGTGGGAATAACTTCAGAAAGATCTCTGGAAATGGTTATCGGAATATACGGAATTTTAAAATCTGGAGCAGCATATTTACCAATTGATCCAAAGAGTCCAAGAAACAGAATGGAATTCATAATTGAAGATTCTAATATTAAAATAATGTTAGGTGGTCCTGGTAGTAAGGACTTGTTAAATGGTTTATCTGATATTGTGATTGTTGATATTACAGAATGTAATGAAGAAAGAGAAAGTAACTTAAAGGTGACATCAAAACCGAATCATTTAGCGTATGTAATTTATACGTCTGGGACTACAGGTATGCCTAAAGGAGTAATGATTGAAAATAGAAATATTGTCAATCAAGTATTTTGGCAAATAGAGAACGGTAATTACACTGAAAAATCAGTTATTGTTCAGAAAACAGCATTTTTCTTCGATGGTTCAGCTTGGGAAATTTTCCCTTGTTCAGTAGCTGGATGTAAACTGAGCATACTTAATGAGGATCAAAATAAGGATCCAGGGGAACTTATAAAGTTTTTACCTCATAATCAGATAGCTCTCACACCATCAATGTTGAGGATGATATTAGAATATATAGAGGACCATGATCAAGCTGAGGTATTTCAATTAATTAATAAATTATATTTAGCTGCAGAGCCAATATCAAAAGATTTATTGGAAAGATTAAGAGAATTGATGGGGGGAAGATTCGGTAACTTATGTAATTTGTATGGACCTACAGAAACTACAGTTACTGCAACTTCTTATCATTTTAGTAATCAGGCAAATATAGAAAAAGTTCCAATTGGAAAGCCAATATCTAATACACAAGTTTATATAATGAATGGAAATACCTTATGTGGAATTGGAGTACCAGGCGAATTATGTATAGCGGGAGCAGGTGTATCGAGAGGTTATTTAAATAATCCTATGTTAACTGCTGAAAAATTTGTAGAAAACCCGTATAAACTAGGAGAGAAAATTTATCGTACTGGAGATTTAGCTTGTTGGCTAGAGGATGGTAATATTGAATATTTAGGTAGAATTGACGATCAAGTTAAGATTAGAGGATTTAGAATTGAACTTGGAGAGATTGAGGAGAAAATAAGAACTCTACCAGGAATCCAAGATGCTGTTGTAGTTGTAAAAGAAAATAATGATGAAAAATATTTGTGTGGTTATTTAGTGTGTAAAGCAGAATGGAATGTTTCTGAAATTAAAATGAAACTTAAAAGTATGTTACCTGATTATATGGTACCAACATACATTATGCAGATAGATAAGCTTCCAATTACTAGAAATGGGAAGCTGGATAAGAAGGCGTTACCATGCCCTGAATTTGTATTAGCAGAAAATTACGTCGCGCCAAGAAATAAAATTGAATCAGCTATTATAGAAATGTATAAAGAAATTTTGCATATAGAACAAGTTGGAATAGATAATGATTTCTTCGAATTAGGTGGGCATTCATTAAAAGCGACAGTTTTAGTGAATAGTATAGAACGAAAATTTGGAATGAGAATTCCATTACGTAAAGTAATGGAATTAAAAACTGTTCGGAATTTAGCTGAAGAAATTAAAGAGGTGGATGGATATAAACTATATTCGCCAATTGAAAAGCAAGTAGATCGTCATAGTTTTGAACTGACTTCAGCTCAAAAAAGGCTGTACATCATTGATCAAATGCAAGGGGAAAATATTATTTATAATACCCCTCAAATTTTAGAAGTGAATGGTTACCTTGATTTGAATAGGTTGGAAAAGGCATTTCAAAAGTTGATACAACGTCATGATATTTTAAGAACTCATTTTATTATGGAAAATGGAACACCAATTCAAAAAATAACTGACAGTATTGAATTTTTGTTAGAGTTTGAAGTGATAAATAAGGAACTAGATATTCAGCAATTATTAAATGAATTTGTAGAACCATTTAACTTAAGTGAATCGCCATTATTAAGAGCAAAAGTTGTACAGATTACAGAAAATAAATCAATTTTAATAATTGATATTCATCATATTATTTGTGATGGAGTTTCAAAGAAGACTCTATTGGGAGATTTATCGAAGTTCTATGAAGGGAAATATTTAGCAACTCCAGAAATTCAATATAAAGACTATAGTGTATGGGAAAATAATAGGGAATTGTTTGGACAAAAGAATTATTGGTTAAATGAATTCGCAGAAGAAATACCGGTACTTGATTTAATTACAGATAATCCAAGAACTCAGAAGAAAAGTTTTAAAGGACAAAATATTATAACTAAATTAGGACTAAAATATAAGAATGCTATAAAACAGCTAGAAAAAGAAACAGGGGCAACAGAATATATGGTATTGTTGTCAACCTTCATGTTATTCCTAAGTAGATATAGCAGACAAGAAGAGATTGTTGTGGGAAGTCCTATATCTGGCAGAACTCACTCGGATACAATTGATATGCTGGGTATGTTTGTAAATACTTTGGCGATTAAAGGGAATATACAATCTTCACAAAGATTTATAGATTTGGTGGCACAATTACGAGAAAAATGCTTAAATGCGTTTGATAATCAAGAATATCCATTTGAAGAGTTAGTAGATCAACTTAGTGTTGAAGGGGATCCTTCTCGAAATCCAATTTTTGATGTCATGTTTGCATTTCAAAATAATGAGAATGAAAAGATAACATTTGGAGAAGCTGATGTTGTTTTATTGCCAACACCAAATAATGTATCAAAGTTTGACTTAACAATGAACATTGAAGGTATTGAAGATGGATATGAGTTGAATTGGGAGTATTGTACGGACTTATTTAAAGAAAAAACAATTGCTCGTATGAATGAACAATTTGTCCAATTATTGAAAAATGTTTTGAAAGACCCACAAAAGAAACTGTGTGAAATTGAATTGTTAACTGATACAGAAAAAGAAAAAGTTATTTATGAATTCAATAGGACACATATTGAATATCAAAACGATAAGACGATTATTGAAAGATTTGAGGAACAGGTGGAAAAAACTCCAGATAAAATAGCTGTAGAATATGAAGGGGAGAGCCTTACCTATAGACAATTGAATGCAAAGGCAAACACCATTGGGAAAAATTTAAGAGACAAGGGAGTACATACAGAATCCATTGTCGGAATTGTAACAAAGCGTTCGCTAGAAATGATTGTTGGGATTTATGGTGTACTAAAAGCAGG
>NZ_QOSC01000015.1:0-32814 GCF_008368845.1 Bacillus sp. BB51/4
ATCCTTTCTTTCTATTATATTATGCATTTTGATTAATGACAGTATAGTTTTTATGACTTACAACTGTAAGAGGTTCCATATCTAGTTCTCTAAAATTTTCCATAATTGTTATATCTACAATAACGGAGTTTTGATTTACTTTTTGAACACGGCCTTGCATTCCACCTTTAAATTCAATGATATCTCCAGTTTCTGCGATCTGCATAAGCAACTCTCCTTGTTACAGTTTTCCAAAAAAAGAATAATTTTGGTTTTTTTTTTATTTCCTCTTATTTTGAACCATATTGTCTAGTTTGTAAATGTTTCCAAAGTAAAAATTCGAAAAATATTCACATTTTGTAAGAAAATATGCAAGAACCCCAAGTTATTAGAAAAAAAGAACGGTTTAATGCGTGCATCTTTATATAGGGGTATAATGAAAAATATACAATAACCTACTAAAGTGGGGGAAATTAGAGGCGGTAAAATGATGTTTGAATTTGTGGGGAGTGTTATAGCATTAACTTTATTTGTATTTTCTTATATAAATTTAAAAAAGATTCGTCATCATGAAACGACTACATATTTTGATGGGATGGATGGTATACATGCTGGGGTCACACATGAGAGTGGCGGGGATAAGTAAAGGTGTATAACTTTCTTTTTTTGCGTGGTATGATATTTAAAAATAGTACATAATAGAGTTCGTAAGTGATGAATGGAGAGTGGAAAGAATGAAGATTTCTTTTATTCGTCATGGCCGCTTAGATCGTACTATAGAACCAATGACGGTTACATCCTTTCATGAATGGATGAAAGGATATGACTTACATGCTATAACAGAAAAAGCACCTATACCAATGGAAACAATGGAAGCGATTGAAGCAGCAAAGTTGATTGTAACGAGTGATCAAAGGTGTGCTATACAGTCAGCAGCTGAATTAATGAATTCTTTATCTTTTATGCAAAATTCTCTTTTTAGGGAAGCTGAAATTTCGACGAATTTTTATGCTCCAACATGGTTGAAATGTAAACCTAACGTATGGATGTTTATCGGGCGAACATTATGGATACTTGGTTACCATAAAGGTGTTGAGTCTTATAAGGAAGTAAGAGAGAGGGCGAGGCAAGCGGCTTACTTATTACACCGTTATGCTCTCGTACATGGAAGTATTGCTCTTGTAGGTCATAATTACATTAATGCAATGGTTGGTGCGGAGCTGAGAGCGATGGGATGGTCTGGTGCTCCTATTTTACATAGGAAGCCATGGGGATGTACAACCTATACATTCCACGAAGCGATGGATGGAAATATATTAAATACAAAATTAACATAAAAGCACACGATTTATATATAAATCGTGTGCTTTCTTTTTAAGATATAGAAATTTTAATGTTTAATGTTTTTACGAGATGTGCATAAGGTTCGCCTACAAGCATAACGATTTTATCTTTTTTATAACCTAGTTTTTCATATAGTGAATAGGCACGTTTGTTTTCTAAATTAACAAGTAATGCGATTTTTTCATGCTCCTTTTCAGTTGCATGGATTTCAGCAGCTTCAATTAATTGAGAACCGATTCCTTTTCCGCCATATGCACTTGAAACTGATAATGTATCAATGTAATATTCATCAAGTTCAGCTTCTTTTTCTAATGTAATTGATTCATCTTTATGTAATTCTCTTAAGTAATGTACAATTGGTGCATCAAGACTTGTTGCTTCACTACCGTGATAAGCGACAATAACCCCAACTGCAACCCCGTCTTGTACATATACAAAACAGTTTTCATAGCTCAGTCGATTTCTCTCTTTTGAGAACCATGTTTCAAGTCCTAGTAATACTTCTGTCTCAACTGTGCTGCCTGTGATTTTTTCAGCAATTTCGTGCAGAGCGTTATATAATAAAGGTGCAATTGCCTTCGCATCTGTCTTTTTTGCTTTCCGAATCATAGTATCCCTCCTAGTTTTATTTATATAGTGTAACATAGTGGTATAGAACTTTGCATAATTGAATGTCGAAATGTTTGATATAGAGAAGTAGCTATGTTAGTATATGATATTTAGTGGACATATAGTAAAGTGATATCGTTTGCGAAATAATGAAAATGAAATGAAGGTATAGCACCTGGATAATTTTACAGTTGTTGACCTATAGAATATACGATAAAATAAAATATTGCATAGAGGTGAAATACATGGATAAAGAATTAGCAAATGCAATTTTGGATCAGCTGAAAAATGGTGAAATAAAGGAGTATGTTGTTACGAAAGATGTATTTTATACGTTCAGAGAAGTTGTAGTAAGTCGAGAAGATTTTAAACATATTATTGGGAACGCACAGCGCGGCGGACAAGTAATTTATACATATTCAGAAACGCCACGTTCGTAACTAGAAGAATATAGGGAGGAGAATTATGGGCGATTTTAAACAAGGCATATTACCGCATTGGGATTATATGTGGAAAGATAGAGCTGGCAATAGGTTTATGGGGATGGTCATGTATCCAGAGAAACGAAAGTGTTCGGCAAAAATGCTTCAGAAAATAAAAAGAGCATATGAAGAGGCTATAGAAATTAAAGTAACCATACAAGTTCAACATACATATCAGTACGTAGAAGGAATGATTGTGTACTTTGATGAAGAAGCTCCTGTATGTACAATGATTGATAAAGATGAAAATCCACATCATATATTTGTAAAAGATATTTTGCGCATTGAGCACTCAGAATAATCTTTTCATAAATAAGTTGAATTTCCATAATAATAATCTTTTTCTATAATAGTTATCTTTTAGTATGTAACGCGAACCGAAAGTATATGTATAATATTTAATAAAGTAAAACTGATAAATGTAATCGTTTTTTAGAACAGATTATCGTTTCATGTCTGTTCTTTTTTGCGTGATGCTGGAGAAATATATTCCTCCAGCATTTGCCGTTTTATGACAAAATATATTGGTAACTTTTTTAAAAATAAGGTTAAATTCGTTGACAACTTTTTTGAAAAGCACTTTATTGACATGAGTTTTAGAATGTTGTTTCATAGTCATTGTATTGAAAAAAATCGACTGTCTTGTCGAAAAGTAAAATTTAAAAAAAGAAAGAATTTATACATATATCTTGTGTCTTATTTTGAAACGTAATACAATATATAGAGAAAACAAGAAACAACATACAGAGAGTATAGATTGGAGAGGGAGGGTCGGAAATGATAGTTGCATATGATTCTATGACAGGAAACGTGAAGCGTTTCATTCACAAATTAAATATGCCGGCCGTTCAAATTGGTGAAGATCTAGTAATAGATGAAGACTTTGTTTTAATTACGTATACAACAGGTTTTGGCAATGTACCAGAACGTGTTTTAGAATTTTTAGAGCGCAATAATGAAAAATTAAAAGGCGTATCTGCAAGCGGCAATCGTAACTGGGGAGACATGTTCGGTGCAAGTGCTGACAAAATTTCTGCTAAATATGAAGTGCCTATTGTATCAAAATTTGAGTTATCAGGAACAAATAATGATGTAGAATATTTTAAGGAAAGGGTGCGGGAGATTGCGACACATTGAACTGAATAATGAAATCACGCAAATGCAGGACGGTTTTTATCAGCTTCATAAAGATAAAGAGGCATTAGAAGTCTTTATGGAAGAAGCTAGAGAAAATACCGTTCATTTTAATAGCGTGGCAGAGCGAATGGAGTATATGAAAGAATATGATTACTATTACAACGTTCTGGACGAGTATAGCTTGGAGGAAGTAGAAGAGGTATATAACATCGCTTATGGTGAAAACTTCGAGTTCCAATCCTATATGGCGGCATCTAAGTTCTACAAAGATTATGCGTTAAAAACAAATGATCAAAAACAATACTTAGAAAGCTATGAAGATCGTGTAGCAATTGTTTCATTATACTTAGGACGCGGTGATGTTGCGAAGGCAAAACACTTCGCAAGCATGATTGTAAAACAAAACTACCAACCAGCGACACCAACCTTTTTAAATGCGGGACGAAGCAGAAGAGGAGAAATGGTGTCTTGTTTCTTGTTAGAGATGGATGATAGCTTAAATTCAATCGGCTTTAACATTAATACTGCAATGCAATTATCAAAAATCGGCGGTGGAGTAGCTTTAAACTTGTCTAAGCTACGTGCACGCGGTGAGCAAATTAAAGGTATCGATAACGCTGCAAGTGGTGTAGTACCTGTTATGAAATTACTTGAAGATTCGTTTTCATATGCGAATCAACTAGGGCAACGAAAAGGTGCCGGCGCAGTATACTTAAACATTTTCCATTGGGATATTATTGAATTCTTGGATTAATTGGTAGTCCCTCTACGCAGTAATGTGTATGAGAAAACCTTGTGAACCTAACCAATAGGGTGTCGCAGTAGCGGCTAACGGTATCAGTTGAATAAGGGGTAAAAGAAAAAGAACCCGCGAAGAAGCTGACTAAGAGAGCCTACGGTCCATGTACATGGATAGCAGGTAATACCGTGCCAAGCTTGAAAGAAATGTTACTTGGGTGAAGTGGAATCTTATATTCACCGGAGGCGAGATTCCATGAACTGTGGAATTTATTTGATAATTAATAAGGAAAATAGGAAGTTTTATATTGGTAGTTCTAATAATTTTAAAGTACGATTTAAAACTCATAGAAATCAATTGAATGCTAATCGGCATCATAGTAAACATTTACAAGCAGCCTGGAATTTATATGGTGAGAATAAATTTGAGTTTAAAGGGATAATCGAGTTACCAGATGATAAGAACATTCTTCATAAGATAGAGCAAAGTTTACTAAGTCAATATTATGGGAAACAGTATTGCTACAACGGACATCCCATCGCTAGAGGTGGGGCGTTGAGTGGGGAAAAGAACCATATGTATGGGAAAACTCACTCAAAGGAAGTAAAAAAATTTCTTTCTGAAATTAATACTGGTCCTAATAATTATTGGTATGATAAACCTCAACATATGGAGAATATGAGATCTAAGATTACTAAACGATTTCACGGTAGAAAACATACTGATGAAACAAAAGACAAAATGTCTAGGTCTCGTAAAGGTAAAAAACATACAAAAGAAACATGTATGAAGATAAGTAAAGCTCAAAAAAACCAATATAATTCTGGAAGAGAAAAACAAAAAAAGCCAATTGTTATAAATGACATTTACTATGAGTCTTTAGCGGAAGCCGGCCGAGCGTTTAATGTGCCTGCTAATACGATAAAATATAGAGTACTATCCAATAACTTTCCTAATTATCAATACTTTCAAGAAGGTGTAGAGACTATCGAACGCACGTCATTAGACGAAAGCTAGTAGAGTAGGCTGGAAATAGGTACCAGTCGAAGTGCAAGGCAACCAGTTACAGGTTGATGATATAGTCCAACCTTCATAGAAATATGAAGACGAGTTGACCAAAAAAATAAATGCTGATGAGAAGAGCCGTATTCAGTCTCTATCAATCGGAATTATCGTGCCAAGTAAGTTCTTTGAGCTAGCTGAGAAAAACGAACCTTTCCATGTTTTCGCGCCTTATACGGTGTATAAAGAATACGGAAAGCATTTAGATGATATTGATATCGATGAAATGTACGATGAATTAATGAGCAATCCGAAAGTGAAGAAGAAGCCGCTAGATATTAGTGCACGTGATATGCTTATTAAAATCGCTATGATTCAGCTTGAGTCTGGTTACCCATACTTAATGTTTAAATCAAATGCAAATAATCAACATCCATTGAAGGATATTGGAACTGTGAAGATGTCGAACTTATGTACAGAAATCTTCCAGCTTCAAGAAACTTCTGAAATAAATGATTATGGTACAGATGATATTATCCGTCGTGATATTAACTGTAATTTAGGATCGTTAAATATCGTGAATGTAATGGAAAATAAAGAAATTCGTGAAGCCGTTCATGCGGGAATGGAAGCTTTAACAGCTGTTTCTGATATGACGATCATTCCGAATGCACCAACTGTGAAAAAAGCAAATGATGAGCTTCATTCAGTTGGACTTGGCGCAATGAACTTACACGGATATTTATCAAAAAACAAAATCGCATATGAAAGTGCAGAAGCGAAAGAGTTCGCTCGTACATTCTTTATGATGTTAAATTACTACTCTATTGAGAAAAGTATGGAAATCGCTAAAGAAAAAGGCGAAACATTTAAAGACTTCGATAAGTCTGATTATGCGAATGGCACATACTTTGAAAAGTACGAAACGACAGATTACAGCCCAGTAACTGAAAAAGTTCAGCAATTATTTGATGGAATTCATATTCCAACAAAAGAAGATTGGACAAGTTTAAAAGAGCAAGTGAAGAAAAATGGATTATATAATTCATACCGTCTTGCTATTGCTCCAACACAATCTATCAGTTACGTTCAAAATGCAACTTCAAGCGTAATGCCAATCGTAAGTCAAATCGAATCAAGAACATATGCGAATGCGACAACATATTATCCAATGCCGTATTTATCAAAAGATACGTTCTGGTACTATAAATCTTCTTACGATATGAATCAGTTTAAATTAATTGATTTAATCGCAGAAATTCAAGAACATATTGACCAAGGAATTAGTACAATTCTTTACGTTAATAGTGATATTTCAACACGTGAATTAGCACGTTACTACATCTATGCACATAAAAAAGGCTTAAAGAGTCTGTATTATACGAGAACACGTAAATTAAGCGTGGAAGAGTGCGTGGCTTGTACCGTTTAATATAAAAAGTGAGACATGATGAGCAGGGTTTTCTGAACCCTGCTCATGCTTAGTTATCAATTTTTCATGTTTATTTAGAGAAGGGGCGATTGAATGCGTGCGGTAAACTGGAACAAAAAAGAAGATGATTTTAGTTTAATGTTTTGGAAGCAAAACATCGCTCAGTTTTGGACAGAAGAAGAAATCGCAGTGTCTTCTGACAAAAATACTTGGGCGCAATTATCAAAAGAAGAGCAAATTGCTTATAAGCGTGTATTAGGTGGTTTAACACTTTTAGATACGAAACAAGGTGGCGAAGGGATGCCACTTGTACTTGTTCATCTTGAAAATTTACAAGCGAAAAGTGTATTAGCTTTCATGGGAGCTATGGAAGAAGTACATGCGAAGAGTTACAGTCATATTTTCACAACGTTAGCTACTGAAGAAGAAATCGATGATATTTTTGAATGGGTAGATAAACATCCATTACTTGAGAAAAAGGCTGGTATTGTTACTAGTTATTATCGTCGTTTATTAAAGCCTGAAGTAATGAAAAAAGAGTTATACATGGCGATGGTAGCAAGTGTATTTTTAGAAAGTTACTTATTCTATAGTGGATTCTTCTACCCACTTTACTTAGCAGGTCAAGGTAAATTGACGGCAAGTGGTGAGATTATTAACCTAATAATTCGTGATGAGTCAATCCACGGCGTATTCGTCGGTATTTTAGCACAACAACTCTTCGCAGAACTTTCTGCAGAAGATCAACAAGAAGTGCAAAAAGAAACACAAGAGTTATTAATGGAACTATATGAAATTGAAATGGCATACACAGAAGAAATTTACACTTCTATCGGTCTTGTAGAGGATGTAAATCGTTTCGTTCGTTACAATGCGAATAAAGGACTTATGAACTTAGGACTTGAGCCGAAGTTTGAAGAAGAAGAAATTAACCCAATCGTTTTAAATGGTTTACGTACAGATACGAAAAACCATGATTTCTTCTCTGTAAAAGGGAATGGTTACGTAAAAGCAACGAACGTTTCGAAATGTTATGCTGACATAACACTATTATTTTCATATAACGATTTTCGTTAAAAAAGTTCTATCCATTAGCTGGATAGAACTTTTTTGTAATTAAATGGGTATTTACAATCCTTTTGTATCGGTGTATTATTTAACTAGTACACCGATACAAAAGGAGGGAAGAAATGAAAATAGAGTTTTCTCCAAATACACCAATTTACATTCAGGTAATGGAATACATAAAAAAAGAAATCGTAACAGGACATTTATTGCCTGGTGATAAAATTCCCTCTGTACGTGAATTAGCGAGTGAATTACAAGTAAATCCAAATACGATTCAGCGTACATTTCAAGAGCTAGAACGGGATGGGGTTGTTGTAACGCGTAGAGGAATGGGACGATATGTAACGAATGAAGGGGAGAAAATTATGGAGCTGCGAAAAGAGATGGCGAAAGAATTACTTCATTCTTTTATAGATGGAATGGACAATTTAGGTTTTTCAGAAGAAGAAATTCTTACAATCCTTCGTTCTTCATTACATGAGAAGAGGGAGGAGAGCGAATGACAGAGTTATTAAAAATAGAAAACTTATGGAAGAGATACGGATTAAAAGCAGTGATCCGTGAATTAAACATAGAGATTACGGAAGGGAAAATTATAGGACTCGTTGGAGATAACGGGAGTGGGAAAACGACGTTATTGAAAATGATTGCCGGTCTGCAGCATCCTTCTAAAGGCAGTATTACAATCGCTGGTAAAAAAGTAGGATTAGAAACGAAAGAAATTGTTTCTTTTATGTCGGATAAACCAGTATTTGATGATTGGATGACGGTAAAAGATTCTTTATTCTTCTATCGAGATTTTTATAAAGACTTCGACATTCAAAAAGCGGTAGATACGATTGCGGAATTTAAAATACCGTTAGAAGAAAAAATTACAGCTTTATCAAAAGGTATGGTTGAAAAGCTACAAATTATTTTAACATTTTCGAGGAAAGCAAAGTTATACGTACTAGATGAACCGCTTGGCGGAATTGATCTTGTTTCTAGAGAACACGTATTAGAACTTATTTTACAGTTTTATCGCGAAGATTGTACGATTTTAATTGCAACACATTTAATTGGAGAAGTGGAAAATATTTTTGACGAAGTAATCTTTTTAAAAGATGGTGAAAGTGTACTGCATGAAAATGTAGAAGAATTACGTTTCCAACGAGGAAAAGCTGTTACGGATTTGTTTAAGGAGGTGTTTAGTAGATGAAGGCCAGTTTAATATATATGTACAATGCGAATAAAAAACAAATTTTCATTTCGTTATTGTCATTCATATTTATTGCAGCTGTCGCTTTTGTAAGTATGGGGAATTATATTAAACAAGAATCAGGAGAAGTAAGGCAAATGATTACAATTGCTTTAGTATTCTTAGTTTATTTAATTTTTGCGGTATTAGTATTTCTGCAGGCGATGTCTGCGTTTGGGAAAATGACTGAAAGTAAATTATTTCGGTTAACACCGATATCTGGTAAAAAAATTGTTTTAGCAATATTGTCATATGCAGCAATTAGCTTAATGTGTTTTGAAGTAATAGGTGCTATGTTTTTCTATAGTATCTCGATGAAAGTAATAAAAGGTACAGAACTCCATGAATTGTTATTTACCGAAAGTACACTTACGCTAGATATGGTAAAGCAGTTATTTAGTAGCGTGTTATATGTATTTAATTTATCAAGTATATTGTTAGTCTTACTTTTTACAGTAGCTGGTGTGAAAGTATTTTCTTTGAAAAAGAAAAAAATGGAGTACGTAATTATTTTCTTCCTATTTTTACTAGTAACGAAAGTAATCAATCTGATATATGAAATGCTGGGCCGACTTGCGCCTATACCTACTTTTATTAAAAAATTAGTTTATATAGATGAATCAGCGGATATGAATCTCATACTATATCCAGAAAGACTTATGAATTTATATAGTCTTACTTTTTCAATCGGTATATTTGTTCTACTTGTTTATATAACAGGTCGCATAATCGATAAAAAACTAGAAGTCTAAAGGAGGAATCGACATTGGGAAACGTAGTAGTAAAGTTAGAGAATGTTCGAAAAAAGATTGGTGGAACGGAAATTATCCGCGGTTTATCATTTGAAGTTCGCGAAGGGGAAGTGTACGGGTTTCTTGGACCGAACGGTAGTGGTAAAACGACGACAATTCGTATGATGACAGGTCTTATATCAATGACAGAGGGCGATATTACAATTTGTGGTCATAGTATTCGCACGGAGCGTGAAAAGGCGCTAGAGCAAATTGGAGCGATTGTAGAAAATCCTGAACTATATGATTATATGACTGGAATGCAAAACTTAAAGCATTTTGCGAATATGGCAATTACACCAATTAGTAAAGAGCGCATTGCTGAGATTGTAAAGCTTGTTGAATTAGAGCATGCGATTCATAAAAAGGTGAAAACATATTCACTTGGTATGAAACAACGTTTAGGAATTGCACAGGCATTACTTCATCAGCCAAAAATCTTAATTTTAGATGAGCCGACAAATGGATTAGATCCAGCTGGTATTCGCCAAATTCGTGATTATTTACAACGTTTAGCGAAAGAAGAGAATATTGCTGTAATCGTATCAAGTCACTTATTAAGTGAAATTGAACTCATGTGTGATCGCGTCGTTATTATTAAGCAAGGTGAGTTTGTGCAAGAGTACAACTTACATGAACAAGCGAAACACGATGAGACAGTAGTTGTAGCGTTTGAAGTAGATCAAGTACAGAAAGCAAATGAAATCATTAAAGGTAAGGCGCAAGGAAATATAATTGCAGTATCTGTAATGAAAGAAGAAATCCCACAACTTGTAAAAAAACTTGTAAATGACGATGTGCTTGTATACGGAGTTACTGTTCAAAATAAAACGTTAGAGGATGAGTTCTTAGCGATTACAGGGGGAGTGAAAGCGTAATGTTTAAATTAATTCAAAATGAATTTTTAAAGTTACATGCGAAAAAAGGTATGTATATTTTAATTGGTGTAATTGCAATATTGGAGATTTTGGGAGTTTTAGCGATGCTGAAATGGGGAGACGGAAGTGAATTTAAAGGATCATATTTAGATTTTGCAAGTTCAGAGATTGGTTTAATTACTTTGTTTGCAACAATTTTTGGGATTACGATTGCTTCTCGTATGATTACTGATGAGTTCCAAAAAGGTACAATTAAGCAGTTATTAATCCGTCCAAGAAAACGAATTACAGTTTTATTCTCTAAATATATTACAGTGCTACTTACTATAGTATGTATCATATTTGCTAGCACGTTAATTGCAATGATTATTGGCGGAATTGTAATGGATGGTAGTAAAACAGAATTAACGGTAGGAATCGTAATGAAATCTACTTTATATCAAGTACTTTCACCGTTCTTCTTTGCGACGCTTGCATTTTTCTTAGCAAACGTATTTAGAAAGTCTGTATTACCATTGATTATTACGATGTTCCTCTTCTTTTTACAAGGAGCAATTAATATGGTATTAATGATGTTTGCAAAAGGTGTAGCGAAATTTGTAGTGTTTTTCCATTTAAATTTAAGTGTGTACGATAGCAATAAATTAGTAAGTGGCGGAATGGAACCAACATTTGCAGAGTTTACATTTACAACTTCATTATTACTTGTAGCTGCATACTTTGTTGTATTGCTAATAGCATCAAGTGCATTATTCCAAAAACGTGACGTATTATAATAAAAGAAATCCCCGCTTGTAAAAACGGGGATTTTTATTACATAACCTCCTCCTAAATGGCAGCTTGAAGAACAGTGATATGGTATTTTAAGAGATATGTTGTTTGAAAGTAATTGAGAAAAATAGGAGGAATTTCGACTATATCCAAATTATAATTTAGTTATCAGACCATTTGTTTTTATTATCTTTGGGGGTGTTCTACATGCATTATGCATTTTCACGCATAAGACTACGCAGTTTTTTTGGATGGATGATTATAGGGTTGTTCCTTACGATGATTCCATTAGATCTAGCAAATGTTTCTGAGAATGCGCTAGAGGTTATTTCACAAATAACTGTATTTTTTGTATTTCCATTATTTTGGTTATACGTAAAAACAAATAAAAATAATGTTGTATTTAACAGTTTTTTTGATAAGCCAGGACGTTTACCGTGGGGATTAATTGTATTAGCAACGATAATGGGAATGATTTTTTCAGTTGGTATATCTCATATTCAATTTTACATATTAGCACATACGTTACCGAATTTCTTAGTTACCATGTTAGAAGACGTAAATGTTATTAATACGAGTAACATATATATGACGATATTTACTTTCATTTCAGCATGTGTATTAGCACCTATTATGGAAGAGGTTATTTTTAGGGGCTTCTTTTTACAGCGAATGGCTTATAAATGGGGAATTAAAAAAGCTGTAATCATATCTTCACTTATTTTTGGTTTAGGACATTTTGATGTTATTGGTGCATTTATGTTTGGTATTGTAATGTGTCTTTTATACATAAAGAAGAAAAATATATGGACGAATATCGCTGTACACGCTCTAAATAATTTGATTGCAACAAGTATGCAATTTGTCGGTGGAGAAGAGAGTAGTGCAATTTCAATTCTTGAATTACAAGCGCAAAGTAATTTATGGATCGGTATTGGTCTGACAGTTGTTGGATTACTTTGGTTAATTCCTTACGTTTGGAAGCAATGGCGTACAGTAAAAGAAGTAGGTGTGCCACCAGTACGCTTTATAAATGAGGAAAAAGTGGTGAGTGCATTACAAGAAAATGAAGTGTATAGTCAAGTGATCGTAACAGATAGATTGATGGCTGTAGAGCTACCAGATGAAGCAGTAAATAAGCTTCGATTAGAAGAAAATGATTATGTAACAGTATCTGTAGAAGAAGATAAAATCGTTATAAAGAAAGCACTTGATAGATAATTAAAAAGTAGCTCCTAAGGAGCTACTTTTTAATTTGTAATAATTTCTACACGAAAATTATTACCGTTCTTTACATATTTAATATCTGTAACGATACGGACTGTTTTTAAAATCTCAACTTTTTCACCAATTCGAGGGATAGTCGGAACATTGTCCCAAATGCCAAGCAAGTCATCTAATTGTGCCGTTTTTTCATAAAACCAGATTTTCAATGTAAAGCCCCTTTCTCGAACTTTATGTATTTTAATACATAATATATTATTTTTATTCTTATTGTAAGGGGTTTTTCTATATTTTATGAATAAAAATAAATTAATCTTCTGGGAAGATATGTTCAATATCAGGAGTAAGAGATACTTCTGATAATACGATATGAGAAACAGTCGTTGCATATGAGGAAACATCATTGATAAAATCTTCAAGTTCAACGAGTGAAGGAACAGAAATTTTTACAATGTAGCATAAGCTTCCTGTTACTCGGTAGCAAAAACTTGCAGATGGATAAGACTGAATAAACTGTTGCATACGTGTTGTATCACCATTTTTTAAAGTGATTTCTAAAATACAATCTAAAACAAGTCCTGCTTTTTTATAATCGATATCGATTGTGTATTTTTGAATCACGCCTTCACTTTCAAGTTTACGAACACGTTCTGCAGTAGACGGAGCAGATAAGTTTACTCGTTTCGCCAATTCACGCATGGAAAGGCGACTATCATTATATAATTCATTTAAAATTTTTCGATCAACACGATCTAGTTGCATTTGTAAATATACCTCCAGTAAAATAATAATTTTTGTAAAGAAAAAATATAAATTAAGATTCATATGAAATGTAAAGTGAACTTTATTTATTTTACAATAAAACAGAAAGAAATAGGAGGGGAAATGATGGAGAGAATTTCATTATCAAATGTAGGAGATACAAAGTTTCAAAAGTTATTAGGCCATAATCCGGATCTATTACATTCATGGAGTACGGTAGAGGATACGCTGTATAATAAGGGAACTCTCTCGGCAGAGTTGAAGGAGCAAGTAAGGAGAACATTAGCGTACGGGAATGAATGTCCGTACTGTATGGCAAAAGGAAGACCTGATGATATGCAAAAGGTAGAAGAAATGAGTGTAGCAGTTACTTTTGCACATATATTTGTTCATGATAAAAAGGCAATAGATGATAATATGTTTCATGCATTGAAACAATATTGGACGGAAAAAGAAATTGTAGAGCTTTGCGCTTATATTTGTTTTATTACTGCGTCGCAACAACTTGGTTTTCTGTTTCAATTACAGCCGAGTTAAGGAGAAAATGATGATGAATCAAATAGCACTTATCATAATTGATGTACAAAAGGCATTTCGGTTACCATATTGGGGCCAGAGAAATAATCTTTTTGCTGAAGAAAACATGAGAATGTTATTAGAAGAATGGAGAAAAAGGAAACGACCAGTTTTTCATATTCAACATGTAAATAAAGAAAATGCTCAGTCGATGTTTTATGAGGGAGCGGAAACGGTAAACTTTAAAGAAGAGGTGCAACCACTACCAGGTGAAGTGGTTATTCAGAAATTCGTTAACAGCGCGTTCATTGGGACAAATTTAGAAGAGCAATTAAGAGAGAACAAATGTAATGCAGTAGTGGTTGTAGGATTAACGACAAATCATTGTGTGGAGACTACGACACGAATGGCAGGAAATTTAGGATTTACAACGTATTTAGTGAGTGATGCAACGGCTACTTTTAACCGTAAAGGTCTAGATGGTAAAGAGTATAATGCAGAGGATATTCACAATATGACACTTGTAAATTTACATGAAGAGTTTGCTACGATTGTGACGACAAAAGAAGCATTAAAATTATTTTAAGAAAATAATTGCGAATTATGTAGAAAAAAATAAGAATATTTCGTATAATTTAAGTACAATCATTTTGAAATAGGGGTGGCATCATATGGAGCAAATTCCGGTAAAGAGAATAGAAGAAGTACTTGTTGTAGCAGGGGACGATAAACAGAAGCAAAAGGAATTTTATGAATTGCTCTTATCTACTGAGTTTTATGTTGCTGGTTCACTAGAAGCAGAGGACGGGGCAACAGAAGGAATACTTCGTTTGCGTCATTTCCAAGGAGAGGGTAGATGGATTGTTCCGTTCTTTACGCAAATGGAATTTGTAAAAGACGTGTTGCCAGAAGGAACGCCCCTTATTACGATACGTGGAAAAGAATTATTTGGTAGCATTGAGAAAGATGCTACAGCAGTATTAAATGTTGGCACTGATATAAGTAAAACATTTATTCCAGAAGAAGTTGCAGATATCGCATCTGGACGAATTTTTAATTATTATAAATAAAAGGAAAAGCGGAATCGCTTTTCCTTTTTAATTTGAATACGGATTGGCTACGCCAGAAGAAATAGAGAGTGTTTTATTATTTGTATTTATTGTCGCTGTAGCTCCAAGAGGAATCCCAATGTTTGGGCTTATATGTCCAATCGATAAACCGAATAGAACAGGTATATGATATGGTGCGAAATATTCATATAGTATTGTTTGCAATGATTGAGATGGTTTAGAAGGAGTGCAGTCGTGACAACTTGTAAAAATAATACCGCTACATTCATTAAACTTGCCAGATAAAAGTAGCTGATTTAACATACGGTCAATGCGATACGGTTCTTCCCCAATGTCTTCAAGCAATAAAAGTTTATTAGCCGTATTTATCTCATAGGGTGAGCCAATTATACTCGTTAATACAGTTAAATTTCCTCCCGCCAATGTGCCTGTAACTGTACATGGAGAGGTAGGTACGATACATTCTGAAGCAGATAAGATGGTTGAATACGGATGGAATAGTTGATTGAAAGAAGATAAAGAAAGAGAATCTACACCTTTACCTAGTTCTTCAACCATTGGACCATGAAAAGTAACAAGCTTTGCATAACGTGAAAAGGCCGTATGTAAAGCTGTAATATCGCTATATCCCCAAAAGATTTTTGGATTCTGCTGAATGATTTCATATTGAATGTGAGGGAGGAGACGAGCACTTCCGTAACCACCTCGTGCACAGAAAATGGCCTTTACTTCATTATTTGTAAATGCTTCATGTATATCATCGAGCCGAACTTGATCACTTCCAGCTAAATATCCATATTTCTCATAAACACTCTTCCCGATTACTACAGATAAACCCATTTCTTGTAATAGGGTTACCCCTTTTAATACATTTTCAATTGTTGGTGGGCCGGACGGTGCAATAACCATTACTGTATCACCTTGTTGTAACGCATTTGGATATATCATTGTTTTTAGCCTCCTTCCCTTTCAATATATTCGCTTCCTATGAAGTTCAACCCTTGTAAAAGAAGGGGAAAGTTTGTCAAATAAAGAAGATATAAGGGGAATAGGAGGAGAAATGATGTTTACAAGTCGCGTAATAGATCTATTACAAATTAAGTATCCCATCATTCAAGCAGGTATGGCAGGTGCGATTACGACGCCTGAGCTTGTTGCAGCTGTAAGTAATAGCGGAGGACTAGGAACGCTTGGAGCAGGCTATATGAGCCCTGAGCAAATTCGTGAAGCAATTAATAAAATAAGGGAACGAACTGATAAGCCTTTCGGTGTTAATTTACTGTTAACGAAAGAGATACAGATAGAAGAAGAGAAATTAAACTTGGCAAAGGTATTACTTAGCGGAGTGAATAGAGAATTCGGTATAGAGGAAGAAGAGACGATAAAGCTCCCCAAAAGCTATAAAGAACAATTACAAGTGTTAGTAGAAGAAAACGTACCAGTCGTTAGCTTTGCATTTCAAACGTTAGAAAAAGAAGAAATAGATGACTTAAAAAGAAGAGGAATAAAAGTCATAGGAACAGCTACTCATGTGAGAGAGGCGAGGGTGCTTGCTGAATTAGGAGTAGACATTATTGTTGGTCAAGGTAGTGAGGCAGGAGGGCATAGAGGAACGTTTATTGGGAAAGAACAGGACGCTATGATTGGGACGTTTGCATTAATTCCGCAGTTAGTAGCAGCAGTCCCGCATATCCCAATTGTTGCAGCAGGTGGTGTAATGAACGGACAAGGGCTTGTTGCGGCATTTTCACTGGGGGCAGAAGCTGTTCAAATGGGATCGGCCTTTTTAACGAGTGAAGAAAGTATTACGCATGATGTGTATAAAGAAGCAGTTTTACATAGTACAGATACGAGTACAACTGTGACCCGTGCGTTTTCCGGGAAATATGCGCGGGGTATTCGTAATGAATTTATAGAGAGACATGAAGGGAAAGAAGAAGGGCTTCCGATGTATCCAGTGCAAAATGTATTAACCTCTAAAATACGCCAAGAAGCAGCAAAACAAAATAAAGGAGAATACATGTCGCTTTGGGCAGGGCAAGCGTCATCATTAGCACGAATAGAATCAGCTCAGCATGTAGTGGAGCGAGTTATGAAAGAAGCAGAGAACGTAATCGAACAATTACAAAATATTTATAGAAAAAGACCACTTGAATAATTCAAGTGGTCTTTTCATTAGTTTGCTTTATAAAATTGTTGGATGGCCTCATCGATATAAACCCAGCCTTTCCAACCTAAGTGCATATGATCTTTTAAGAAGTATTTATCATACTCATGATTTGAGAAGTCGGCAATTGGATAGCCAGCTTTCTCAATTTGCTCATGAACTTTCTTGTAGTACAATTCGCGACGTTCTTTCGGGAAGCCAGCGTAATCGTACCAAGGACCTTTTACAGGAACAGAAATGAAGAGTGGTTTTGCACCAGATTGTTTTAATAAATCAAGTACAATTTGTAAATCTTCATATTCTGGCGATTGATCATAAGCATCATTTTTTAAGTAGCCTTCACGTTGCTTTAATTTCTTCTTGATTTTGCTGTTGAAGTAATCATCTTCGATACCATATTCGTTAGAACCTGATTCTACTGCACCAGTTTGATCTGCATGTTTACGAGCCTCGTCCCAATTCATTTGTTTTAATGAAGGGTCAAGTTTTTCTTTATGCGGTTTAATATCAAACATTGCTGTAAATAAATCTTTACGATCTAAAATGTTACGATAAATATAAGCGAAAGGTTTAGCAGCAAGTGCTTTTACTTTATGCTTTGTATCATCATAAACGATACCTTCAAGCGAAATTTTTAGTAAAGTTTCTTTCTTGACGATTTCAAAGTTTAATAAACGTTTTGCAATTTGCTTTTTCATTTCAGGCTTTAAGTCATCATTGAAAAGCAAGTGATAGCCTTGTTGTTTTGAAAAGTTAGGTGCAAAGTGTGTTTCATCAATACCTTGTGGTACAAACCATTGAGGAGAAAGAACGAATACCATTTTTTTATCCTTCAATTGATCCATAGTAGATGCAAAGTTTAACACATGTACAAGGTCTTGTGTTCCTCCGCGTCCAAGTAGGAATGGTGTGAACCCTTCAGGCTTTACTTTGAAATAATTTGATGGATGGAAAGCATCCATACGTGCGAATTCCGATGAACCGTACATCGGAAGGTATTTCGGGTCTGCTAACATCTTTTGCTGTAATATCATACTTTGAATCTTTTCTTCTTTTAAAGAAGTGGCAGCTTGTTCTACTTTTTCATCACTTAAAAGTGGAAGTAGGAAGCGCGTTGGAATAAGTAAGAATACAGCAAAAAGGGCCAATGCTAAAAGCATCGGACCAAATTTTGCTTTGTTCATCGGATTTCTTCCAACTTCTTAATAACCATGTTTGGTGTAGCCCACTCGTCACGGTCAAAATCAGAAATAGAAACTTCAATATCTAAACGCTCTTGGAATTCAACTAATAAAGATACTACAGCGAAAGAATCAAGAATACCTTCTTCAAATAATTGAACATCTAAGTTTTCTTTCACAATATCGTTTTCACATACTTCTTCTAAAATATCTAATACTTGATCTTTAAATTCTGCCATTTTTAAAATCTCCTTTATATCCGAAATATATTATATGTGCAACTTCTTACTAGTATAAGAAGGGTGCATTAAAAGTATCTGTTAAGGTGTCCAGAGAAAATTAGGAAACCGAAACATACAACGTGGAACGTAATTACAATCGCAAGGACATGTGTAAATTTATTGTTTGGCCAAAACTTATGCTTCTTGTTTTTTCGCTCGAAAATATCGAATAAAATAAACAGTGCGGCATGATATAGACCATAAATAACATACTGCGCAACAGCGCTTCCTTGGATGTGCCAAATTCCCATGATGAAGAAGTTTAAAAATGCACCGATATACGAAATTGTGTAGCGGTTTTTAATTAACTTTTTCTTCGTTGCAAAAAAGACGAAACGCATGTAAATAAAATCACGGAACCAGAATGATAAACTCATGTGCCAGCGGTTCCAGAAGTCTTTAATGTTACGACTAAGGAATGGCTTATTAAAGTTTTCAGGAGTTTTAATTCCCATCATGTAACTGATACCAATTACGAATGCACTATAACCTGCAAAGTCAAAGAATAATTGCATGCTAGTAGCGTACATAAAAATAGCATTAGATAAAAGTGTATCTTGATTGGCGAATACTGCCTTTACAAGATATGTTGTTATCAAGTGCGCAATTATAAATTTATACAGAAAACCTTGGAAAATACGGTTAAGCCCTGTATATAGTAACTTTTGATATTCCTCAGCGCTAGGTGGCTTTTGGATATCTTTTTGGAATCTACGGTAACGATCGATAGGTCCACTTGAAATCGCAGGGAAGAATAAAACGAATTCCCAGAAATTAAAGAAGGAAAGTTCTTTAATTAAATTATCACGAACTTCAAAGACCATTTGTACTGCTCTAAATGTTACGTAAGACATACCTGCGAAAACAATAAAATGTAATTCAGGCACAAATGGTGCGATTTTTGCCAAAATAAGTGGCAAAATCGATAAAATAACAGCTATACAAAACATGAATGTACTATTATTTTGTTTTCTTAAAATTAAATAGCCTTTAATTAGGGCATATTGCCAAATAATAAATGCGGCTAACATAATCGCTTGCTTCGGTTTATCCGAGAAGATAATAGCAATCATGACTAATGTTAAAACGGCATTATATTTACGCAACATTTTACCTTTTAATCCAGCTATGATAGTAGGTATTAATAAAATGCCCACTATAGCGAAAAAATAAAATGATCCATATGCGGTCATGCTGTAACCTCACTCAATAATTTTTTGCGATCTACCTTTCCATTTGGTGTCATTGGAATAGAAGATTGATACATGAATTTACGTGGAATCATGTAGTTTGGTAATCGCTCATTGAGTTCTTTTTTAATTGCAGATGTTAGTTTGAATTCTTTTTCAAATGAATGTTCCCCAGGAACAACAACCGCTAATAAATAATCGTATTTCTCACCTTTTTTAATTGGAACGATAACTGCTCCTTCTACGTAAGAACACGCACGAAGGTGATGCTCAATTTCTTCTAATTCCATTCGATAACCATGCAGCTTAATTTGGAAATCAAGACGACCATTATAGAATAGAAGACCATTTTCAACATAGCCAGCATCACCTGTTTTATAGGCGCGCTCACCGTCAATCATAGTAAATGCTTTTTCTGTTAATTCAGGGCTTCCTAAATATCCAACGCTTACGCTTGGACCGACAATTACGATTTCACCTTTTTCACCATCAGGTGCAATCGTACCATCTTCTTTCATAATAAGAAGGCGGCAATCTGATTTACAGTAGCCAACTGGAAGTGATTTGTATTGATCAAGCACTTCTTCTGTAACGTGAATACCTGTTACAGCGACAGTAGCTTCTGTTGGACCGTACGTATTCATAATTGTCGCTTTCGGGAAACGCTCAATTAATTTTCTAGCTACTTCATTTGGTAACACTTCACCGCAGAATAAGAATGTTTTCATGTTCGGTAGCATACTCTCAGAGAAAGATGCTTCCATTAAACACATCTCTGCGAAAGATGGTGTCGAAGTCCATACTTGTATATCCGATTGCTCTAAAGAAGCAAACAAGTCTTTTGGACGTGCAATCATATCTTTATCGATTGCCCAAAGTGTACCACCTGTTACTAATGATGGGTAAATATCCATGACAGATAAATCGAATGAGAAAGGTGCTTGGTTTAAGAATACTTGCCCTGTTTGTAAGTTGAAATCTTCTACAGCCCATTTTGTAAAACTTACAAGGCAGTTATAAGTAATCTGAACCCCTTTTGGATTACCTGTGCTTCCTGATGTGTAAATAATGTAGAAGTTCTCATCACCTTTTACCGCATGTTCAGGATTTGGAGTGTTCCCTTTATGAGTAAAGAAAATATCTTTTAAGTTGTCTTCACTTACAATGCGAACTGGTAAATCAGTTACAGTTACTTCAGTTCCTGATAAAAGTAGTTTCGCACCAGAATTTTCAGCGATACGTTGTACACGATCAGCTGGGATAGATAAATCTACAGGAATATAAGCATGTCCAGCTTTTACACATCCTAAAAAGTTAATAATCATTTCAGGTTGCATATGACCATACACCATAATTGGTGAACGATCATCTGGATACGCAGAAGAAATCCAATGTGCTAACGCATCAGAATCTTCCTTTAATTGTTTGTACGTAATTTTCGCATCTCGCCAAACAAAAGCAGTTTGATCAGGCGTTTCAATAGCCCACTTTTCAATTTGTTCTAATAACTTCATAACGTTCCCACCCTAAAATTCGTTGTAAATAAATGTACTTGTGTTTGTATCATGGAATCCATACAACCAAAGCAATGCAAATAAAATTGCAAGGTAATAAACCGTCTTTGCAACCCATTGTGTGAGTGGTCGAGACCATATCTCTTTTAATCTTTCCATGTCTTTCCCTCTCTTAATGAAATGATAGCTCTTTGTAGGTATCATGTCCTACATTATTGTGAAAAAAACAAAATTCCACATTTTAGGTAAAAATAAGTCAAAAGGCTCTTTTCTGATATTAGCACTAAATACTAAAAAAGAAAATCCCTAACTTAGCAATTATATTACATTCAGCATGAATTTGTAACGGGTTTGACATGTAAATAGGAAGTGGATTGTGTGAATGTATAAAAGTGGTCTGGGAGAATGTATAGAAATGTAATATTTGTTTGAGTTTTTCATAGTTAATGTATGAATTGTTAAAGTTTCATAAGAGGAGGAATTTCTGATGAAGAGGATGTGGAAGGATCTTATTTCAGAAGAAAACATTATTAAATGGAGACAGCATTTTCATAAATATCCGGAATTATCATTTCATGAAAAAGAAACTTCACAATTTATATATGAAACATTATGCTCGTTTTCTTCTTTAGAAGTAACGAGACCGACGGAATATAGTGTACTAGCAATTAAAAGAGGGACGGGACAAGGGAAAGTAGTTGCGATTCGAGCTGATATAGATGCTTTACCAATTCAAGAGGAGACAAGGAAATCTTATACGTCTGTGAATAAAGGAATGATGCATGCATGTGGGCATGATGCTCACGCAGCTATTTTGTTAAGTACAGCAGAGGTGCTATCAAATATAAAGGAAGATTTCGTAGGTGAGATTCATCTCTTCTTTCAGCACGCAGAAGAGGTATATCCTGGCGGGGGACAAGAAATGGTTGAGGCAGGCGTGATGGATGGTGTTGATTATGTAATAGGTTTACATGTTATGTCTGGATTGGAGAGCGGGAAAATCGGAATTGCATATGGACCGATGATGGCGGCACCAGACGTATTTACAGTTGAAATTCAAGGGAAAGGAGGGCATGCGGCGAGGCCAGAAGAAACGATAGATCCTATTGCTATCGGAGCGCAGATTATTACAAATTTACAACATATCGTATCAAGAAATACAAGTGCTTTCATGCAAAGAGTTGTTTCAGTTACGCAGTTTCATGGGGGAATGGCTGATAATATTATTCCTAATGCAGCAACTTTAATGGGAACTGTGCGTTCTTTTAATCAAGCGTTAAGAATAGAAGCAGAAGAGAAAATTGAGCAAATCGTGAAAGGAATTACAAAGGCACATGGAGGAAAGTATACATATACGTATCGATATGGATATGATCCGGTTATTAATGATGAATATATTACGAAAGTAGTAGAAGAAAGTGCACTACATTTGTTTGGGAATGAGCGTGTTGTAAAGCTGGAACCTTCTATGGGAGGAGAAGATTTTTCAGCATATTTAAGAAAGGCACCGGGTTGCTTCATTAAATTGGGGACGGGGAATGAAAAGATAGATACTTGTTATCCACATCATCATCCAAAATTTGATGTAGACGAATCAGCTTTAATTTATGGAGTGGAATTATTTGTAGAGACAGCGATAAGACTACTAAAATCATAGAAAAGTATAAAAAAAGGCAACTGCGCTCTATCGCAGTTGCTTTTATTTCTTTCCGTCAGAGAGGGCTGAGAAAGAACTATGCTCATTTATAGTATATGAATAGCTAACGGACAAGCTTGTACATTTTAATCATTTTTTTAAAAATAGTTATTGACATTGATAATCACTGTCAATTAATCTAAGGGTAGTTGAAATTGATAATTATTATCAATAGAATGGATGCGACATGTTAATGAGAAAAAAATTTCACCTTCTTCGGAGGGGATTAAAAGATAAAAATAAAGATGTTGATCAGCATATGGAATGGCAACGAAATGTAATTCGATCTGAATATATAGATGAGAAGAGTACACTTCCAACAGAAAAAGAGATACAAGGTAAAAGGAGAGATTCAGTTGAGTAAGTTAGTAATGATTTTTGCAAGTATGAGTGGAAATACAGAGGAAATGGCTGACCATATTGCGGGTGCAATTCGTGAAACAGAAAATGAAATTGAAGTGATCGATATTATGGACTCACCAGAAGCTTCTATACTAGAACAGTATGATGGAATTATTTTAGGTGCTTACACGTGGGGAGATGGTGACCTTCCTGATGATTTCTTAGATTTTTATGACGCAATGGATTCTATTGATTTAAATGGGAAAAAGGCCGCAGTATTCGGGTCATGTGATTCAGCTTATCCGAAATACGGCGTGGCGGTTGACATTTTAATCGAAAAGCTACAAGAGCGCGGAGCTGCAGTTGTGTTAGAAGGACTAAAAGTAGAATTAACGCCAGAAGATGAAGATGTAGAAAAATGTTTACAGTTTGGAGCTGAATTCGTGAAACACCTTTCTTAATGGCAGAAGGGAGATGAAGAGCAAGTGCACGAGAAAATCGCAATCAAAACGATGACAGATTATCATTTGTATGATTTTATGCGTTGTCCGCATAAATTTTATTTTCGTCATATAAAAAGAAGAGCACCTTCTTCATTTGAATGGCAACAAATTGCACAAATGATTGTGAATCAAATTATTAACGAGTATTACACACTACCCGCAGGCCAACAAACGAAAATCGTACTTTTAATATTAATAGAAAAGTATTGGAAAAGAGTAAGGATTAATATGTTCGCTTCGAAGACGGAGTATTATATTGTGTTAGCGAAGTTAACGGATCACTTATTACAGTTTGTTGAAAGAGATGATAGTCAGACACCGCCATTATTTTTATATGAAAAATTTCAAACATATATGGAAGAGTTAGGCGTCCACATGTCATTGACATTAGAAGTTGGTGAGTGGAGTACTGAGTCGTTTGTAATTAAAAAGTATGTTGTCGATGCGGATGAGGAAATGCTTGCTCTTTGTCAAAAGTTAATGACAGTATTCAGTTATAAAGCTTTCGATATTCTTCCAGGAAAAATTGAAGTTATTAATTTAATAGAAGGAACTAAGTATGAGTACATTCCGAAACAGGAAGATATTATAACTGGCATGGCTGATTTATCTAGAATGAAAGAAATGTTGCAACAACCTGAGCATTATACAGAGCGTCATTTTCGTTCTGAGTGTATGAGTTGTGCGTTTCGTAGTGAATGCCAAAGGGAAGAAGTAAAGAAAGAAGCGAAGCAGAAGAAAAATATCGTACATTAAAGGATGCAATTTTGCATCCTTTTTTGTTATTGACATGAAAAGCTTTTCATCATTTAACGTATATTTGTAGCAGATTTTAATAAAGGGAGGAATAATCAATGAAAGATGAAACGAAAGTATTTCAATGGTTAAAAGAACAGAATGCTCCTTTTGGAATTCAACTGCAAATTTTACAAGCGTTTCAACTGTATCAAATCATTGTTGAAATGGATAAAAAGTTAATGATGTATGAAGAGAGAGAATATCGGGAGAGAATTTAATCTCGGCCCTGTAGTATTACTTTCAGTTTTTCTGTACCTGCTAGAAATTCAAGTTCATTCTTTGTTTCAAAGTTATAAATCATATTATGTAATAAAGGACTGTATTGATAAAAGGTCGTGATGCGGTGAATGAGTAATGGATCATGGTGTGAAATAAGCGTGCTGTATTGTTCATATACTGATGTAGTAAATTCATGTCCGAAATCATAATATAGCCCAGCAAAATCAAAAGCAGGATCACCAATTTGAGCATCACCGAAATCAATAACTCCTGAAATGGTTTTATTTTGGTTATCGAATAAAATATGATGATGTGTAAAATCAGCGTGAATAATTGTATTTTGAAAAATGGCTGTATCGATACATGTAAAGAAATTTTCGAATAAACGATTTAAAGATGATTGCTGGAACGAAGTAAGATTGTTAGTAACATACTGATTTAACTTAGCTTGTAGCTCTTTCCAGTAGGTAAGTGTTTTTTCTATAGGGAATTCTAATGCTTTCACACGCTTTAAAGGAATACTATGTAGAGCCACAAGGAAAGTTGCTAATTGTGTAATAAGTGCTTTTAGTTCTTTTTTCTCTAGCGTATTAACTATTTCTGTTTTTAACGGTTCACCATGAATGAGAGTATAGTAACTGCAAAGGGGGATAGTATCAGTATCCTTTTCATAGAATAGGTGGTACTTTGGAACCTCAATTTCATGTAGTGAACAAGAGAGAAGTGTGCATAGTTCTTTTTCTAACGGAATTCGCGTTGCATATTCCTGTTTTCGAGGGAAACGAAACAGTAGCTCCTCATTTACTATAACCGCTACATTGTCCCAGCCTTCTTCATTTTGTTTATATGAATGTATAGAAAGATTAGGCAAAGCTTCTTTTATATACTGTTTGTAAGAGTCCATAATTGTTCCTCGTTTCTAAGTTAAGTTGTTCTACCTTATTATATCAGAATTTTCTTTCTATATGTTAAAATATAACTATCATTATGGAGAAGGGTGGGAGTATTACGAAGAAAAGACTATTCATCATTTCTCTATGTATCGCTTTTGGCTTGTTTTGGTCATATAAAGAGGAGGTTTTTGCTACCTTTAAACTGATTGATCAGTACGGGTTAAATAAGGAATTAAAGAATAAAAGTATAGAAACTTTAACTCATAATGAAATGAAAAAGGTAGGAGAACATTTTGTGACAGAGCAATTATCAGTGTTTGAGTTTAATAATAAAGAAGATGTGAAAAAAAGGTGAAGAACTATTTGTAAATAGAGAGTGTGAACAATTAATGAGAAATTATTATCCAAATCGCTTTCGGGATTTAGAGTATAAATTTACAGACGAGGAGATACGTGAAGAGACAGATGAGAGTTTTCGTTATCATGCTGTAGCGTACGTTGCGGGTACTGAAAATGGTAAGAGAAGCGAAATGAAATTGAATTATGAAATAAAAATTGTAAAGGTTAATAATATATTTAAGGTGTTAGAACAAAAACAGTATGTACAATAAAGTGAAACATGAATCAGTGCTACAAATAGCGGATAAAAAAATCCCCCAGTTCTTTGAGGGATTCTAAAGGTTTTCATTTTGTTGACCAAGCTCTTTTTGAGCAATATATAAATTTCCTTGCTCGACTTGTTTTTGAGTAAGAACAGAATCACCTGCATACCCTTTTTCTGTTTTCACAGTTCTTTTTGAACGATTGGAATCTTGTTTCTTCATATAATATGTCACCTTTCCTTAAAAATAAACGAAAATGATGAGTACGAGTAACACCGCAGCAAAAATGGTAATGCCCATTAAAAACGAGGTGTTTTTATATTTAGGTGGCTTATGTACATCTTGCCGATATCCAGGTGAAATTTCAGGGGCGAATTCTTCATTGAATGCTTGCTTTTTTTCTTTTTCGTCCATATGTATCCACCTTTCTTTTTCATTATGTTATACGTTCAAAGAAAAAATATGCATGAAGAAAACAGCCGCTATATCATTAGCGGCTGTTTTGCGTTGTATATTTTCTCTGGACTTGAAAGAGACGGATAAGTAGGAAGCTAGCTCCAAATGCTAGACCGATAATAAGACCGATCCAATAACCTTTCGCTGCCCATTCCGTATAAGTTGCTAATATGTAGCCAAGAGGAAGACCGATTACCCAATAAGCAATTAGCGTCATAATTAAGGCGACATTGACATCTTTATAACCACGCAGTGCCCCTTGTACGGGAGTTGCAATTGCATCTGAAATTTGAAATAAAATCGCAAATATAAGAAATTCTTTTGCTAAATGATGAACTTGTATATCTGTCGTATAAATAGAAGCAATTTCATCATCAAAGAAGTAGAGAAGAATTGAATATAATAGGGCAAATGCAAGTGCTAAGCCAATCCCGATAAATCCATATTGTTTTGCGTTATTGTATCGCTTTGCTCCAACTTCAAATCCAACAGCGATGGTCATTGCCATTGCTAAACTTAAAGGAGTCATATATAACAAGGAAGCGAAGTTCATAGCTGCTTGATGAGCTGCGATTGTTGTCGTACTAAAATTACTCATCATAAGTGTCACTGCAGCAAAAATACTCGTTTCAAAAAAGATAGCAAATCCGATAGGGACGCCAAGTTTTAAGAATTCAGTCCAACTTGAAAGAGAAGGACGATATAATTGTTTAAATATATTGAAAGATGCGAAAGGCTCTTTCGTACGAATAATAATAACGGTAATAATTAAAATGCACCAATAGGTTGCTGCAGAAGCAATTGCCGCTCCAACACCACCGAGTTTTGGAAAACCGAAATGACCGAAAATTAATACATAATTTAATATTACGTTAATTGGTAATGATAGTAATGTAATAATCATCGTTGTGCGAGTTTTTCCTAATGCATCAATAAACCCGCGCAAAACAGTGTAAGTAAATAAAGGGATAATTCCAATTGCAATAATACTTAAAAATTGTGCCGCAATACGTTCCACAGGTTCTTCCAGGCGCATGCCGTTTAAAATAGGTGAAACAGCGAAGAAACCGATAAGGATGACCACGAAACTAGCACAAATTGCTAAATATACTGCTTGTATGACAACTTGGGGAACATCCTCTTTTTTCTTTGATCCAACGAGCTGCGCAACAATTGGAGTAGTAGCCATTAAAATTCCTGTTAATCCGGTACTAACGGGAAGCCATATACTTGTTCCGATAGCAACACCAGCTAAATCAATAGGACTTGCGTGCCCTGACATTGTCGTATCGAAAAAACTCATTGCAAATAATGACATTTGCGTTACGAAAATCGGGAAAAATAGTAATACAAATTGCTTTAATTTTTGTGAGAATGAATTAGTTTCCTTCATAAAATCCCCTTTCCGCTAAAAAAACAAACTCTTACTATCATACAATTTAATCAACAAATAGAAAAGAAATACGCGCATACAACATGTACAATCAATAAAAAAAAGATGCACTTTAAAAGGGGATAAGGTATTATGATAAGGTGTGAAAAATTACATATTCGTTATTAAGGAGGCACTACTCGTGGCTGATTGGTTAATTGGAATAATCATGGGTGCTGTTGAAGGGTTAACAGAGTTTTTACCAGTTTCATCAACAGGACATATGATTTTAACAGGTCATTTACTTGGATTTGACGACGAGAGAGCGAAAGTTTTCGAAGTTGTTATTCAATTGGGATCGATTTTAGCAGTTGTTGTTATATTTTGGAAGCGTCTATGGTCTTTAGTAGGTATAGGGAAAGTAACAGATGGACCATCGTTAAATTTATTACATATTATTATCGGGATGATTCCTGCTGGCATACTTGGCGTATTGTTCCATAGTGCGATTAAAGAAGTTTTATTTGGGCCAGGCCCAGTTGTCATCAGTTTAGTGGCTGGTGGTATTTTAATGATTGTTGCTGAGAAGTTTTCGAAACCAAGTACAGCAAGAACATTAGATGAAATCACATATAAGCAAGCATTTACAATTGGGATGTTCCAATGTTTAGCGCTTTGGCCAGGATTTTCTCGTTCTGGTTCTACAATAAGTGGTGGTTTATTAGCTCGCGTGTCACATACAGCGGCGGCTGAATATACATTTATTTTAGCAGTACCAATGATGGTAGCTGCAAGTGGTTTAGATTTAATTAAAAGCTGGGATATATTAAGTGCGGCTGATATTCCGTTATTTGCAACAGGATTTATTACAGCATTCGTTGTTGCGATGCTTGCAATTGTTTCATTCTTAAAATTATTAGGTCGTGTAAAACTAACACCGTTCGCTTACTACCGTTTCATTTTAGCTGCGGTATTCTATTTCTTCATTATGTAATAAAAAACTGCCGAGTTCGGCAGTTTTTTATTTTACTACTTTTTCCATCATGCTTTCCATTACATGTTCCCAAAGAGAAGTATCATCAGCTAATGTAGCACGGAAATTAGCGTACATTTCTTTTTGTTTCTCTTCGAATGTTGGATCTTCTTTTTCAGGCAATGTAGCGCGCATTGAAGTTACTAACTCTTGTACTTTTGGAGCGCGTGGTCCCCAAACGGCTTGTTCATTTCCATCTTTATCAATGAAAATAAAAATTGGAATGGCACGTGCTGTTCCATTTGTTAAATATTGATCCATTAATTCTAAGTTTTCATCGCGAATTAATAATCTCATATCAATATTTGCAACTTCAGAAATTCGTTTCATAACAGGTACGCATAAAAGAGCGTCACCACACCAATCAGCTGTTAATACGATAACACGCCAGCCATCATTTTGGCGTTCTTCTAATACAGGAAGTAATTCATTTGGAATTAAAAAGTTATTGTAAATGTGCAGTAGCTCGTATTGATTTACTTTCATTTCATTCACATATGTATCAAAGGACATACCTTTATCAGCCCATTGTTGTAAGTTCATAAGTAACACCTCTTTAGTATGATTTGTTTTCATTGTACCAATTTTTATATAGAAAAGCTTGTATTCTTACTCTTTCTTGTCACTTAATAATTGATTTAATAGGAAAAAGAATAGTACGACACATAATTCAGTAAGATTGGACAGTTGTACGCTCTCTATCCAATCATCGGCAGTATGAATGACGAACCAATCTAGCGTAATTTCAATGATTGCAAAAAGAGTAATAGCCAGCCAATTTGGCATGTTTTTTGTCATTGGATATAGCAACGCCTTGAGGAAACCGAAGATAAAGAATGTAATACCTTCTAAGAAAAGTGATTAATAGAAAAAATAGAAGTAAAGCAGTGCGTGATCTATACTCTATACCTGTAATATGAAAGATTCCTACATATACAAAGAATATAAATGCAAAAGTTATAATGAGAAACAGAATAACAAAACCAATAATCAAAGTCTTATCTTTTAGATTGAGATTAGAAAATTTGTCTTCTTCACTTACTATTTCATCCCCTTTTTCTGGAAAATCAACTTTATTGTATCATGAAATATCTATTTAAAAACTACGAATTATGGGAAAATAAGGTGACAAAAAGTAAGATTTCATGTAAAATTATTAATAAGGTTTTTATTTAACTAAATGAAATAAAAGGGGCTGTCAAAGTTGTCTCAAAATCGAGAGCAATTAATGGAAGAACTATCGACAAATGTTTTTGCTATGTTCCGCACGTTGCGTAATGATATTGGAAAGATATTTGGTGGTTACATACCGTGGAATGAGTTCATCGTCCTTAGAATATTGAATCGTACGAATAAAGAAATGGTATCACGTGTAGCCAATGAGTTAAATGTGTCGAATAGTCATATTACAGCTGTTACAGAAAAATTAATTAATAAAGGTTTTGTAACTCGTTCACGTTCTACGTCAGATCGCAGAGTTGTATATTTGGAGATTACAGAACAAGGAAAAGATTTAGTTGCGAAAATGGAAGGGGAGAAAAAGAAATATTTACAAAAAAGATTCTCCGCGCTTTCAGAAGAAGAAATGAATATAATGATATCAATTTCTAAAAAACTTATTTAATTCATTACAAGTAAGAAAACGCTTACGTAATAAAGGAGAAGACCTTCCCTATGTGAGGAAGGTCTTCTTTCGTATGTAAAAGATTATAAAAAAGAAAATATGTAACATACTACTAGTAAAGGAAGGGGGGCAGACATATGACAAATCGAAATGGTAGTAAAGGGAGCGGAAATCAAGGCTCACCGAAATCAGGGCAATTTCAGCAAGAGTTTAGTACTGAATTTGAGACTGGTAATGATAACAAAGGAAAAGAATATCGTTCGAAAAAAGGAAGTAAATCAAAAAAGGAGTGAAATAATTCACTCCTTTTTTGATTTAAGATGCTGCGGATTGATCCGTATTATATTTTTCTTCTGATTTTGCGACGATCATTGCGCAAATTGCATCACCGGAAATATTTACAGCTGTTCGTGACATATCTAAAATGCGATCAATACCGATAATTAAGGCAATACCTTCTACGGGTAGATTTACTTGATTTAAAACCATCGTAAGCATTACAAGTCCAACACCTGGTACACCAGCAGTACCGATACTAGCTAGTACAGCAGTTAATACGACGACAGCTAATTGGGACATAGTAAGCTCAACTCCGTATACTTGAGCGATAAATACAGTTGCTACACCTTGCATAATGGCAGTGCCATCCATATTAATCGTTGCACCTAGTGGTTGTACAAAAGAACTTATCGCTTTTGGAACACCCAGTTTTTCTTGTGCTGTTTTCATTGCAAATGGAAGAGATGCATTAGAGCTAGATGTACTAAACCCAATTGCCATTACCGGTCCGAAATGTTTAAAGAAACGGACAATACTTTCTTTTGCTAATACCTTTAATAATCCGCCATACACGAAGACGCCGTGAATAATAAGTACTAGCATAACGACAATCATATACTTGAACATCGCAGCGACGCCTGCAAGACCCATTTTACCAACGGATGAAGCGAGCAATCCAAATGTTCCGATTGGAGCTAATTTCATAACGAGATTAACAAGATACATCATTAATTCGTTGCCCTGTTCAAGTAATGAATGGATACCTTGAACCCGTTTTCCTAAAATAGCTATACCGAGTCCGATTAATACGGCAAAGGCAATAATTTGTAACATGTTTCCATCAGCCATCGCTTTTGCTGGGTTATCTGGTACGATATTTAGCAATGTATCGACGAAAGATGTTTCGGTTTTTGCCCCTTCATATTTAAGCCCTTCGGTTTTAAAGTTACCGCCAGATCCTGGTTGTATAATCAGTGCAAATGTAACTGCAATAGAGATGGCAACGGCTGTAGTTACAAGAAAGAATGAAATTGATTTTAAGCCGATTCTTCCAAGTTGTTTCGGGTCTCCAAGCCCAGCAGAACCAAGCACGATAGAAATGAATACAACAGGAACAACTAGCATTTTAATGAGGCGAATAAACAATTGACCAAGTGGATTGAACACATATTGATTTAATGGTTCAAAAATGGATGGTGCAGCTAAATTTAAAGTGAGTCCGACAACTAAACCGAGAAATAATGCGATTAAGATTGCTTTTGTTTGTTTCAATAAAACCCCCCTTTATTTTTGTAAAATTACTTTCTACATTAATTGTACAAAAAAACTACCTATTTTGACAGTATTTTCTGAATATATACTATAAAAGTTGGATGTGATTTGAACATAGAGTGAAAGAGAGAGGGAGTTTTACATAAAGGATAAAGTAAACAAAAAAATAAGACCATCACAAATGATGGCCTAAGGAAGGGGACAATTTATGTCAATTTAATTAGGGATGGAAGTTGTTCAAGACACTGGGGAATGTCTTATAAATTAGGGAGGAACAACTTCGATACATATACTATAAAAGTTGGATGTGACCCTGGTGTGAACATAGAGTGAAAGAGAGAGGGAGTTTTA